>NZ_JAOWIG010000065.1:0-321001 GCF_030332245.1 Citrobacter sp. Cy070
GCCGTAGCGCCGATGGTAGTGTGGGGTCTCCCCATGCGAGAGTAGGGAACTGCCAGGCATCAAATAAAAGCGAAAGGCCCAGTCGAAAGACTGGGCCTTTTTGCGTTTTTAACGTATCACGGAAAAGAGGCCGGATACGCGTAAACGTTTTATCCGGCCCCACGAGGTTGATATTTCTGTCGGTCTGATACGTGCAGGCAATTGGGCGTTAATGTATAACCTGCGACAAAAAGGCACGGGTTCGTTCGGATTTAGGATGGGCAAAAAATTCATCTGGAGGCGCCTGTTCGACAATCTCTCCAAGATCCATAAAGATCACCCGATCCGCTACCGTGCGGGCGAACCCCATTTCATGTGTTACACACAGCATTGTCATTCCCGATTGCGCCAGGCCAATCATCGTATCCAGCACTTCCTTTACCATTTCGGGATCTAACGCTGACGTGGGTTCGTCAAACAGCATGATTTTGGGTTTCATGCACAGCGAGCGCGCAATAGCGACACGCTGTTGCTGACCACCGGAAATTTGCCCGGGATATTTATGTGCATGTTCAGCAATGCGGACCCGCTCAAGGTAGTGCATTGCCAGCACTTCGGCTTCTTTCTTCGGCATCTTTTGCACCCAAATAGGAGCCAGTGTGCAGTTTTGCAGAACCGTTAAATGAGGGAAAAGATTAAAGTGCTGAAAGACCATGCCAACTTCCTGTCTGACACGTTCGATATTGCGGATATCTTCGTTGAGCTCGATTCCATCCACGACAATACGCCCTTGCTGATGTTCTTCCAGATGGTTAATACAGCGAATAGTCGTCGATTTTCCGGAACCAGAAGGCCCGCACAATACGATACGTTCTCCCTGTTTTACCTGCAGGTTGATATTTTTCAGGACATGAAACTGCCCATACCATTTGTTGACGTTTTCCAGCGTAATCATCGCGTCAGTGGACGGCATTACTAGTTGGCTCATAAATTCCTCAGTGCGGTGTACGCCCGGTGTTAAAACGTTTTTCCAGATGCTGGCTATAACGCGACATGCTGAAACAGAAAACCCAGTAAATCAGTGCAGCGAAAACATATCCTTCTGTCGACATTCCCAGCCAGGCCGGGTCGACAGTTGCTTGCTGGACGCTGCTAAAGAGATCAAACAGGCCGATGATAATGACCAGGCTGGTATCCTTGAATAGCGCGATGATGGTATTGACCAGGCCGGGAATGACCAGCTTCAGCGCCTGGGGAAGAATAACCAACCCCTGCGTTTTCCAGTACCCAAGCGCCAGTGATTCAGCCGCTTCATATTGACCTTTTGGTAAGGCCTGTAATCCTCCGCGTACCACTTCAGCAACATAGGCTGACTGGAAGAGAATGACACCAACCAGTGCCCGAATAAGTTTGTCGATAGTTGTACCCTCCGACATAAATAGCGGGAGCATGACTGAGGACATAAACAGGACGGTTATAAGCGGCACACCACGCCAGAACTCAATGAAAATGACCGATAAAACACGCACGATCGGCATATGAGAACGGCGGCCTAACGCCAGTAAAATGCCCCACGGAAGCGCGCCTGCAATACCCACGGATGCGATGATAAGCGTCAGTGTTAACCCACCCCACTGGCGAGTTTCTACGCGCTCAAGCCCGAAAAAACCCCCGTACATCAGCCACCAAACCACCACTGGATAAATGACGGCCCAGACGGCGATATAGCGGCCACGGTGGGGGATGATTTTCAAGAACATCGGGATGAAGGAAAGCAGACCAATAATCAGAGCCAGATTGACGCGCCAGCGTTGATTGTGTGGATACAGTCCATACATAAATTGCCCGAAGCGTTCATGGATGAAAACCCAGCAAGCCCCTGCTTTTGTACAATCGGCCCGGCTAGAACCGACCCAGTTGGCCTGCAGGAATGCCCAGTTCAACAGCGGGGGAAGGAACGACCAAATAAGCCACACGCATAGCAATGTGAGCAGGCTGTTTGACCAACTAGAGAACAGGTTTTTACGTACCCAAAATAGAATGCGACTTGCCTGGTTACTGCTCGGGCGCGCGGGGCGAGACAGCAGTGCTTTTGTCATCATGGCTCCTTAGCGCTCAATCAGTGCGATGCGGCGGTTATAAATATTCATCAACAGAGAAATGCTCAGGCTGATGATCAGGTACACCGACATGGTGATGGCGATAGTTTCGATGGCCTGTCCTGTTTGATTGAGCACAGTACCGGCAAACAATGACACCATATCCGGATAGCCAATGGCGGCTGCGAGAGAGGAGTTCTTGACGATATTCAGATACTGGCTGGTCAATGGGGGAATGATGACGCGCAGCGCCTGTGGGATGATCACCTGGCGCAGCGTTACCGGATTTGGCAGGCCCAGCGAGCGTGCTGCTTCATGTTGGCCATAAGGAACAGCCTGAATCCCCGCCCGGATAATTTCAGCAATAAACGCTGAGGTATACACCGAAAGCGCCAGCGTCAGGGCAGCCAGTTCGGGAATAAGCACCATACCGCCACGGAAGTTAAACCCGCGTAGTTCAGGGATATCCCAGTGCAGCGCCGCACCGAAAATCCAATGTGAAATCATCGGTAGAAACACGATTAGCATCAGGGCTGTTGGCCATGTTCGGCGCAACTGGCCTGTTTTGGTCTGGTGCATTTTGTTGAAGCGAAATAACCCAATGGTGATGATGACGGCAAGCATGATTGCGGCACAGAAGGTAATCAGGCCTTCTCCCATCTGTGGTGCCGGAATGTAGAGCCCGCGATTGCTCAGAAAGACCAGATCCAGGGCACTAACAGCCTGCCGCGGTCCGGGCAAATTCCGCAATACGGCAAAATACCAAAAGAAGATCTGCAGCAATGGCGGGATATTGCGGAACGTTTCGATATAAATCGTAGAGAGCTTTCGTAGTAACCAGTTATCCGACAGCCGTGCCAACCCGAGAAAAAAGCCGAGAAATGATGCGAAAACAATGCACAACGCAGAGACTAATAGCGTATTAAGCAGACCGACGATAAAGACGCGGCCATATGTATCGCCTTGCTCGTAATCAATCAGATGCTGGACGATACCAAATCCGGCACTGCGTTCGAGAAAAGAAAATCCCGAGGTAATACCGCGACTGCTCAGGTTATTAATGGTGTTATGAATGAGATAGATCGCAATGCTAACGACCGCAATCACAGCGAGTATTTGAAATAACCAGGCGCGGACCGCAGGGTTAGAAAAGGATAACGATCCTTTTACGTTTGAGCGGCGATGGGACATAAGAAAACCTCGGTAACTATGACTCTGGGCTGAGCGCCGCAGTTGCGGCGCTCGTTGCATCACTGCGCATTAGCGCACGGGTGGTGCATACTGAATGCCACCGTTATTCCAGAGGTTGTTCTGCCCACGCTTGATCTTCAGCGGGCTTTCCGATCCAACGTTACGCTCAAAGATCTCCGAGTAGTTACCTACCTGCTTGATAATGTTATAAGCCCATTTGTTATCAAGTTTCAGATCCTTGCCATAATCCCCCTCTTTACCTAGCAGGTGCGCCATATCCGGTGTTGCAGGATTTGCCGCTTTTTCGTCAACATTTTTCGAGTTAACCCCCATCTCTTCGGCGTTCAGCATAGCGAACAACGTCCAGCGAACAATCGAGAACCACTCGTCGTCACCACGACGCACGACTGGCCCCAGTGGCTCTTTAGAAATAACTTCTGGCAGTACAATCCATTCTGCGGGGGTGCTCAGCTTGATCCGCAGGGCGTACAACTGAGACTGGTCGGAGGCAAGTGTATCGCAGCGCCCTGATTCGAGAGCTTTAGCGGACTCATCAGAACGGTCAAAGGTGACAGGGGTATACTTCATTTTATTGGCTTTAAAGTAGTCGGCCACATTCAGTTCAGTATCTGTTCCTGCCTGAATACAAACCGTTGCGCCATCCAGCTCTTTAGCGCTCTTCAGGCCCGCTTTATTGTGGGTAAGAAAACCGATGCCGTCGTAATACGTTACGCCAGTGAAAGACATTCCCATTCCGGCATCGCGAGAAGAGGTCCATGTGGTATTACGGGAAAGCATATCGACCTCACCAGACTGTAACGCGGTGAAGCGTTCTTTGGCGGTGAGTGGGGTATATTTTACTTTGCTGTCATCACCAAATACGGCAGCGGCAACGCCACGACATACATCGACATCAATACCTGAGAACTTACCGCTTGCATCAGCGTAAGAAAAACCAGGCAGGCCATCACTGATACCACATTGCACAAAACCCTTTTTCTGTACGGCATCGAGAGTTGCGCCGGCATGTGCCTGATTTGCAACCGCAAGCAGCACGCCGGCCGCAGCCAGGCTGGCTATTATCATCTTTTTCATAGAGCATCCTGTGTGGAGGAATTATTGTTATGGAAACGTTCTGAAAACGTCTTTTACCTGTCTGTGGCTATGGCCATACTCTTCTAAGCAAAGGTAGTGCCAGGTTTTTGCGCACGATTATTCGACGCAATATGCAGAGTGTAGACAGGAAAGAATAAATGCAGCGCCCTGAAGTGGTGCAAAATTGAAACGTAAGCCACATTTCGGCGCAAAAAATTTAAAAATAAGACAGGACGCATGATAACGATTTCGGGCGTGAATATCCGTAGCGTGAGAATAATGAAAGGGATGTGCGTTATAACGAAGAATACAGAAAATGCTAATTTGAGTTCATGGATATGTGAAGCGAATCTATAATAATTTTATTTTATGAATGATGCCATGAACTAACATTTTGTCTTATATTAAGATTTAATTCGTATTGCTAAAAGCGCGGTAACGGCCGCGCTTTTATGATTTTTTATTTCGTCAAGGCAACTATCCCAAGCGTCAAGCCGGCAACAGCGGCTGCACCACCGGCTATCGCTCCTGCAGTTTCCCAGTTATCCTGCGTGGTGCCTTTCATACAGGTATTGGTATGAACCAGACGCCCTTGATCGTCATAGACAGGCACACAAGGGGAATCGTGTGCACAGCCAGCCAGTAATGCGGTAAGCAGTGCAACGGGTATTAATCTTTTCATGGTGTTACCTCAAAAATAAGCGTTTCGCTAATTGAGCAAAGGTAAACGCTCAGCCATCTGCGAACTCGACTGCTATTTTACCACTGCTTAAAAAAAGACTGACATGAGGAATAATCTCAATTCATGTGGATTGTAAAAATAATGGATAAAATGGGGCACCTGAAAGTTTGTTCTGCAATGCTTCAGCAAAATTAAATGTCTATCTCATTAATAAATAAAGAACTCATCATCATGTAAAAAGGCGTCTATGGACGCCTTTATTTTACAAATTATTCGTGGTGCCGGCTAAAACGCCGTTTAACGACAACGAAGAAGACGGGAACGAAGAAGATCGCTAACAATGTTGCGGTGAGCATCCCCCCCATAACACCGGTACCAACAGCATTCTGCGCACCGCTACCTGCACCATGGCTGATAACCAGAGGCATAACCCCCAGAATAAACGCCAGGGATGTCATCAGGATTGGACGAAGACGCATGCGCGACGCCTCCAGAGTGGCTTCTATCAATCCTTTGCCCTCTTTATCCATCAGGTCTTTGGCAAATTCGACGATCAGGATGGCGTTCTTCGCCGAGAGGCCAATAGTGGTTAACAGACCCACCTGGAAGTAGACGTCGTTATTCATCCCACGCACTGATGCAGCTAACAGTGCGCCTACCACACCGAGCGGTACAACCAGCATGACGGAGAAGGGAATCGACCAACTCTCATACAACGCGGCCAGGCAAAGGAAGACGACGATTAGCGAGATGGCATAAAGTGCAGGTGCCTGGTTACCCGACAGTCGTTCCTGATAAGACATACCCGTCCAGTCATGACCAATACCGTTTGGCAGCTTTTCTGCGAGGCTTTCCATTAGTGCCATTGCTTCACCCGTACTTCGACCCGGCGCGGCTTCCCCCAGTATTTCCATCGATGGCATGCCGTTGTAACGCTCCAGGCGCGGTGAGCCGTAAACCCAATGCGATGCGCTGAACGCAGAGAACGGAACCATTTCGCCATTGGCACTGCGGATATACAGATTACTGATGTCCGTTGGCAGCATGCGGTATTTAGCATCCGCCTGAACGTACACTTTCTTCACTCGGCCGCGGTCAATAAAGTCATTGACGTAATAGCCGCCCAACGATGCAGAGATGGTCTCGTTAATGTCCGACAGCGAAACGCCCAGTGCTTGTGCTTTCTCCTGATCGACATCCAGTTTGAACTGAGGGGTATCTTCCAGGCCGTTCGGACGCACGCGGACTAACAAATCTGGGTGTTTAGCCACCATACCCAGCAGTTGGTTACGGGCTTGCGTTAATGCTGTATGTCCCAGACCGCCCTGATCGATCAGCTCGAAGTCGAAGCCGGTTGCAGTACCCAATTCAACAATCGCCGGCATGTTGAAGGGGAAGACCAGACCATCGCGGATCTGGCTGAAGGCGCGAGTGGCGCGTGCAATAACCGCTTCGGCGCTGTTTTCCTCTCCGCTACGCTCATCCCAGGGCTTGAGGCTGACGAACGCCAGACCTGAGTTTTGTCCCTGACCGCTGAAGCTAAAGCCGTTAACCGTGAAGACGCTTGCGACGTTAGCTTTCTCATTGTTCAGATAATACTGGGTGACCTGATCCAGCACTTTCTGGGTGCGCTCTTGTGTTGCCCCCGCCGGGAGCTGAATCATAGTCATAAATACGCCCTGATCTTCTTCCGGCAGGAAGGAGGTCGGCAGACGCATAAACAGCACCGCCATTCCGATCACGATGATCAGGTAGACAACCAGGTAACGCCCGGTTTTACGCACAATACCGCTGACACTATTGGTGTAGTGGTTGACGCTGTGATCGAATTTGGCATTAAACCAGCCAAAGAAACCGCTTTTTTTCTCGTGATGTTCAGCCGATACCGGCTTCAGCAGCGTTGCGCAAAGTGCGGGAGTCAGGATCAGCGCGACCAGAACAGAAAGCGCCATGGCGGAAACAATGGTGATGGAGAACTGCCGGTAGATAGCACCTGTCGACCCACCAAAGAAAGCCATCGGGATAAAGACCGCAGACAGCACCATGGCGATGCCGACCAGCGCTCCCTGAATTTGTGACATGGATTTTTCCGTCGCCTCTTTAGGCGGCATATTATCTTCCATCATCACACGTTCGACGTTTTCCACTACCACTATCGCATCATCGACCAATAGACCGATGGCGAGCACCATCCCGAACATCGTCAGGGTGTTTATTGAGTAGCCAAACGCGGCAAGTACGGCAAATGTGCCTAACAATACGACGGGGACAGCGATGGTTGGAATGAGCGTTGCCCGGATGTTCTGCAGGAACAAATACATGACCAGGAACACCAGCACGATCGCCTCAAACAGCGTTTTTACCACTTCGTGGATGGAGATGGTCACAAACGGCGTGGTGTCGTACGGATAGACCACCTTCATTCCCTGCGGGAAGAACGGTTGCAACTCAGCCAGTTTGGCTTTGATAGCGTTAGCGGTATCCAGCGCGTTTGCCCCGGTTGCCAGCTTAATACCGAGGCCGGACGCAGGCTTACCGTTAATACGCGCCACCACGTTGTAGTTCTCACCACCCAACTCGATCCGTGCAACGTCCTTCAGGTGAACAACTGAACCATCGCTGTTTACGCGTAAAGTGACTTTGCCGAACTCTTCAGGATCTTTCAGTCGCGTTTGCGCAATGATAGAAGCGTTAAGCTGCTGGTTAGGTAATGCTGGCGTACCGCCTAACTGACCTGCGGCTATCTGATCGTTCTGGACCTTCAACTGATTGATCACATCAACCGGCGTAAGCTGGTACTTGTTCAGCAAGCTCGCATCCAGCCAGATGCGCATAGCATACTGTGCACCAAACAGCTGTACGTCACCCACGCCATTAAGACGACTGATTGAGTCTTTAACGTTAGAGGCAACGTAGTCGGAAATATCATCCTGTGTGGTTTGCGGGTTATCAGAAACAAACCCCGCGACCATTAAAAAGCTGCTGCTGGATTTCTCAACGCCGATCCCCTGCTGCTGGACTTCCTGCGGCAGTAAAGGTGTGGCGAGCTGCAGTTTATTTTGCACCTGAACCTGGGCGATATCGGGGTCGGTACCGGACTGGAAGGTCAGCGTGATGGTCACACTTCCAGCGGAATCGCTGGTGGAGGACATATACATCAGGTTATCGATACCGTTCATATTCTGTTCGATAACCTGCGTAACAGTATCTTGTACCGTCTGCGCATCCGCACCTGGATAGGTTGCGGTAATAGCGACCGCAGGAGGTGCAATGGTTGGGTACTGCGCCACGGGGAGCTGCATGATTGCCAGAGCACCCGCCATCATCAGAATGATGGCCAGTACCCAGGCAAAGATAGGACGCCTGATAAAAAAGTTAGCCATGTCCGGTTACCTTATTGGGCTTTCGTGGCAGAGATTTCGGTGTCGGCAGTTGCTTTAACCTGGACGCCAGGACGTGCTTTCTGTAAGCCGCTCACGATAACTTTGTCACCCGGTTGCAGACCTTCGCTGATGAGCCACTTGTCGCCAATGGCTTGTGCGGCAACAACGGCGCGAGACTCAACCTGACTTTTATCGTTAACGACCATCACGGTGGCATCGCCGCGAGGCGTACGCGTTACCCCCTGCTGCGGAACGAGAATGGCATTTGGCTGAACACCTTCATCAATGCGCGCACGCACGAACATGCCCGGCAGCAGCGTGTGCTGCGGGTTAGGGAAGACGGCCCTGAGGGTGATGGATCCGGTACTTTCATCAACCGTCACGTCAGAAAATTGCAAAGAGCCTTTCAGCGGGTACGACTGACCATTTTCCATTACCAGTTCGACGGTACTGCTGGCGCTGTCTTTATGCAGGCTCCCTTGCTCAACTGACTGTTTGAGGCGCATAAAGTCGTTACTGGACTGTGTTACGTCGACATAAATAGGATCAAGCTGTTGAACGGTAGCAAGCTCAGTCGCCTGGCCATTCGTGACTAATGCGCCTTCGGTGACGTTAGATTTACCGATCCGTCCGCTAATGGGCGATGTCACTTTGGTGTAGGCCAGGTTAATACGTGCGCTTTCGACCGCGGCTTTTGCTGCGATTACGGATGCATCGGCCTGGCGGGCATCAGCAATGGCCTGATCGTACTCTTGCTGGCTGATGTACTTAGTGCCTACCAGCGGAACATAACGTTTTACCGTTAAATGCGCGATAGCTGCCGCCGCTTCACTCTTTGCCAGCTCGCCTTTGGCGCTGTCATAGTCAGCCTGGTAAGTCGCGGGGTCGATCTGATAAAGCGACTGACCGGCTTCAACATCGCTTCCCTCAGTGAAATTCCGTTTAAGTACAATCCCGCTAACCTGAGGACGGACTTCTGCGATACGAAATGCCGTTGTGCGCCCGGGTAATTCGGTCGTCACGGCTAAGGGCGCCTTTTCGACGACATGGACAGTCACCTGCGGCTCTGCGGGATGAGCTTGTGTTTCTCCCTGATCGTTACAACCGGCGAGTAATGCAGCGGAGATGATGATGAATGAGGGCAGGAGTGAAAACCTGGCATTTTTCGTCATTTCTATTCCTTAAAAAACCGAACGCTCGTTATTAACCGGGTAACGCAGAGGCGATAACGCGCACAAGAAAAATAATAGTTGGCTATCCTACAAATTATTAGCTTGCGATGTAAGCAATACTTATTTATGGGCGCGACACACGGCACATAAAAACAAAAAAAGATTAATACTCTGTTGTTTTATTATGGTGTTAATAGCAATACTATGATGCGCATAAATACATATTGAAATAAGTATTTGGCTGGTGAATGTATTTAAAGTTTTTATATGCTTTGTTTATTCGTGTGCAATGTCAGCAATTAACGCTTTTAGACCTCGTCTAAATAAACGCTAAGTGATACATTTATTTCGTTTAGCAAATATTAGATAAGAAAGTTAATCATTCTCCACTCTACTCCGGACAGTCGGAACCATGGCCAGAAGAACGAAAGCTGATGCTCTCAAAACGCGGCAGCACCTGATTGAAACAGCGATAGCGCAGTTTGCCGCGCGCGGCGTAAGCAATACGACGCTCAACGACATTGCGGACGCGGCCAACGTTACGCGGGGAGCGCTCTATTGGCATTTCGAAAATAAAACGCAGCTTTTTAATGAGCTTTGGTTACAGCAGCCGCCCTTGCGCGATCTTATTCAGGAGCGGCTCGTGGGCCGTTGGGGAGATAACCCACTACAGCGGCTACAAGAAAGATTAGTTGTGGGTTTGCAATATATTGCTGAGAATCCTCGACAGCAGGCATTAATGCAGATTTTATATCATAAATGTGAATTCCATAATGATATGATATCGGAACAGACTATTCGTGAAAAAATTGGTATCAACCATCTGGGTATGCGCATTGCCTTGCAGAAATGTATGGACGACGGGCTTATCGCAACCAGCCTTGATTTAGACGTTATAATAATTATTCTTCATGGGAGTTTTAGTGGCATTGTTAAAAACTGGCTCATTAATCCAATGAGTTATGATCTTTATAAACAAGCGCCAGTATTAGTTGATAATGTATTAAAAATGTTAAGCCCTGATGGCTGCATGCTGCAATTGATTCAGGGTGAGGATCAGGCTGGCTAGTTTCTGCCGCCATGGACTGACGGCAGTTGCAGAACGGTAAGTCACCGGACGTACTATTCGAGGTCGATACAGTTGACCAGCTTGAGGGGGTTTACTGAGTTCATATTCCGGCACTTATCGTGCTCTGTTGTCATCAACTCTATCCACTGAATGAGCAGCGCATCAAAAAGAAAAACAAAGACAGCAAAAACAACCAGCCACCAATACTTGCGAATCATTACCAAATCCTGTGTATTCATGCCCAAGCGTGCAGGGAATATACACGAAATCTAAAAGCTGAAAAGCAGACTTACAATGCTTTTACTTTGCTGAAATTCCACCGCTCTTTTCCGGTAATCGACTCTTTTTAGACAGGTTTTTCGTCTTGCGCTTTTTCACCTTTGCAAGCTCATTCTCTGAAAAATGAGAACCAATACTCAATCTTCTGAGCCCCATTTTTACGTATTCGGCATTGATTTCAATCCCGACAAACTTGCGACCTAATTCCACGGCAGTGGCACCGGTTGTGAAGCTACCGGCAAACGGATCCAGCACTTTGTCATCTGGGTTGGAGGAAGCCAGAATGATGCGCTCCAGCAGGGCTTTGGGTTTCTGCGTGGGGTGGTTTTCGTATTCATCCATCAGGTAGCGAACACGTGGAAACTCCCAGACATTACCGGGTACTTTTTTATGATTGTAGGGCTGAGGTGGGTTTTTTCTGTAGTCTATTAGCGCGCGTTTCGCCCCGGTTTTCGCTTCAACCAAAATATCATCACGGTTAAATGTATAACTTTTTGGGTCTTTGACCATCATCAGGATCGGTTCATACATGGAGCCAAAGTACTTTTTGGCCTGTACCCCTGAGCTATCATAGGCCCACACAATACGGCTCTTGATGGTAAAAAGCTGTCGACATTTGAGGTCGATGTACGGCATGTTCTCCGTACTGTTCATGATGTACATGGTGCCTTGTGGCTTTAATATTCGATGGCATTCATCAATGCACTCGAACAGCGAGGCCAGAAAGCTCTCTTCGTCCCAGGATTCTACCAACCCGTCAAAGTCTTTCCCGATGTTATAAGGTGGGTCGGCAAAGATCAGATCGATGCTTTCAGACGGCAGCTTTTTCAGTTCAGTCAGCGCATCACCCTGGATTATCTTTTTTGATTCATCACCAAAGTAGACAGGTTCACATCTCGCTTTCATCACCAAAGCCTCCGTGTGACGCGAATAAAAAAGGCGCTTCCCCATGCCGAGTAGCGCCTTTTAAAACAAACATTTCGCTGATTAGTATCAGTTCATGCCGTACTGTCAGATTAGCTGTTTTCATGCTTTGGGGTGGTTTTTGTATTTTATTTAAAATCAATTAGTTATGTGAAATTATGACTGTACATTGTTCCAGTGCTTTTTGTTGTTTATGCTATTATGCAAGCAATTCTGTATAAACATTTGTATAAACACTTTGGGCTGGGTGGTGGTCTATGGCTGGCGAACTTAACAAACTGAGCGACAGGAAGTTAAAGGGATTACATGGCATCCCGGCCAGTAAGATTGAGTTTTATGCCGATGGTGCTGGGTTGAGCGCTAAGGTAACGAAAGCTGGTGGCATTAGCTGGGTGTTTACTTACCGACTCGACGGGCAGAAGCTGCATCGGCTGACTCTGGGACGCTACCCTGATATGAGTCTCAAAGAGGCCCGTTCCTCGCGTGATAAATGTCGTCAGTGGCTGGCCTCTGGTAAAGACCCAAAGCACCAGTTGGCGCTAACTACTCAGGAAACGCTTAAACCGGTCACGGTGCAGGAAGCTATCGAATACTGGATACGCGAATATGCGGAAGAAAACCGTGCAAACGTTGAGCGGCATAAAGCGGAGCTACGCAAACATATTTACCCTTACATTGGGAAAATGGCGCTCGCTGACTGCGAAACCCGATACTGGCTTGACTGCTTTGACAGGATGAAAAAGAAAACGCCAGTTGCTGCGGGTTATGTATTCCAGATGTGTAAGCAGGCTCTGAAATTCTGCCGCGTTCGCCGTTACGCCGTCAGTACCGCCCTTGAGGATTTGAGTATTCCCGATGTTGGTAAAAAGCAGGCGAAAAAAGATCGGGTACTGAAAGATAGAGAGGTTGGGGGATTGTGGGCTGCTATATCGTCCGGCGATACTTTTCTGCCTTACTACACAAACTTGCTCAGGATCACCACTTTGTTTGGTTGCCGCACCCAGGAGGCCAGATTGTCAGAGTGGGCCGAATGGGATATGGAGGCGTGGATGTGGACAGTACCAAAAGCGCATAGTAAAGGTGGTGAAAAGATTGTGCGTCCAGTTCCGGAGGCGATGCGTTCATTTATTGAAATGCTCCACGATGAAACAAAATCATCCGGCTACCTTCTTGGGGTTGTGAAGAATAGCGAAGCGGTTAGCCAGTGGGGCCGTAGTGTTTATAAAAAACTGGGGCATTCTGAACCTTGGACATTGCATGATCTACGGCGAACGCTTGCAACTCATATGAATAATATGGGTATCGCTCCGCACGTTGTTGAACAGTTGCTGGGCCACTCAATGCCAGGGGTTATGGCGATTTATAACCGTAGTCTGTACCTGCCGGAGAAACTGGACGCGCTGAATAAGTGGTATGACCGCTTAGAACTTCTTGCGGGTAATCATCAAAATGTGGTTCTGTTAACTGTAGCGAATAGAGATTAAACTGGTCTTGCGAGCCTAGGTCGGCCAACCGAAAAGCGGGAAACCCTACCCGCCTGGCTCGCGAGTTAATTAGGGGCGTTGAGGGTAACGTTATGGCAGAAAAAGAAATAAAGATTCCATTTTCATATTGCAGATTGTCCAGAGGTGCATCATTTCTGGGGGGTGAACCGTCAGATTTGATCAACCTTGCTATTGAAAATAAAATCGAAATAAGCATGATGCTGAAAAGGTTTCACTGCCGAATCCTTCTTCGTGAAGATTTTAGTGATGTAAAGGATTGGTATTCATCACTATATTTTCCTCGTACTTTTAATGCTATGTCAGGGCAAACCCGCGCGATAACGAATCACTCTTTTATTGAATTTACTAATGGCCGTTATTTTGAACCGGATAAACTATTATCTGGTTCAGACATCTTTACGGAACAAGAAAGTAAAGGGTTCCTTGTCGGATATGGCTTTGCATTAGGTCTGTGGCGGGTAATGCCCGATCAGTTTGAGTCATCTTTACCTGTGAAGAATTTTTTCCCCGGATTTTTCCCGTGCCTCACGGGCGGTGAAACTCCAGTAATTCAAATTCTGCCAGCCCAACCTTTTATCGATCAGGCTAATGGCAAGAGGTTTAATTTTGACCCTTATGAGTTTGAAGCCGGGTATGATGATTTATGGGTTACTAATTATGATATTAAACGGCTTATGGAAAGCGGCCTTGATTTCGATAAGCTGCCAATGCTCAATGATATTGAACGACCTGATTTAGACTCTGATTCAAAAAATAGTATTAATAAACGCTCAGAAAGTGCAAAAGAAAAACATGCACGAAATGAACTATTAATTTTAAGTGCTGCAATAAAATTCAAAGAAACAAGTGCTGATATTTTCAATGAAAAGTGCTTGAAAAAAGATGGGAGCTACAATTTCTCAGCATGGGCCAGAGAACTTTCCGACAGAGTGCACTTATTCCCTGACGGACAATGCCCGGTCAAGAGCGTTGACACAATTACGTCATACATAAGTAGGCACTTTAAGTTTTAATTGTAGTAGCTTCTAAACGTTAGAAAGGGTGTTCTAATCATTAGATTACCCTTTTTAGAATTAAACACACTTTTTTAAATTTTAGACGCCATTTTTATTAATTAACTTTAGACAAATACTTCCCCCACAACGCAAGAACAGACAGGAAAGGCTCCTTCTGATTGCGTAAAGTGGAGGAAACATGTCAAATACTATTTTTAACCCGCCAACACCTGAGCAACGCCGCAACATTCTCGCAGAATATGGCATTAAGTTTGATCGTCGTATTCGTGAAAGTGAATGCTTCGAAATAACCAGCCTTTCCCGTTCCACTCGCTGGTATATGGAGAATGAAGGTAAATTCCCGCCACGCTGCCACTTTGGCCGTAATAGTTGCGCCTGGCTTTTGTCAGATGTTCTTTGGTGGGTTCGCAATCCGCCTGCTGTTGAGAACGTCAACACCCCTTACAACCGTAAATCCGCGTAAGGGGGGCGCTATGCAAAAATTAAATGAGTTGGTTCCGGTTAACCCCGGAAATATTGGCGGCGTGGCGGTATCGCTGGTCAGTGCTAAAAAACTCCATGCGTTTCTCGGCGTTGGGCGTGATTTCACCACATGGATTAAGGGGCGTATCAGCCAGTATGGTTTTACTGCTGGCGTAGATTTTACTGTGGTAGAAAATTTGAGCGCCCCCGTTTCGGGGAGCGCAAAATATCGCCAACAAATTGCACATGATTACCTGATCACCATCGACATGGGTAAAGAGTTGGCAATGGTTGAGCGCAACGAAAAAGGGCGGGAGGTGCGCCGCTACTTCATCAACTGCGAACGCCAGGCAAAAGCCGCCGCTAATATCCCCCAGACGTTGCCGGAAGCCCTGCGCCTTGCTGCTGATCTGGCCGAAAAGGCAAGCGAACTTGAAAACCGTCTGGTGGCCGCTGCGCCAAAAGTTGATTTCGCTGATCGCGTGGCGGAGATCAACAAGGGTATTTCCATTCCCAACTATGCCAAAGCCGTAGGGCTTGGCCCCATCAAATTATTCGGCTGGATGAGGCAACAGGGGATTCTCATCAACGGCGGTCAGCGCCACAACCTGCCTATGCAGCGTTTTATCGATAGCGGTTATTTTGCCGTTCGCCAGGGAACGTATGAAACGAATGGCGAGGTAAGAGCCTCATTCACAACGATGCTGACAGGGAAAGGTGAGCAGTGGTTAACGAAGAAACTGATCGCTGGTGGTGTATTGCCGGAGGTGCCGAATGCTGACGCTGAATAAAACAAAGGCAGCTTTGCAGAGCTGCCAATGTCACTACCAAAAACTTAAGCAGAAACAGCATACCAGGGTTAATGCTGGTGGTCAAAGAATGAGCCAGCACAATTTTGCGCCCACTGATTATATTCAGCCTTTTGGTTCTTCTTTTGCTTTTTGGCGCTGGCGGCGTTTGATTTCGCCTTTCGCAGCAGTGACAAGAAACCCTGCGGTACTTTCACCTTCATGTTTAAAAAGCTCGATATCTTCCATCACATCATGGGGGATTCGAACTGTAGTCATTTGTGACTTTGCGTTCTTCGCACCTGTTGCCATTACTGAAACTCCTTATGTTAGGTGTATGTCAGTATACGCAAAAAAAATAAAAGAAAAAGGCTTGAAGTGTATTTCACTTTGGGCTAGTTTGAATGCTGATGGTGACATACACCTATCAAGTGCGAAGCCCGGAAGTGCTAGGAACACTAACCGGGCCTCTGACCACAAACCGTTAAGTGAGGTAACAGTTATGGCTGACAATCAGTCTACCCAAACTCGCCCGGAATTTACATGGTTATTCCTGGCAACCCCAGATCACACTCCTGAATGCACCCCAGTAGTGCTTCGCTTTGATGCTGACACGGAAGCTAAAGCCCGCGCCGCTTTCCCCGGCTGGGATTTAGTTTTTGCCGCCAAAATCCGCGCTCAGGCTCCTTGCCGCGTTGTGTTCTTCGATTACACCACCCGCCGCGGGTGGGAGTTCGACAGCGCCGCGATTCAGGAGGTGCGTCATGCGTAAGGTCAAATGGTCGGAAATTGACATTGAAGATGAACTGCGCCGCCTGGAAGCGTTGCTCTTAACATCGCTGTATATGAATTTTGATGATGAAACCGAGTACAGCGTTGCGATGGATCTGATCAGCATGTCGTTGTCCCGCGTTCGTGAACTAAAAGCGGCAAGTGAGGTGACCCATGCGTGATATTTACCATCAGCTTGTTAAGAGCACTCCTGATTTTAAAAACTTCACTGATGAGGCTTTGGCTGAATCCAGCGATTTATATTCTGCTGGCGCATTTGCCATCAATAGTGCGCTCACACTGATCGGCAATCTGGCGTTTGATGCAACCAATGCAGAGGACTATTCCGATGAAGATGCCCGGCGTGATTTGATCCTTGTAAGCCATGCATTGCGTCACCTTCCCAGAATGGCGCAAGCACTCAATCAGAGTAGTGATGCTGCGGATTATGTGCGTACCCAGCGTAATAACGCGGGGGAGCAATCATGATCAGTCTCTTGAAATTTAACGAGCTGGAAAACCGTGTCGATTTGCTGGTTAACCGCGTCCTGGAGTTAGAACAGCAGGTGCGCACACTCACCGAAAGCCAGGGGGGAGATATTCCTCCCGGTATGGCTCCGGTCGCCACGCTGGCGGCTGAGTTCGGCATATCGACGAAAAAAGCCGAAGAGCTGGCAAAAAACACGGGCGTGATGCTGGTCAGGATGAAAGCTGGTGGCTTTATTGCGCCGGATAGCAAATTCAGAGAGGTGGCGAGGCAGGTTCTGCGAAGCGCGAAGCGCAAATATGGATCGGCGTACTGGTATCACCCATTACTTGGAAAATTTCAGATGAGCGGAGGTATCCCACAATGACCGATATTTTTGAAGTGCTGGGATCGTTGTTCAGTAAGCTGACTGAAAGCGTTATTGCTCATCAGATAGCGGAGACCGGTTCGGCGACATTGCTGGTGGAAAGCGATAAGTATATGGCCCGTTATCGCTTCACGTTGGAACCAGTAGCCACTTATAACGTGTTGGCGAAAACAATGGTTTTCGGTTGTGCTAAAGAGTTTGGCCGTGATCAAGGACTAACCCGGCTGCGCGATATTCTGCTGACCTGCTTTACCGACGATGGCGATATTAACGAAATGGGGTTGCAGATAGTGAAAAGCTGCCACCTTGAGTACCTGCATGAAGACCTGGGCGCGGATATGTCCAATAAGGTGTTGCACTGATGAAGATGAAGAATGCCCCGAATATTAAATTCCTGCCGAAAGATAAATTTACAGAGGCGATTATCTTTGCGGGTGAAGATGCCTATTCACATGTGCAGCACTGGATCGAGAGCGAAGGTAAAAGGGCATGGGATGATGTACCGCCTGTTTATTTGGGTAAAAGGCAACTTGCGGAACTGGAACGGTTAAACATCGTTGATAACGGCCGTCGCAGTGTTCGTGTGATCCGCGCTGGCGAGCTTTCCGAAATGCAGATTAGCACTATTGCAACCAAACTGGCGCTGGCGGATGTGAAAGAAGCCCGGCTGTTTAATGGCATGTTTGAGCCTCAGCCAAAGGAGGACTGGACTGGAAGGCTTCCACGTCTCAAGGAAGAGGCCGAACGCGGGGAAAGTATTGTGGTGAACCTGCCTGTGAAAAAACGGGAGCCAAAGCCTGAACAGGGTGATGAACTTAAACCCCGCGTGGAGAGCCGCAGCGATGGCCTGTACTGGATCACGCCAAAGGTGGACAAGGATAGTGGCGAGATCATCAATAACGAAACGTGGCTGTGCTCGCCTCTTGAGGTGGTCGGCTCCGGTAGTGACGGGGCAGAGCGCTATCTTGTTTTGCGCTGGCGTTCGCCGCGTGGCCACGAAGATATTACCAGGGCGATCCCTTGTGCTGATATCGGTGAGCGCGACGGCTGGCGCTCACTTAAAGCTGGTGGGGTGAATGTGACCACTAAAAGCACCTTCCGGGCGATTCTGGCCGACTGGTTGCAGCAAAGCGGCACTGATCGGGAATGGATTATCACCCATACCACTGGCTGGCATCATGGCGCATATATCATGCCTGATGGTGAAGTGATTGGTGATCCAGAGACGCCCATTCTCTTTAACGGTCGCAGCGCTGCATCTTCCGGGTATGCCATTGCTGGTACTGCTGCCACCTGGCGGGATTCCGTCGCCCGTCTGGCCGGGGGCAATCCGTCCATGATGCTGGGCGTGGCAGCGGCATTATCCGCGCCGCTTATTGGCCTGGTGGGTGCTGATGGTTTCGGCGTCCATTTGTTCGAGCAGTCGAGCGCCGGTAAGACCACTACCGCCAATATTGCGAGCAGCCTGTGGGGTGAGCCTGATGCGTTGCGGCTTACCTGGTACGGTACTGCGCTTGGCATAGCAAACGAAGCGGAGGCGCATAACGACAGCCTGTTACCGCTTGATGAGGTAGGACAGGGCAGCAGTGCCAAAGATGTTGCCACGTCTGCTTACACCCTGTTTAACGGTGCCGGAAAGTTGCAGGGAGCCAAAGAGGGCGGCAATCGGGAGCTTAAACGCTGGCGCACTGTGGCGATCAGCACCGGGGAAATGGATATTGAAACCTTCCTGGCTGCTGGTGGGCTGAAAGTGAAAGCGGGCCAACTGGTGCGCTTGCTCAACATCCCTATGGAGAAATCGACGGCCTTTAACGGTCTGCCAAACGGCAAGGCTCATGCTGACGCACTGAAAGAAGCCTGGATTGATAACCACGGGGCGGCGGGGCGTGAGTGGGTTAAATGGCTGGCGGCTAACCAGCAGGAGGCTAAACAGGCGGTGCGTGACGCGCAAACGCGCTGGCGCGGCCTTATCCCGGCGGATTACGGTGAGCAGGTACACCGCGTGGCCGAACGCTTTGCAATCCTCGAAGCCGCGCTGGTAACTGGTGCATCAATCACCGGATGGGGTGAACAGGCCAGCCGTGACGCTATCCAGCATAGCTTTAACGCCTGGGTGAAAGAGTTCGGCACAGGTAACAAAGAGCACCAGCAGATCATCGAGCAGTGCGAGGCGTTCCTGAATGCCTACGGTTTAAGCCGCTTTGCACCGTTGCCCTATGATCCGTCCAGTATGCCGATTCGCGATCTGGCCGGGTATCGAAAGCGCAAAAGCAGCCATGATGATGCGCCGCTGGTGTTCTATACGTTCCCCGCAACGTTTGAGAAGGAGATAGCTCAGGGCTTTAACGCCAGGCAGTTTGCCCGCGTGCTTGCCTCTGCTGGATTGCTTTCTGAGCCGTCCAGCGGGCGTGGATACCAGCAGAAATCCCCGCGTATTGATGGGCGTCAAATCAACGTTTATGTGCTTCACCAGGTTGCGGAAGAAGGAGAAGAATAAATTACACATGTGAGGGGCATTAATGTTGGTTCAGTTGGTTCAGTCTCTATTTGTTATGTTCATATGGCTGTTTTATATGGATTTAATTTCAAAAAAATGAACCAACACTGAACCAACAAATAGTAGTTTTGAACCAACAAACGGGCAGTTTGAACCAACATTTTAGAACCTTATGGACTGAACCAACATGAAAATACCCAATGTTGGTTCAAATCGGGGCTTTGTTGGTTCACTCAACGGAAAATAATCCTTATAAAACAATCATCTTTACAAATTGAACCAACTGAACCAACTGAACTAACATAGTTTTGTATATATACGTGAAAAATAAAGAGGTCATTAATGAAACTGATTGGCAAAGATAACGGGCATATGAGCGATCTTAAGTTTCTCTACAGCGCCGTTGATGAGCTTTCAAATAAAGATGAGATTACAGTGACGGATTTTCTGGCTCTGAGTGCGTTTGTCACTTCTGAAAAGCTTGATCTGGAATCGTACCAGTCTGGGCTGGAAGAAGGTGGGCAAGAGTTGTCGAAAGACGCCAGCGCTTACCTCGATCTTCTACAGAGGATGGCGGCTGATTTGTCGTACCCAACCTCTGGCCTTGAGAACGCTATCCATAGCGCACAATCAACAGCAAGCTGGGCTTTCTATCAGTGGGGGCTGGATAAAGAATAATCATCCTGCTTAGCAAAAAAAGGCCTGGTTTCTCCAGGCCGTCAAGACTACATGAAATAAATATCTTCTCCCCGTTCGAATACATCAATAATGCCGTGGGCTTCTGAGGGGCATTCTCCGTTAGTAATCAGCGTCTCCCAGAACTTCTGATCGAAACGACGGTCGAGGTAAAAATATCGGCAAATTCCTAAGAGATCACCTCGTTCCCATTCAGGCTTGTATCGAACCTGAAGTTCATCCTCTAGCGCGTAGAAGGTGAGCCTTTCTTTTTTTATCCATGCATCATCAAGTCGCTTGGCAAGAAAAAGTGTTTTTTCCTTTGAGGTAGTGAAAAAATCAGCAAAGGGTTCATGGGGTTTTTGCGGGATGCTACCGTCCGTATCATGGAGAGCTGGATAAACTCCAGACTCCCAAGCATACAGGTAAGCATTGCTGAACTCATCGTGATGCTTTCCGATATGCATTATCTGAATGCGCTGCTGGTTAAAAAGAGCCTGCATGATGTTGTGGTCAGACATGTTAATCCCTCGTCCAGAGTAAAAAGTAAACCTCAAAACAATATGGTTTATTCCTGCTTTTGTAAATTATTTGTTCTCCTGTTTTCGCTGCTGTTTGCGACAACATAGAGGTGTTTACTCATTGATTATTATGTATATCTTGAAGAGTGGCACTCAGACGTGAGCCGCCACTGTCCACCTGGTTTTTTCCCGTTCTGCGACGGTTTCCTTTCCAGGTGGACATCCCTCCAAGCGCTGGTTTCACGTCTCAACGTTAATTGTTACGGAAACCACTCCATGAAGAAATTACTTGAATTACGCCAGCAGAAAGCCGCACTCAAAACCCAGATGCGTTCCTTGCTGGAAAAAGCTGACAGCGAAAAGCGAAGCCTGAACGATGAAGAGGGCAAACAGTTCGATGAACTCCGCGCCCAGGCTGATGCGCTTGAAGTTGAAATTACCCGCCTTGAGGCCGTCGCCGACGATCAGCGCAATTTGCCTGGTACTTCTGTTGAAGGTAAAGGTGTAAGCAACGATGAGCTGCGCCACTACATCATGACCGGTGATACCCGCTCTCTCTCCACGCTGGTGCAGGCTGACGGTGGCTATACCGTTATCCCTGAGCTGGACAAAGAGATTATGCGCCAGTTGCAGGATGATAGCGTCATGCGCTCCATCGCAACGGTGAAGACCACCAAAACCAACGAATACCAGAAGCTGGTATCTGTAGGCGGCACTACCGTTAATCGCGGCACAGAAGGTGAACCACGTACCGAAACCAGCACGCCGAAGATGGAGCGCGTTGATATCAAACTCAACCCGATCTACGCCTACCCGAAAACCACTCAGGAGATTCTCGACTTCTCCGAGGTGGATATTCTGGGCTGGCTGTCTTCTGAAATCGCCGACACCTTCACCGCTACCGAAGAAAGCGACTTTGTGAACGGCGACGGTGATAAAAAATCCAAAGGCTTCCTGTCTTACCCTCGCGCGGCCACTGCCGATAAAACCCGTCCGTTCGGCACGCTGGAGAAGATGGAAGCCGCTGACGTTTCCTCTGATGGTCTGATCGACCTGCTGTACAAGCTGAAAGCCAAATACCGCAAGAACGCCGTATGGGTGATGAACTCCAACACCGCCGCCACGCTGCAAAAGCTGAAAAACGGTAACGGGGATTACATCTGGCGCGATCGTCTGGTTGCCGGTTCTCCCGATACGCTGCTGGGCCGTCCGGTTCAGTATCTGGAAACCATGCCGGATGCGACTGCGGGTAAAGCATTCCTTGCTGTGGGCGACTTCAAACGCGGTTACTTCATCGTGGATCACACCACTGGCGTGCGTACCCGTCCTGACAACATCACCGAACCGGGTTTCTACAAGGTGCATACCGATAAATACCTGGGCGGCGGTGTAGTGGATTCCAACGCCATTAAGGTGCTTGAGCTTTCCGGCTCCGGTTCCTGATCTGACGTTTAAGGGGCTTCGGCCCCTTTTTGCCATCTGTGGAGTCCAGTAATGAAAACAATAGATTTTGAAATCCGCACCTCCGATCTGAGCGCCAGCAATAAAAAGCTGGTGGGCTATGCCGTGCGATGGAACAGCCTGTCAGAAATTATCTGGGATGAATTTCGTGAGCAGTTCGCGCCGGGGGCGTTTAAAGACAGCCTGGCATCCGGTAGTGATGTGCGTGCGCTGTACGAGCATAACTATACCCAACTGCTGGGGCGTACCAAATCCGGCACGCTGGTGCTGTCCGAAGACGATACCGGGCTGCGCTTCGAGCTGACCCCGCCGAACACCCAGCTTGGGAATGATGTGTTGGAGCTGGTGGAGCGCGGGGATATCTCCGGTATGAGCTTCGGTTTCCGTGCGCTGAAAGAGGCGTGGGATATCGGCCAGTCTCCATACCTGCGCACCGTGACCGCTGCCGAACTGCGGGAAATCACCGTTACCTCTATGCCTGCTTATCCTGAGTCTGGCGTGGAAATCGCGCACCGTTCTCTGTTCTCCCAACATCCTGAACTGCGCCGCGCTGGCGATAACCGCCGCCGCTGGGCTGAATTAGCGGGGCTCTGATATGTGGAATATCTGGCCATTTGGCCGTAAGTCTGAACCCTCTGAGCAGCGTAGCATGACCATTGATGAGTTTCTGGCGATGGCAGGGATTCCAAATACCGGATCAGGCGAATATGTGTCTGCGGGTACTGCGGAATCTCTGCCTGCGGTGATGAATGCCGTGTCAGTTATCAGTGAGGCCGTGGCAACAATGCCCTGCTACCTTTACCGCGTCCGTAATGATAACGGGCGTGAGGCGCGGGAATGGCTGAGCAATCACCCGGTAGATTTTCTCCTGAACGAGCAGCCGAACGACTGCCAGACGCCTTACCAGTTTAAACGCACGATGATGCGTCACTGTCTGCTGAACGGTAACGCCTATGCGGTGATCCAGTGGGGCCGAGACGGGCAACCGCAATCCCTGCACCCGTATGCGCCTGGGAGCGTTGTTCCTGAGCGTATCGGCCAGCATAAATATAAATACACCGTTACTGAACCGTTTACCGGGGCGGTGCGCACCTACTTGCAGGAAGAGATTCTGCACCTGCGTTACTCGACCGATGATGGTTTTCTGGGGCGCTCGCCGATCACAATCTGCCGTGAAGCGCTGGGGTTAGGTCTGGCCCAGCAGCGCCACGGCGCAAGCATTATGAAAGATGGCATGATGGCGGCGGGCGTAGTCACTACGACTGAATGGCTCGACAGCGTGAAGGGCAAACAGGCAATGGATGCTCTGGATCGCTACAAAGGGGCTAAAAATGCCGGGAAAACGCCGATCCTTGAAGGTGGCATGGACTACAAGCAGCTGGGCATGAGCAATCAGGATGCCGAATGGCTTGCCTCCCGTCGCTTCACAATTGAAGACATTGCCCGCATGTTCAACGTGTCGCCTATCTTCCTGCAGGAATACAGCAACAGCACCTATAGCAATTTCAGCGAAGCGAGTCGCGCCTTCCTCACTATGACGATGCGCCCGTGGCTGGCGAACTTCGAACAACAAATTAAATCTGCGCTGCTGGTGGCCTCTCCCGTTCCGGGAATCCGCTATCAGGTGGAGTTTGACTCCGCTGACCTTCTCCGCGCCACGCCAACCGAACGTTACGCTACCTACGAGCGAGGCATTAAAAACGGGATCATGAGCCCGAACGAAGCCCGCGAGCGCGAGGGGATGCCGCCGCGTGAAGGTGGTGACGAATTCAGTCAGGCATGGAAACAGGAAGTGAAGATCAGCGGTGCTGGCAAGGTGGAGGAGCCTAGTAATGAGTAATGAAATCACCCTGTCAGAGGCAAAAATGCATTGCCGCATTGAAGATGATTACAGTTATGAAGATGTGCTGATTGAGGCCTATATCTCTGCATCCCTCGAAGTCTGTCAAAAGCATATCGGTAAACGGTTTGATGATGGGCTGGTGATGACCCCCGCGATCAAGGTGGGTTGTCTCATGTATGTATCTCAATTGTATGAATATCGCACGATGATCAGTGATGTAGAGAGTACCGAAATTCCTTTGGCTATCTCTGCCCTGTGGTCTGTCTACCGTGATGTGGGAGTGTACTGATGCCGTGGAAACCTATGCGTCGGTGCACCGAGCCGGGATGCAATAAGCGGGTGAAGTCAGGCAAGTGCGATGAGCACAAACGGGAAGCATGGCGGGCTGAGGATGCCAGGCGTGGCCACCGCCGCGCTCGTGGTTACTCCGCCTCATGGGAGAAGTACCGCGCTCAGTATCTGAAACGTCACCCCCTGTGTGTTGAGTGTCTGAAATTGGGCCTTTACGTTCCTGCAAAGATTGTCGATCACATCATTCCTATCGACGGCGGTGGTGATGTTCTGTTCTGGCCTGAGTGGAACCACCAGCCGTTATGCCAGACGCATCACAACCAGAAGACCACACAGCAGGATCCGACCACCAAAGCGAGGCGCAAGGCTGGGCTGTACCGCGAGCAGGAAGAGCGTGCAGCACAGCGTAATGACTGGATGTATGAGGCTCGCGATGAGTGAGAAAGAGGTGGTGAACCTGTACCGATCCCTTATGCGCTGCCGCGATGGGTTCATGAAGGGTAGAGCCAGAAGCACAGAGCGCCATCCTGCGCAGGGTACGAGCGAGCGTGACCGGGAGTTGCGGGAATGCTTCCGCAACCGCTGACGGACTGCATGGACGGGGTGGGGGAGGTTTTCAGGACAAACCTCAAGGTGCTAGGCACCGCCCGCCCCCTCAAATTTTTACGCACGGTGATTTTTTTGAAAATAAAACGCGATGGAAACGAGAAATTTTTATGGCAAGACCACCAAAACCGCCAGCTTACCTTGATGAGTTAGCCGCGCAGCAGTGGAAAGCGAAAGCGAAGCAACTGGCCGAGCGTGGCGATCTGACACCCGCCGACTGGAACAACCTTGAGCTTTTTTGCGTCAACTATTCGATGTACCGCAAAGCAGTGGAAGACCTTGCCAGCCGTGGGTTTAGCATTGTTAACAGCCAGGGTGGAGAGAGCCGAAATCCGGCACTGAGTGCAAAGGCCGATGCTGAAAAAATCATGATTAAAATGTCGTCGCTGCTGGGCTTTGATCCGGTAAGCCGTCGCCGTAACCCGGTGGAAACGGAAGAGGAGGACGAGCTTGACCGTCTGGAATGAGTACGCAAATGCGATAAAAACTGGCGAAATTCCGGCCTGTAAGCGCGTAAAACAGGCCGTGGAAAGGTACTTTTCAGACCTGAATGATCCCCGTTATGAGTTCGATACGGCGACCGTAGAGCGGTTTATCGCGTTCTCCCGGCTCTGTCCACACGTCAAAGGCCCGCTGCGGGGCCAGCCTATCGAGCTGGAGCCTTGGCAGCAGTTCGCCTTTGCTAACCTTCTGGGCTTTAAGGTCAGGGAGTCAGGCCGCCGCAAGTACAGCAGCGCCTTTATTGAGGTGCCGCGCAAGAATGCCAAATCCACCGTAGCCGCCATGCTGGCTAACTGGTTTCTGGTGATGGAGAAGGGCCAGCAGGATATCTACACGGCGGCGGTTAGCCGGGATCAGGCCCGAATCGTATTCGACGATGCCCGCCAGATGTGCTTGCTGTCAAAACCGCTGAAAAAGCGCGTCAATATTCAGGCGCATAAGGTCATTTTCCCGAAGAGCAACAGCCTGTTAAAGCCGCTGGCGGCGAAAGCGGCCACCATTGAAGGGACTAACCCCAGCCTGGCGATTGTCGATGAATATCACCTTCACCCGGATAACGGCGTTTATTCCGCGCTTGAGCTGGGTATGGGCGCACGTCCTGAGGCGATTTTGTTCGCCATCACGACCGCCGGGAGTAACGTTGTCTCTGCCTGTAAACAGCATTATGACTACTGCTGCCAGATTCTAGCCGGGGAAGAGAGCAACGATTCGCTGTTTGTCCTGATCTACGAGCTGGACGACGAAAGCGAGGTTGATCATCCGGAAATGTGGATCAAGGCTAACCCCAACCTGCATGTGTCCGTTGATGCGGCGAAACTGGAGTCCACCATCCAGAAAGCGCGGGGCATACCGTCGCAATGGGTGGAAATGCTGACCAAGCGTTTCAATATCTGGTGCCAGGGCTCCACGCCGTGGATGGGTGCCGGCGCATGGGATGCCTGTGCGCTCGACTATACCGAAGACGATCTGGCCGGAATGGAGTGCTACGCCGGGTTTGACCTGTCCTCTACCAGCGACATTACCAGCGTGAGCTACGCTTTCCCGTTCGACAGGGAGATCCGCTTGCTGACCCGTCATTATCTGCCAGAAGCGCAACTGCTTAACGTCGCCAACAAAAACCGCGCCATCTACCGCCAGTGGGTGAAAGCGGGCTGGATACGCACTACACCCGGCGACTGTATCGACTATGACCGCATCCGTGACGATATTCTGCGCGACGCTGAAACCTTCAATATCAGGCTGGTGGGCTTCGATACATGGAACGCCACACACTTGCGCACCCAGTTACAGGGGGCTGGCCTCGATGTGGAGCCGTTCCCGCAAACCTATCTGAAATTCAGTCCGGTAGCGAAATCTTTTGAGGTTTTTGTTAACCGCAAGGTGGTGCGCCATCGTGGCGATCCGGTTCTGGCTTGGGCGATTGGTAACGTGGTGATGGAGTCCGACGCCAACGCCAATATCAAACCCAACAAAAAGAAATCCTCCAACAAGATAGACCCGGCGGTTTCTGCACTCATGGCGTTCGGCACATTCCAGGCAGAACACGAAGATTTTGCTTTCGATATGAGCGACAGTCACAAAGAGCGACTGGCTTTATTTAATGGGATTTGAGCATAAAGCGTAAAGGCAGAATTATCTTGAGGTTATCAGGAATATAAAATTGCTCTAGATCACTACATTGCTGTCGTGGAATAGGAAGAGTCTGTTTTGTTGCTTATAAATGTATTGCAGGGCTTTTCCTGCTCAAACTTCTGGTGAAATATGACTGATAAATGGGCTGATTACCTTATTTCTAAAGTCCGATATAACGATAAACACACTCACATTACCCATGTGTATGTGCATGTCGATAATGGCGATACTGTTGGAGAAGGGACATCAGAAACACGGCAGTGGGTAGTGAATAAAATCGATAGCGGCTATACCTTTTACACCATTTTCAAAGGTGATGACGGTAAGTGGAAGAAAGGTCAAAAAGTGGTTAAGGACCGTGTCAACGGTACTGATTACATTACTACTAGACCTAATGGTACATCCAAGGATAACTTAGAAAACCTTCCTGAGTACTAAACACTTTGGTTACTAAAGGCATAAAGCATCAGAATTGTTCTGGTGCTTTTTTGTTTGTTCAGCCAAAGCTGTATAAACATCTGTATAAACAATAATAAAAAAGGCGCATCCCCATGCCGAGTAGCGCCTTTTAAAACAAACATTTAACTGATTAGTATCAGTTCATGCCGTATTTTTTCAGTTTTTTACGCAGCGTACCACGGTTGATGCCCATCATCAGGGCAGCACGGGTCTGGTTACCGCGGGTGTATTGCATCACCATGTCCAACAGGGGCTGTTCTACTTCAGCCAGTACCAGCTCATAGAGATCGTTAACATCCTGACCATTCAATTGAGCAAAATAGTTCTTCAGTGCCTGTTTAACCGAGTCACGCAGGGGTTTTTGAGTTACCTGATCCTGAGAGTTAACGGTAGAAACGGTCAGTACGTCAGAATTTACGCGTTGTTCGAACATAGTTCTGTCAGCTCTTTATTTCTGTTTACGCAAAATTTTCGAAGTATGCCTCCAACGCCGCCAGCTGTTCGCTGGAGTCTTCAATGGCGTTGAATGTGCGCCGAAACTGGTCATCCGGAGCGTGTTCCTGGAGATACCAGGATACGTGTTTACGCGCAATTCGGTACCCTTTTGCCTGACCATAAAAGTCGTGCAATTCCCGAACATGCGCACAAAGCAAGCGCTTCACCTCTGCCAGAGGCAGCGGGGGCAGCAGCTCCCCAGTGTCCAGATAATGCTGGATTTCCCGAAAGATCCAGGGTCTTCCCTGAGCTGCACGTCCTATCATCAGGGCATCCGCCCCCGTATAGTCGAGTACAGCTCTGGCTTTATGCGGGTCAGTAATGTCGCCATTCGCGATAATCGGAATGGAAACTTTCTGCTTAACTGCCCGAATACTGTCGTACTCAGCATCTCCATTGAACAAACAGGCGCGGGTGCGTCCATGAATGGTCAGAGCCTGAATGCCACAGTCTTCAGCCAGTTGGGCAATCTCTACGCAGTTACGGTGTTCCGGAGCCCAGCCGGTGCGAATCTTGAGTGTGACAGGAACGTCCACTGCATTGACGACCTCGGTTAGTATCGATTTCACTAAATCCGGGTACTGCAAGAGGGCTGAACCTGCGAGCTTGCGATTCACTTTTTTAGCCGGACACCCCATATTGATATCAATAATCTGGGCGCCGCTTTCCACGTTAATACGTGCGGCATCAGCCATCTCAACAGGATCGCTACCGGCAATTTGCACCGTGCGAATTCCTGGCTCATCAACGTGCACCATACGTAAACGAGATTTGTCGCTTTCCCAAACCTGCGGGTTAGAAGACATCATCTCGGATACCGTCAATCCTGCTCCCATCTCATAGCACAGCGTCCTGAATGGTCTGTCAGTGATGCCAGCCATAGGTGCTGCGATCAGGCGATTTCTGAGCTGGTATTGTCCGATGCGCATGAGTTAAGAAATGACCATACTGTGACTGCAAGGCGGCGTATATTACGCATTTTTTGCATGAGATGAAAGGCCAAACTTTGACCAATCCACTGAGGTGGATCAATGAATTGCTGACTAAGTACACAGTTTCAAATTAAAAGCTTTAATAATCATTTGGATACGTAGTTGCGCTAATTTATCATCCGTTTATAAATTCCGAAAACTTCTCTTTTTTTATTACGCTCAGGCTCAGGACATCAGGATAAAAAGCTGTTTTTGTGTACAAATAGTGACTTTGTAATGCGATCTCGCTCTCATTTCCGCAAATCATTTTGCGAAAACGAAAGCGATTTTGGGGTTAGCGATAGTAACGCGTGACGATTATTTTTTCTGACCGGTAATACGGCACCACTCTTCTTTTTCGATGACCGGATCGAGTGTAAAGAGATCGGCATAGGCCTCACAGACGCTTTCCGCCTGGCTGGCAAGAATGCCAGAAAGCCCCAGTAGACCGCCCTCAACGGGCAGTACGCTGATTAACGGCGCCAGTTCACGTAATGGGCCCGCGAGGATGTTGGCGACCACCACGTCGGCTTTCATGGCTTCTGGCTGGTCTTTCGGCAGATAAAGCTCCAGACGCTCAGAAACGCCATTACGCTGGGCGTTATCACGGCTGGCCTGAATCGCTTGTGGATCGATATCCACGCCGATGGCTTTCGCTGCGCCCAGTTTCAATGCCGCAATGGCCAGAATGCCGGAGCCGCAGCCAAAGTCGATAACCGTTTTGCCGTTAAGATCGAGACCGTCCAGCCATTGCAGACACAGAGAAGTAGTAGGGTGAGTACCAGTACCAAACGCCAGACCCGGGTCCAGCATTACATTGACGGCATTCTCATCCGGGACATCGCGCCAGCTCGGGCAAATCCACAGGCGTTCGCCAAAGCGCATCGGATGGAAGTTATCCATCCATTCGCGTTCCCAGTCTTTATCTTCAAGCTGTTCGATTTTATGCGCGAAGCCTTCACCCAGCAGCGGATGCTGCTCCAGAATGGCAACGACTTCTTTCATGTCGGTTTCTGCGTCGAACAAGCCGATAACATCGGTATCGCCCCACAGGCGAGTCTCGCCCGGCAGAGGCTCGAACACCGGCGTATCATGCGTATCCTGGAAAGTGATGGAAACGGAGCCCGCTTCCATCAGTGCATCGCTTAACTCTTCTGCGTTAGCACCCGTTGTGTTCAGTTTCAGTTGGATCCATGGCATGGAAAAACTCTTTATTTATCAGTAGTCAATATGGCAGCTTGCGGGACGGTAGAACCGAAACGGTTTCCGACCAGGAAAGCCAGCAAACTTATCAGCAACGAGGGCACGATCGGATGGAAGCCCAGGTACTGAACGTTAAAGGTAGCAAGTACGGCATACAACACGCCGCCGACAATCATCGCGCTCAATGCGCCAGTCGCGTTTGCTCGCTCCCAGTACAGGCCCAGCACCAGCGGCCACAGGAAGACCGCTTCCAACCCGCCAAACGCCAGCAGGTTGAGCCAGATAATCATCTCTGGCGGTTTCCAGGCGGCCAGCAGCAGTAACGCGCCCAGCAGTAGGGTGATCACAGCGGACATGCGCTTCAGCCGGGTTTCGTTTTTCAACTGTTCCGGACGAAGGTTCAGGTACAGATCCTTAATGATCGTAGCGGAACTTTGCAGCAATTGGGCATTGATCGTCGACATGATCGCGGCCATGGGGGCCGCGAGGAAGATCCCGGCAGCTACCGGTGGCAACACTTTGACCATCAGAGTCGGGATCACCAGATCCGGTACCGTCAGGTCAGGGATCACCGCACGCCCCAACGCACCCGCCAGATGCATGCCAAACATCAGGATCGCCACCACGATGGTGCCGATGATAATCCCACGATGTACCGCTTTACTGTCTTTATAGGAGATACAGCGTACCGCCGTATGCGGAAGTCCAATCACGCCAAAACACACCAGTACCCAGAATGAGGTCATAAACGTGGGTGACAGAATGTCATCCGCGCCCTGCGGTGAGACCAGTTTCGGATCGATGGTTTGCAGGGTTACTACCGCATTGCTAAGGCCGCCGGCGGCATGAACGACGCCGACCAGCAGAACGATAGTCCCAATCAGCATTACCATGCCTTGCATGGTGTCGTTCAGTACGCTGGCGCGAAATCCGCCGAACGCCGTATACAATGCGATACTGACGCCAAAGATCAGCAAACCGGTTTCGTAAGGAATACCCGCAGCCGTTTCCAGCAAACGTGCGCCGCCAATAAACTGTACGGTCATTGCTCCGACAAACGCGACCAGCAGGCTAAGACTTGCCAGCCACACCAGTAGACGGCTCTGGTAGCGGGCAAACAGCATGTCGTTAAGGGTTACGGCGTTGTAACGGCGCGCCAGAATGGCGAATTTCTTCCCGAGGATCCCCAAAGAGAGCCAGACGGCAGGCAACTGTATCATCGCCAGCAGCACCCATCCCAATCCGTATTTATAAGCCGCGCCAGGGCCGCCAATAAACGAACTGGCGCTAATGTAGGTTGCGGTTAGCGTCATGGCTAACACGACCCCGCCCATCGAGCGGCTGCCGAGGAAATATTCGTTCAGGAAAGTACCGGTCGATCTCTTACGCATAGCGTAAACAGAGAGACCGAAGACCACCAACAGATAGGCGACCAGCGGCAAAATAACTTCAAGCTGCATCGTCATCCTCCAACGGAATGTCGCGATAGATAAACTTCACCATCGCCCAGCACAGTACGATGAAAACCAGCGGCGTTAGCAGGCAGGCCATTTCGAACCAGTGCGGTAAGCCGGTAAAACCGAGCGTGGAATCTGGTAAGTAAGCGGTTACTAACCATGTGGCAAGATATAAAAGGGTCAGCCACAGCGCCCAGCGCGCCTCTTTATGGGCCTGAACAAAACGAGCGTCCATTTTTTGTCCCTTGTGGATAAAGAAAGCGGGGATTGTACCTTATGGCGCGTTCGGGAGGGGAGAAAAACAAAAGGCCGGAATTTCCGGCCTTTTCGGTTAATACATGCTTACTTTTCCTGAAGTCCGAGTTTTTTCTCCAGATAGTGGATATTGGTTCCACCATGCTGGAAGTGCTCGTCATTCATGATGCGGATCTGCAGATCAACGTTGGTTTTGATACCGTCGATGATCAGTTCCTGCAATGCGTTTTTCATACGGGCGATCGCTACGTCGCGGTTTTCGCCGTAGCAAATCAGCTTACCGATCATTGAGTCATAGTACGGAGGTACTGTGTAGCCTGCGTAAATATGAGACTCCCAGCGCACACCAAAGCCACCCGGCGCGTGGAAACGCGTGATTTTACCCGGGCTTGGCAGGAAGGTGTTCGGGTCTTCGGCGTTGATACGGCATTCTACCGCATGGCCTTTAACCACAACCTCATCCTGCTTGATGGACAGCGGTTGTCCTGCCGCGATACGCAGCTGCTCTTTGATCAGGTCAACGCCGGTGATCATTTCGGTTACCGGGTGTTCAACCTGAATACGGGTGTTCATCTCAATGAAGTAGAACTCGCCGTTTTCGAACAGGAACTCGAAAGTACCTGCCCCGCGATAGCCGATATCAACGCACGCTTTGGCGCAACGCTCGCCGATGTAGCGACGCAGTTCCGGGGTAATACCCGGCGCAGGTGCTTCTTCGACGACTTTCTGGTGACGACGCTGCATGGAGCAGTCACGTTCAGCCAGATAAATCGCGTTACCCTGACCGTCAGCCAGCACCTGAATTTCGATGTGGCGTGGGTTTTCCAGGTACTTCTCCATGTAAACCATGTCGTTGTTGAAAGCCGCTTTCGCTTCCGCTTTGGTCATGGAGATGGATTGTGCCAGTTCGGCATCGCTGCGCACGACGCGCATACCGCGACCGCCGCCGCCGCCGGAGGCTTTGATGATAACCGGGTAGCCGATACGTTTAGCATGAGCGCGGTTAGCGTCCATGTCATCGCCCAGCGGGCCGTCAGAGCCTGGAACGGTCGGTACGCCAGCTTTCTTCATCGCGGTGATCGCGGACACTTTGTCGCCCATCAGGCGGATAGTGTCGGCTTTCGGGCCGATGAAGATAAAACCAGAACGTTCTACCTGTTCAGCGAAGTTGGCGTTCTCAGAGAGGAAGCCATAACCCGGGTGGATTGCCACTGCGCCGGTGATTTCAGCGGCGCTAATGATTGCCGGGATGTTCAGATAGCTTTTTACGGACGCAGCCGGGCCAATACAGACCGTCTCATCCGCCAGCAATACGTGTTTTAAATCGCGATCCGCGCTTGAGTGCACGGCGACAGTCTTGATGCCCAGTTCTTTACAGGCACGAAGAATACGCAAGGCAATCTCGCCGCGGTTAGCGATGACAATTTTATCCAACATGTTCGCCTCGTTATTCGATGACGACCAGCGGCTCGTCAAATTCTACCGGTTGACCACTTTCTACCAGAATCGCTTTCACTACGCCGGATTTGTCGGCTTCGATCTGGTTCATCATTTTCATGGCTTCAACGATGCACAGGGTATCGCCCGCATTCACTTTCTGGCCGATTTCGATGAACGCTTTAGCATCCGGGCTCGGGGTGCGGTAGAACGTACCAACCATTGGGGAGCGTACGATGTGACCACTGATTTCCGCTGCTGCCGGCGCTTCCATACTTGGAGTGGCAGTTTGTGCGACAGCGTTAGACAGAGCTGGCTGCTGCATCACTGGTGCAGCATAAGCCTGTTGCATCATTGGAAAACTTGCCGCTGGCGCTGCACGGCTGATGCGTACAGACTCTTCGCCTTCAGAAATTTCCAGTTCGGAGATGCCTGATTCTTCAACCAGCTCGATCAGTTTTTTAATCTTACGAATATCCATGAGTGGGTTCCGTACTCTTTGTTTAGTGAGATTGTGACAGGCGTTTTACCGCCGTCTGTATAGCATTTTTATAACAGTGAGTGACAAGATGCCACGCATCTCAGGCGTTGCACTGCGTGCTGCGGCCATTATATGAGATTGCCAGACTTGTTAGTCATTGTGCGGCTATCTTCTGCCATTTTCGGGTAAAAGACAAAATATACCTTCAATATGCGATTGTCACCCTTTCTGCGCTGTAAAAACGCTACCGGGGAGAGCAAAGGCGCACATTATAACTATTTCGTAGCAATTGGCAGCTAAATACTGGTCTTATCAGGGAAGATAATCAACCGCTGGCATGTAAAGAACATGGGTTCGTCTGTGTTTTGCAACGTACTGCACATATCGTGAAACTACCGCCACCACTGGCGAAACTTCTTGTAGCGGCAGGCTAACAGCACCGCTGCAAGTGCGGCATAAATAATCGGTTGTGGAGAGATAATTTTTACCGACCACAAATAATGTATGGGTGCCAGGATCGCCACAAGATAGACGAAGTTGTGCAGATACTGCCAATATTTACCCAGTTTTCGCTGGGCTGCCTGTGTAGAGGTCAAGGCGAGGGCGAATAAAATGACCCAGCTGAAAATACCCAACATCAAATAAGGTCGAGTAGTAAGTTCCCGCCCCAGCAATGCCAGGTTATTAATGCCTAATTCCAGTAGCGCATAGCTGGTTAAATGTAACGTCGCCCAGGCGAAACACCATAGCCCTAACAGGCGACGAGTGCGTATCAATAATGGCTGTTTAGCGTAGCGCGCCAACGGCGCCACCAGCAAGGTAGCCAGTAGGAATTTCAGAGCTGTCCGACCGGTAAAGTGCTGAATGTCTTTGACCGGATCGGCGCTCAGTCCCCCATGATTTACCGCCCAAAATAGCCAGAGAAACGGTAAAAGTCCGGTAAGATGCAGGCAAACTTTCAGCCAGGTAATCTGTTTTGCAGTCAAGCGCACTTAAAAATTCTCCCGCAGATCGAGACCTCGGTACAGGGAAGCGACTTCCTTTGCATAGCCGTTAAACAGCAACGTGGGCTGGCGCTGTACATCCAGTATGCCGCCCGCGCCGATGAAGCGTTCAGTCGCTTGTGACCAGCGGGGATGATCGACATGAGGATTCACATTGGCATAAAAACCGTATTCATCGGACGCAGCCATATTCCAGGTGGTTGGCGGGCGTTCACGCGTCAGTTTAATACTGACGATCGACTTAATGCCTTTAAACCCGTATTTCCATGGCACCGTTAAGCGAATAGGGGCACCATTTTGTGGTGGAAGTGCCTTGCCATACACGCCCACTGTAAGCAGCGTGAGCGGGTGCATGGCCTCATCCAGACGTAGCCCTTCAACATAAGGATATTTTAACCCACCGCCAATAAAGCGATCTTTCTGTCCCGGCATCTCTTCAGGGGCATAACGTGTTTCGAACGCGACATATTTTGCATTGCTGGTGGGTTCAACCAGCGCTAACAGTTTATGTAAAGGAAAACCAATCCACGGTACGACCATCGACCAGGCTTCAACACAGCGCATTCGATATATACGCTCTTCCAGTGGGAAGCGGGTGGTTAAGGCATCATGATCGAGCGTCAACGGTTTAGCGACTTCACCGCTGATTTTCAGCGTCCAGGGATCGGTTTTCAGACTGCCGGCATTGGCTGCAGGATCGGCTTTGTCGAGGCCGAATTCGTAGAAGTTGTTATAGCCAGAAACCTTATCTTCTGGTGTTAAAGGAAGTGTATTTTGCCAGGCTGCCGGCTTGGTGAAATCAAGGGGTTTACCGGCAGGCGCGGGCGGACGGTCATTGCCTTTAAACCAGCTCAGAAGATCGGCCTCGGCAGAAAAGGGCAAAGACAAAGCGGCGGCGCTGATACCCAGCGCTTTCAGCACCTGGCGGCGCTGCATAAAAAAAGCCGACTCGGCTGTTACATCGGCTTCAGTGAATGGACGTATTTTCTTCATAACGGACTCCCGACATACGCGCAAAGGCTCATACTGGCGCGTAGTTACTATGGCAGGGAGTCCGTCAATGTGCAGAGAAATTTAGTTAATTAAATGTAAATTTGTATCTGCAAATTGTTTTATTTCACTTTCACCAGCGTACGGCCCTGCACCTGGTTATTGATGATGGCATCGGCGAACTTCGGCGCATCGGCAAGCGTGATTTCTGTCGCTGCCTGGGTAAAGAACGACTCTGGCAGGTCGTTAACCAGACGTTGCCAGGCCTGTGCACGACGATCCGGAGGCGTCATCACGGAGTCGACGCCCTGTAAGCGCACGTTGCGCAGAATAAACGGCATCACCGTGGTGGGTAGCGCAAAACCGCCAGCCAGACCACAGGCGGCAACACAACCGCCATAGTTCATCTGCGCCAGTACTTTTGCCAGCACTTTGTCGCCAACGGTATCAATGGCACCCGCCCACAGTTGTTTTTCCAGCGGACGAGATTCAGCAAACTCATCACGACCCAGAATGCGGTTGGCTCCCAGGCTTTTCAGGTAGTCGTGGGTGCTTTCGCGGCCCGATACTGCCGCAACCTGGTAACCCAGTTTGTGCAGCAGCGCAACGGCAGTACTGCCTACGCCACCGCTGGCACCAGTGACGACGATTTCGCCGTCTTCCGGGCGGATACCGGCATCTTCAAGCGCCATGACGCACAGCATGGCAGTAAAACCGGCGGTACCGATGACCATGGATTTGCGACCGTCCAGTCCTTTTGGCAGCGCAACCAGCCAATCGCCTTTCACACGAGCGCGTTCGGCCAGTCCCCCCCAATGATTCTCACCCACGCCCCATCCGGTCAGTAAGACTTCCTGACCTGCATGAAAACGAGGATCTTCACTTGTGCGTACGGTTCCGGCGAAATCGATACCAGGAATCATCGGAAAATTGCGGATAATTTTACCCTTACCGGTGATGGCGAGGGCATCTTTATAGTTCAGGCTCGACCAGTGAACATCCACCGTCACATCGCCTTCAGGTAGCTGATTTTCGTCGAGGGGTTGAACGGATGCGAGGGTTTTTCCGTCCTGCTGTTCTAAGATCAAAGCCTGCATAACCTGTCCTCAATTCATATAGTGGATTGGAAAATTATCTGTGAAGACTATACTCGCTAATTAAAACATGATGCCGATTCTGCGCAATAAATTGCCAGATATACCTGATTTGGTAGTATGCCCACATTATTTGTGTAAATTGACGGATTTCGCGTTCAGTTTTGCATTTTCGTGTCGCTTTTTCACTTTCACACCTGATTCATCACTGTCGGAGTTAACACAAGGATGCGATTAACGACGAAATTTTCAGCCTTTGTCACGCTGCTTACCGGGTTAACGATTTTCGTGACGCTGATAGGTTGCTCGCTGAGTTTCTATAACGCTATTCAATATAAGTTCACCACCCGCGTCCATGCCGTCGCGACGGCGATCGATACCCATCTGGTCACCAGGGATGTCGTGTCCTTAACGCCGCAAATTGATGAACTGATGATTTCGGTTGATATCGTCCGTATTGAATTGCTTCAGGATGACCGCGTTGTTTATAGCCATTCCCGAACCAGTAGCTACCGCCCGGCGGGGACGAATAACCTTTATCGCAATCTCACCGTGCCATTGGTCAAGCATCCGGGGATGTCGCTGCGTATGGTTTACCAGGATCCGATGGGCAACTATTTCCATTCGTTGATGACTACGGCACCGCTCACGCTATCGATAGGCTTTATTATCCTGATGCTGTTTTTGTCGGTGCGCTGGCTTCAACGTCAACTTTCCGGACAGGAATTACTGGAGATTCGTTCAACGCGGATCCTCAACGGTGAACGCGGGCCAAACGTGCGGGGAACGGTCTATGAGTGGCCAGCGCGTACCAGTAGTGCGCTCGACATGCTACTGACCGAAATTCAAAATGCTCGTGAGCAGCGCAGCAGGCTGGATACGCTAATTCGGTCCTATGTCGCGCAGGATACAAAAACGGGGCTGAGCAACCGCTTGTTCTTTGATAACCAACTGGCGACGCTGCTGGAAGATCAGGAAAAAGTCGGCTCGCATGGTGTGGTGATGATGGTTCGTTTGCCGGACTTTACGCTGCTACGCGAGAGCTGGGGCATTACCCAGGCGGAAGAACAAATTTCAACGCTTATCAATTTGTTGTCTACCTTTATGATGCGCTATCCGGGCGCACTGTTAGCGCGTTACCACCGAAGCGATTTTGCCATCCTGCTGCCACACCGCACGTTAAAAGAAGCGGAAAGTATCGCCGGGCAACTCTTAAAGGCGGTGGATGCACTTCCGGCTAACAAAATGATCGATCGTGCCGATATGGTTCATATTGGCATTTGTGTCTGTCGCAGCGGTCAGTCGACTGAACAAGTTATGGATCACGCTGAAGCCGCCACCCGGAATTCAGTATTACAAGGCGGGAACAGTTGGTCGGTGTATGACGACTCTCTGCCGGAAAAAGGCCGGGGCAATGTGCGCTGGCGAACGCTGATTGAACAGATGCTCAGTCGGGGCGGACCGCGAATTTATCAAAAACCTGCCGTAACGCGTGAAGGGCGGGTGCACCATCGCGAGCTGATGTGCCGTATTTTCGATGGCAGCGAAGAGGTTATTTCGGCGGAATATATGCCGATGGTGCTGCAATTTGGTCTGGCGGAAGAGTATGACCGTCTGCAAATCAGCCGTTTGATCCTGTTGTTGGGGTACTGGCCGCAGGAAAGCCTGGCGATGCAGACGACGGTTGAATCGCTCATTCGCCCACGTTTTCAGCGTTGGCTGCGAGATACGCTGATGCAGTGCGAAAAATCGCTACGTAAACGCATAATTATTGAACTTGCTGAGGCGGATGTTTGTCAACACATCAGCCGGTTACAACCGGTTATCCGATTGATGGATGCGCTTGGCGTACGTATTGCCGTTACGCAGGCCGGTTTAACGTTGGTGAGTACCAGTTGGATCAAAGAGCTGAATGTCGAATTGTTGAAGCTTCATCCCAGTCTGGTGAGAAACATTGATAAGCGAACGGAAAATCAGCTGCTGGTTCAAAGCCTGGTAGAGACGTGTACCGGAACGCCAACGCAGGTTTATGCCACGGGCGTACGTTCGCGCAGCGAGTGGCATACCCTGACAGAACGTGGAGTCGCGGGTGGGCAGGGTGATTTTTTTGCCGCATCACAGCCACTTGACACAAACGTGAAAAAATATTCGCAAAGATACTCGGTTTAACCTGCCGTTTAATTTGTTTTCACGTAGAATAACGCGCGCTGTGCCTTCTGGGGGTGTGCTTGTCTGCTCGCCAGGTTGTAACAGCAAACATGCAGGTGAATGACCTTTGACAGGTTGCAAACAAAAGCGAGGACTGCTGCTGAGTTTTTCAGCCCTGATGGACTCAGGCCGGTTTTGTAACAAAGGAAACGAACTGCACTAATTTTCACCGTAGCAGATGATTTTTGCGCCTTGTCGCTGCTGCGTGTGGTTGGTAAAGTAAGCGGATTTTGTTTTCCGCCCCAGCTTTCAGGATTATCCCTTAGTATGTTGAAAAAATTTCGTGGCATGTTTTCCAATGACCTGTCCATTGACCTGGGTACCGCGAATACCCTTATTTATGTAAAAGGACAAGGCATCGTATTGAATGAGCCTTCCGTTGTGGCCATTCGTCAGGATCGTGCCGGTTCGCCGAAAAGCGTGGCTGCAGTAGGTCATGATGCGAAGCAGATGCTGGGTCGTACGCCGGGCAATATCGCTGCAATTCGCCCAATGAAAGATGGCGTTATCGCTGACTTCTTCGTGACTGAAAAAATGCTCCAGCACTTTATTAAACAAGTGCACAGCAATAGCTTCATGCGCCCAAGCCCGCGCGTACTGGTGTGTGTACCGGTTGGAGCAACTCAGGTTGAACGCCGTGCCATCCGTGAATCCGCTCAGGGTGCAGGTGCACGTGAAGTGTTCCTGATCGAAGAGCCGATGGCGGCAGCGATCGGTGCGGGCCTGCCAGTTTCTGAAGCAACCGGCTCAATGGTTGTCGATATCGGTGGTGGTACCACAGAAGTCGCCGTTATCTCTCTGAACGGCGTAGTTTACTCCTCCTCCGTGCGTATTGGTGGTGACCGCTTCGACGAAGCCATCATTAATTATGTTCGCCGTAACTACGGCTCTCTGATCGGTGAAGCTACCGCGGAACGTATTAAGCACGAAATCGGTTCTGCTTATCCTGGCGACGAAGTACGCGAGATCGAAGTTCGCGGTCGTAACCTGGCAGAAGGTGTTCCACGTGGCTTTACCCTGAACTCTAACGAGATCCTTGAAGCGCTGCAGGAACCCCTGACCGGTATCGTAAGCGCGGTGATGGTTGCACTGGAACAGTGTCCGCCAGAACTGGCGTCTGACATCTCAGAACGCGGTATGGTCCTGACCGGCGGCGGTGCGCTGCTGCGTAACCTTGACCGTCTGTTAATGGAAGAGACCGGTATTCCAGTTGTTGTTGCCGAAGATCCGCTGACCTGTGTGGCTCGCGGTGGCGGTAAAGCACTGGAAATGATCGATATGCACGGCGGCGACTTGTTCAGCGAAGAGTAATCGGATGCAGGAAGGGTAGCCCTGGGTTGCTCTTCCGCTCTGATGCGAGAATACGCATAGACTATGAAGCCAATTTTTAGCCGTGGCCCGTCGCTACAGATTCGCCTTATTCTGGCGGTGCTGGTGGCGCTCGGCGTTATTATTGCCGACAGCCGCCTGGGTACGTTTAGTCAAATCCGAACGTACATGGATACCGCCGTCAGTCCTTTCTACTTTATCTCTAATGGTCCCCGTGAATTACTCGACGGCGTCTCGCAAACGCTGGCTTCTCGTGACCAACTCGAACTTGAAAACCGGGCGTTGCGTCAGGAACTGCTGCTGAAAAACAGTGAACTGCTGATGCTGGGGCAATATAAACAGGAGAACGCGCGTTTGCGTGAACTGCTGGGATCGCCGCTGCGCCAGGACGAACAAAAGATGGTGACGCAGGTCATCTCAACGGTTAACGATCCTTACAGCGATCAGGTGGTGATCGACAAAGGGAGTGTTAACGGCGTTTATGAAGGTCAGCCAGTCATCAGCGATAAAGGCGTAGTGGGCCAGGTTGTTGCGGTGGCCAAACTGACCAGCCGCGTACTGCTGATTTGTGACGCGACGCATGCACTGCCAATCCAGGTATTGCGTAACGATATTCGCGTGATCGCTGCCGGTAACGGCTGCACGGACGATCTTCAGCTTGAACACCTGCCGGCTAATACTGACATTCGCGTTGGCGATGTGCTGGTTACCTCCGGTCTGGGTGGGCGTTTCCCTGAAGGCTATCCAGTCGGTGTCGTTTCCTCTGTGAAGCTGGATACCCAGCGCGCATACACCGTGATTCAGGCGCGCCCGACGGCGGGTTTACAGCGTCTGCGCTATCTGCTGCTGCTGTGGGGAGCCGATCGTAATGGTGCTAACCCGATGACGCCAGAAGAAGTGCACCGTGTAGCTAATGAACGTCTGATGCAAATGATGCCGCAAGTCCTGCCGGCACCGGATGCCATGGGGCCTCCTGCGCCAGTTCCTGCTCCGGCGACAGGTGTAACGCCGGTTCCTGCAACAACCACGCCGTCACAACCTGCTCCGCGTAAGCCGGGAGGGCAGTAAGTGGCAAGCATCCGTCACCAGGGACGTTGGGTCATTTGGCTCTCGTTCCTAATTGCATTTCTGCTGCAAGTCATGCCCTGGCCGGACGAGATCCTCGTTTTCCGGCCGAACTGGGTGCTGCTCATTCTGCTGTACTGGATCCTGGCGCTGCCGCATCGCGTAAATGTGGGCACAGGATTTATCGTGGGTGCCATACTGGATCTCATTAGCGGCTCTACGCTTGGTGTGCGGGCATTGTCGATGAGTATCATTGCTTATCTGGTCGCACTGAAATTTCAGCTCTTCCGTAACCTCGCGCTCTGGCAGCAGGCGCTGGTAGTTATGTTGTTGTCACTGGTCGTGGATATTATTGTTTTCTGGGCCGAGTTTTTAGTGATCAACGTCTCTTTCAGACCTGAAGTGTTCTGGAGTAGTGTAGTAAATGGTGTGCTTTGGCCATGGCTATTCTTACTGATGCGTAAAGTCCGCCAGCAGTTTGCGGTGCAATAAAGGTTGATATGAATACTCTGTATCTTGCTTCAGGTTCTCCACGTCGTCAGGAGTTGCTCGCTCAGCTTGGTGTTACGTTTGAACGGCTGGTTCCTGGAATTGAAGAACAGCGGCACCTGCAGGAAAGCGCTCAGCAGTATGTTGTTCGTCTGGCGCGTGAAAAAGCGCAGGCAGGCGTAGCAATGGCTGTGCGCGATTTACCTGTGCTGGGGGCGGATACCATTGTTATCCTTAATGGCGAAGTGCTGGAAAAACCGCATGATGCCGACCATGCAGCAGCGATGCTGCACAAACTGTCAGGCAAAACGCATCAGGTCATGACGGCTGTCGCATTAGCCGATCGCCAGCACAACCTGGACTGTCTGGTGGTGACGGAAGTGACATTCAGAACACTAACAGATGAGGACATCGCCGGTTATGTTGCCAGCGGTGAGCCTATGGATAAAGCAGGTGCATACGGTATTCAAGGGTTGGGTGGCTGTTTTGTCAGGAAGATCAATGGCAGCTATCACGCCGTAGTCGGCTTACCGCTGGTAGAAACGTATGAGTTGCTGAGCAATTTTAACGCACTGCGTGAGAAAAGGGATAAACATGACGGCTGAATTGTTGGTAAACGTAACGCCATCGGAAACGCGGGTGGCGTACATTGATGGCGGTATTCTGCAGGAAATTCATATTGAACGTGAGGCGCGACGCGGAATCGTAGGCAATATCTACAAAGGTCGTGTAAGTCGTGTACTTCCGGGTATGCAGGCGGCTTTTGTAGATATTGGGCTGGATAAAGCCGCATTTCTCCACGCATCAGACATCATGCCGCATACCGAATGCGTAGCGGGTGAAGAACAAAAACAGTTCACTGTACGCGATATCTCCGAACTTGTGCGTCAGGGGCAAGACCTGATGGTACAGGTGGTGAAAGATCCTCTGGGCACGAAGGGCGCACGCCTGACAACGGACATCACGCTACCTTCCCGTTATCTCGTCTTTATGCCGGGGGCGTCGCACGTGGGGGTTTCTCAGCGAATCGAGAGCGAAACCGAACGCGAACGCCTGAAAAAGGTGGTGGCGGATTACTGCGACGAACAGGGCGGATTCATCATTCGTACGGCGGCTGAAGGCGTCTGTGAAGAGGATCTGGCTTCGGATGCTGCCTACCTGAAGCGTGTCTGGACGAAGGTCATGGAGCGTAAGAAGCGGCCACAAACGCGCTACCAGATGTATGGTGAATTGGCACTGGCACAGCGCGTTCTGCGTGATTTTGCTGATGCTCAGTTAGACCGAATTCGCGTTGATTCCCGTCTGACTTATGAAGCGTTGCTGGAATTTACGGCGGAATATATCCCGGAGATGACCAGCAAACTGGAACATTACAGCGGACGCCAACCGATTTTCGATCTCTTCGACGTTGAGAATGAAATCCAACGCGCGCTGGAGCGCAAGGTTGAGCTGAAATCCGGCGGCTATCTGATCATCGACCAAACCGAAGCGATGACTACCGTCGACATCAACACCGGCGCATTTGTTGGGCATCGTAATCTCGACGACACTATCTTTAATACTAATATTGAAGCAACGCAGGCCATCGCACGTCAGCTGCGTCTGCGTAATCTGGGCGGCATAATCATTATCGATTTTATCGACATGAATAATGAAGATCACCGCCGCCGGGTGCTGCACTCTCTGGAGCAGGCGCTGAGCAAGGATCGCGTAAAAACCAGCATTAACGGTTTTTCACAGCTGGGTCTGGTAGAGATGACACGTAAGCGCACGCGTGAAAGCGTGGAGCATGTGCTGTGTAACGAGTGCCCAACCTGCCACGGACGTGGCACGGTGAAAACGGTCGAAACCGTATGTTATGAAATCATGCGTGAAATCGTCCGCGTGCACCATGCTTACGACTCCGATCGTTTCCTGGTGTATGCGTCTCCGGCAGTGGCTGAAACCCTGAAAGGGGAAGAGTCGCATGCGCTGGCGGAAGTGGAAATCTTTGTCGGCAAACAGGTCAAAGTACAAGTCGAACCGCTCTATAACCAGGAGCAGTTTGACGTGGTAATGATGTAAATCGTGTAGTGGCACCCGCGCATGTAGGCCGGATAAGGCACAAACGCCGCTATCCGGCAATATTCACTCAAGGGGTGTGAGTCACATTTTTTGGCAGACAAGGAGAGGCGCGTGAGGCGATTGCCGGGGATTTTACTGCTCACTGGAGCCGCATTCGTTGTCATCGCAGCGCTGCTGGTCAGTGGGCTGCGCCTTGCTCTACCGCATCTCGATAGCTGGCGTCCGACCATTCTGGGCAAGATCGAATCTGCCACCGGTATGCCCGTTTCCGCCAGCCAGCTTTCTGCTAACTGGCAAAATTTTGGCCCTACGCTCGAAGCTCGCGATATTCATGCACAGCTGAAAGACGGTGGCGAATTCTCGGTAAAGCGTGTCACGCTGGCGCTGGATGTCTGGCAAAGTTTGCTGCACATGCGCTGGCAGTTTCGCGATCTCACCTTCTGGCAACTGCAGTTGCGCACCAATACACCGATCCAGCGCGGCGATAGCGGCGACGGGATTGAAACCAGCCACATCAGCGATCTGTTCCTGCGCCAGTTTGATCATTTTGATCTTCGCGACAGCCAGGTTAGTTTTTTGACCCTGTCAGGCCAGCGTGCGGAACTGGCGATCCCTCAGCTAACCTGGTTGAACGGTAAAAACCGGCATCGTGCTGAAGGCCAGGTCAGCCTCTCCAGCCTGACCGGGCAGCACGGTGTTATGCAGGTGCGTATGGATCTGCGTGATGATGACGGCCTGCTGAATAATGGTCGAGTTTGGCTGCAGGCTGACGACATCGACGTTAAGCCGTGGTTGGGAAAATGGATGCAGGACAATGTTGCGCTGCAAACTGCGCGCTTTAGCCTGGAAGGCTGGATGACGCTCAACAAAGGCGAAATCTCTGGTGGCGATGTCTGGTTGAAAAAGGGCGGCGCAAGCTGGAAGGGAGAGAGCAACATCCACACGCTGTCCGTCGATAACCTGACTGCGCATATCAGCCGTGAGCACTCCGGTTGGTTGTTCGCTATCCCGGATACGCGCATCACGATGGATGACAAACCCTGGCCGAGTGGGGCATTAACGCTGGCCTGGTTTCCCGGGCAGGAAGTGGGGGGTGCCAATAATAAGCGCAGTGACGAATTACGTATTCGCGCCAGTAACCTGGAGCTAGCCGGGTTAGAGGGGCTACGCCCGATGGCCGCTAAGTTATCTCCGGCATTGGGTGATATCTGGCGGGCCACGCAACCGAGCGGCAAGATAAATGTGTTGGCGTTGGATATCCCGTTACAGGCGACCGAAAAAACCCGTTTCCAGTCCTCGTGGACCGATCTGGCCTGGAAACAGTGGAAGCTGCTGCCGGGGGCAGAACATTTCTCCGGTACATTGTCTGGCAGCGTGGAAAATGGCGCATTAACGGCCTCCATGAAGCAGGCAAAAATGCCGTATGAAACCGTCTTTCGTGCCCCGCTGGAGATAGAAGATGGCGTGGCAACGCTCAGTTGGCTGAAGAATGAAAATGGCTTTCAGCTAGACGGGCGCAATATTGACGTTAAAGCGAAAGCGGTACATGCGCGCGGCGGTTTTCGTTATCTGCAACCAACCGGTGATGAACCGTGGCTGGGGATTCTGGCGGGGATTAGCACTCACGATGGCTCCCAGGCCTGGCGCTATTTCCCGGAAAATCTGATGGGAAAAGAGCTGGTTGATTATCTCAGTGGGGCAATTCAGGGCGGTGAGGCGGATAACGCAACACTGGTTTATGGCGGTAACCCACATCTGTTCCCGTATTTGCATAACGAAGGTCAGTTCCAGGTGCTGGTGCCGCTGCGTAATGCAAAATTTGCCTTCCAGCCGGACTGGCCCGCACTGACTGACCTCAATATTGAACTGAACTTCATTAACGATGGCCTGTGGATGAAGACGGATAGCGTCAATTTAGGGGGGGTAAAAGCCACTAACCTGACGGCAAATATCCCTGACTACGCAAAAGAAAAACTGCTGATTGATGCCGACATCAACGGGCCGGGCAAAGCGGTTGGGCCTTATTTCGACGAAACACCGCTGAAAGAGTCGCTTGGTGCCACGCTGGAACAGCTGCAAATTGACGGTGATGTGAGTGCTCGCTTACATCTTGATATCCCGTTAGATGGTTCGCTGGTTACGGCCAAAGGCGACGTGAACCTGCGTAATAACAGTCTGTTTATCAAGCCGCTCGACAGCACGCTGAAGAATTTGAACGGTAAATTCAGCTTTATCAACGGCGATCTCAAGAGTGAGCCGATGACGGCGAACTGGTTTAATCAGCCGCTGAACGTCGACTTTTCCACTACCGAGGGTGCAAAAGCTTACCAGGTTGCTGTGAATCTGAACGGTGACTGGCAGCCAACTCGCATGGGGATACTCCCCGCACAGGTGAATGATGCCTTAAGCGGCAGTATGGCGTGGAACGGTAAGGTTGGCATTGACCTGCCATATCATGCCGGAGCGACCTACAACATTGAGCTGAAAGGCGACCTGAAAAATGTAAGCAGTCACTTACCTGCTCCGTTAAACAAAGTCGCCGGTGAGTCGCTACCGGTTAATGTTAAGGCAGATGGTAACCTGCGCAGCTTCGATCTGACCGGTAACGCCGGAAGCAAGAACCACTTTAACAGCCACTGGTTGCTGAATCAGAAACTGACGCTTGACCGCGCAATCTGGACTTCGGAAAGCCGTACCGTGCCAGCGCTTCCTGACCAGCAGGGCATCGAACTTAATCTTCCGCCCATGGACGGTGCGCAATGGCTGGCATTGTTCCAGAAAGGCGCGGCAGATAACGTCGGAAGTAATGCGAACTTCCCGCAGCGTATTGCGGTGCGCACGCCTTCTTTATCCCTGGGCGGCCAGCAGTGGAATAACCTGAGCATTGTGTCTGAACCTGGGCTTAATGGTACCAGCGTACGGGCACAGGGGCGTGAGATTAACGCCACATTGGCTATGCGCAATAATGCTCCGTGGCTTGCCAATATCAAGTACCTGTATTACAACCCGAACGCTGCAACGTCATCGCCAAATACAACGCCAGCCTCGCCGTTCTCTGCTATCAGTAACGTCAGTTTCCGTGGCTGGCCGGATGCGCAGATACGCTGCGAAGAGTGCTGGATGTGGGGGCAAAAGTATGGGCGCATTGATGCCGATGTCGCGATAAAAGGTGACACATTAACGTTGAGCAATGGTCTGTTGGATACCGGGTTTGCCCGGCTGACCGCCGATGGCGAATGGGTCAATGTGCCGGGCAAGGAGCGTACGTCACTGAAAGGAAAGCTGAATGGCAACAAGATTGATTCAGCCGCGGGTTTCTTTGGCGTATCTACCCCGATTCGTAACTCTTCCTTTAACGTCGAGTACGATCTGCACTGGCGTAATCCGCCCTGGGATCCGGATGAAGCTTCACTGAATGGGATTTTGCGTACCCGTTTGGGCAAAGGTGAATTGACTGAACTTAGCACCGGACATGCGGGACAACTGTTACGTCTGCTGAGCTTTGATGCGCTATTACGTAAACTGCGTTTTGATTTTAGCGATACGTTCAGCGAAGGTTTTTACTTTGACTCTATCCGCAGTACGGCGTGGATCAAAGACGGTGTGATGCACACTGATGATACGCTGGTGGATGGCCTGGAAGCTGACATCGCCATGAAAGGTTCGGTGAATCTGGTGCGTCGCGAACTGGATATGGAAGCCGTTGTCGCACCTGAAATTTCTGCCACCGTTGGGGTGGCCGCGGCGTTTGCCGTCAACCCAATTGTCGGCGCGGCGGTATTTGCCGCCAGTAAAGTTTTGGGACCGCTGTGGAGCAAAGTTTCAATTCTGCGCTATCGCATTACCGGTCCGGTCGATAAGCCACAGATCAACGAAGTTCTGCGCCAGCCGCGCAAAGAAAGCCAGCAATGATTTGACGGGGGCGAGTAATTGCCCCAATCTCAACATAGAACTTCTACCGCAGTCCGTAGGCCGGATAAGGCGTTTACGCCGCCATCCGGGCATTGAAGCGCCTGATGGCGACGCTGGCGCGTCTTATCAGGCCTACAACAGTAACTAATGAGTAGCAAAACGATGAGTCTGAACCTGGTAAGTGAACAATTGCTAGCGGCGAATGGCCTGAAACATCAGGATCTGTTTGCCATCCTGGGCCAACTGGCCGAACGCCGTCTTGATTACGGCGATCTCTATTTTCAGTCGAGCTATCACGAATCCTGGGTTTTAGAAGACCGCATCATTAAAGATGGTTCTTACAATATCGATCAGGGCGTTGGCGTGCGCGCCATCAGCGGCGAAAAAACCGGGTTTGCCTATGCAGACCAGATTAGCCTGCTGGCGCTGGAGCAAAGTGCTCATGCCGCGCGTACTATCGTGCGCGACAGCGGTGATGGCAAAGTAAAAACGCTGGGGGCGGTAGAGCATCAGGCACTTTATACCTCAGTAGATCCCCTGCAGAGCATGAGCCGCGAAGAGAAGCTGGATATTCTGCGCCGCGTAGACAGCGTGGCGCGTGCCGCCGACAAGCGTGTGCAGGAAGTGACGGCGAGCCTGACCGGTGTGTATGAACTGATTCTGGTGGCGGCGACCGACGGTACGCTGGCCGCTGACGTCCGTCCTCTGGTGCGTTTGTCCGTAAGCGTACAGGTTGAAGAGGATGGCAAACGCGAGCGTGGCGCCAGCGGTGGCGGCGGTCGTTTTGGCTATGACTATTTCCTTGGCGACCTTGATGGCGAAGTTCGTGCTGACGCATGGGCGAAAGAGGCCGTACGCATGGCGCTGGTCAATCTCTCTGCGGTAGCCGCGCCTGCCGGTACGCTGCCGGTGGTACTCGGCGCTGGCTGGCCGGGCGTTCTGCTGCATGAAGCGGTCGGTCATGGTCTGGAAGGTGACTTTAACCGCCGTGGCACGTCGGTATTCAGCGGTCACATGGGTGAGCTGGTGGCGTCAGAATTGTGTACCGTCGTTGATGATGGCACGATGGCGGATCGTCGTGGTTCAGTAGCCATTGATGACGAAGGAACGCCGGGTCAGTACAACGTGCTGATCGAAAACGGCATTCTGAAAGGCTATATGCAGGACAAACTCAATGCGCGCCTGATGGGCGTGGCACCAACGGGTAACGGTCGTCGTGAATCTTACGCGCATCTGCCCATGCCGCGTATGACCAACACCTATATGCTACCGGGCAAATCCACGCCGCAGGAAATCATCGAATCCGTTGAATACGGTATTTATGCGCCTAATTTCGGCGGTGGCCAGGTGGATATCACCTCCGGGAAATTCGTGTTCTCTACCTCCGAAGCGTATCTGATTGAAAACGGTAAAGTGACCAAACCGGTGAAAGGCGCGACGCTGATAGGCTCCGGTATCGAAGCAATGCAGCAGATTTCGATGGTGGGTAACGACCTGAAACTGGATAACGGCGTGGGTGTTTGCGGTAAAGAAGGACAGAGTCTGCCGGTTGGCGTGGGCCAGCCGACGCTGAAGGTGGATAACCTGACCGTAGGTGGCACCGCGTAACATCATGATTCAGGCCCGATAAGCACCAGTGCTATCGGGCATCTTGCCAGATGCGGCGTCAACGCCTTATCTGGCCTGGACTCTTTTTATTTCTCTTTTCCTCGACCGTACATTCCCTGAAACAGCTGCGCCACATCGACAAAATAATCCGTCAGATAGTTAATCACCACCTGCACCTTGAGCGGCAGCTTATCCTTTTCGGTATACAACGCATACACCGGACGTGGATCTGACTGGTAGCGGGGGAGCAGGATCTCCACTTCGCCGCGGTTGATCTCGTTGATCACCCACATCAGCGGTACATAAGCTATGCCCGCGCCTGCCGCCAGCCAGCGCACCAGCGTCATCGGATCGTTGGTCACAAAACGTCCCTCTGGGATCAGACGGGTAGAAATCCCCTCCGGGGCAATTAATTCGAACTCATTATCCGGACGAACGCTGTATTCCAGCCACGAGTGGTTGCTGAGATCGGCGGGTTTCTCCGGGACACCAAACTGGGCGAGATAACTTTTTGCCGCGCAGACCACCATCGGCATAGCCCCCAGACGACGCGAAAAAAGGCTGGAGTCCTGCAGGGCACCCACGCGGATAACCACGTCCAGACCGTCGGCAATCAAGTCGGGTGCCGGTATTCCCGTCACCAGATTTACCGTCAGCCCAGGATACTCTTTGAGCATTTTTGCGGTCAGTCCGGCGAGGACATTTTGTGCCATGGTTGAAGAACAACCAATGCGCAGCGTGCCAATGGGCGTGTTGTTAAAAGCATACAGTTGCTCGTGAACATCCTGCGCTTCGTGCAGCATCCGGCGGCAGCCCTGATAATAAATTTTACCGGCTTCAGTTAGCCCAATGCTACGCGTGCTGCGGTTTAGCAGCTTGACCTGTAGCTCATCTTCCAGTTTTGAGACCGTCTGGCTTATCGATGAAACGCTCATTTGTAGCTGTCTTGCGGCGGCGGTGAAGGAGCCCAGTTCGACAACTTTGGCGAACACCGACATACGTTTTAATCGTTCCATTGTTCACTCTGGCTTAAAAGTGATTTAGATCACATAATATAGATAACAGCATAACAGTTACGTTAATATATTATTATTCAAATAACGGCTATGTCGCTCTCGCCTGGCTCATCCTTGCCCTTCTCTGCGGTGACATACGCTAGAAAATCTATCATCTGCACTCTCTTACGTTACCAAGGTCAACATGAGTCTGTTTCCCGTTATCGTGGTGTTTGGTCTGTCCTTCCCACCGATTTTTTTCGAATTACTTTTGTCACTGGCGATTTTCTGGCTGGTGCGCCGGGTGCTTGTTCCGACTGGCATCTATGATTTTGTCTGGCATCCGGCTCTGTTTAACACTGCGCTGTATTGCTGTCTGTTCTATTTAATAACGCGCCTGTTCGTTTGAGGTTGAAGTGAAAACACTAACAAGAAAACTCTCCCGCACGGCCATTACCGTGATACTGGTCATTCTGGCCTTCATCGCTATTTTCCGCGCATGGGTGTTCTACACCGAGTCGCCGTGGACGCGTGATGCGCGTTTCAGCGCCGATGTCGTCGCGATTGCGCCGGATGTTGCGGGGCTTATTACCAACGTTAACATCCATGATAACCAACTGGTGAAAAAGGATCAGATCCTGTTCACCATCGACCAGCCACGCTATAAGAAAGCCCTTGAGCAGGCCGAAGCTGACGTCGCTTATTATCAGGTTCTGGCGCAGGAAAAACGCCAGGAGGCCGGTCGTCGTAACCGACTGGGCGTGCAGGCTATGTCTCGCGAAGAGATCGACCAGTCAAACAACGTCCTGCAAACCGTATTACACCAGCTTGCGAAAGCACAAGCGACCCGCGACCTGGCAAAATTAGATCTGGAACGTACCGTTATCCGTGCGCCTGCAGACGGATGGGTGACTAACCTGAACGTCTATAGCGGTGAATTTATTACGCGCGGCTCCACGGCGGTGGCACTGGTAAAACAGCACTCATTCTATGTACTGGCGTATATGGAAGAGACCAAACTGGAAGGCGTTCGCCCAGGGTATCGCGCTGAAATCACCCCGCTTGGCAGTAATAATGTGCTGAAAGGCACCGTTGATAGCGTGGCGGCTGGCGTAACGAATGCCAGCAGCACGCGGGACGCAAAGGGTATGGCGACCATTGATTCCAATCTTGAATGGGTGCGTCTGGCGCAGCGCGTGCCGGTGCGAATTCGTCTTGATGAGCAGCAGGGAACCTTGTGGCCTGCCGGGACGACGGCGACCGTCGTCATTACCGGCAAGCAGGATCGCGATGCCAGCCAGGAATCTTTCTTCCGTAAAATGGCGCATCGCCTGCGCGAGTTTGGTTAATCGCGATGGGTATTTTCTCCATTGCCAACCAGCATATCCGCTTTGCGGTAAAACTGGCCTGCGCGATTGTACTGGCGCTGTTCGTTGGCTTTCACTTCCAGCTTGAGACCCCTCGCTGGGCGGTACTGACCGCAGCCATTGTGGCGGCAGGCCCGGCCTTTGCCGCTGGCGGAGAACCTTATTCAGGCGCTATCCGCTATCGCGGCATGTTGCGTATTGTCGGGACATTTATCGGCTGTATTGCCGCACTGATCATTATCATCAGCATGATCCGCGCCCCGCTATTGATGATCCTGGTGTGTTGTATCTGGGCCGGTTTTTGTACCTGGATCTCTTCACTGGTAAAGATCGAAAACTCCTATGCCTGGGGGCTTTCGGGTTACACGGCTCTGATTATCGTCATTACCATTCAGGCGGAGCCTCTGCTGACGCCACAATTTGCGCTTGAACGCTGCAGCGAGATTGTGATGGGGATTGTCTGCGCTATCATCGCCGACCTGCTCTTTTCGCCCCGTTCAGTGAAACAGGAGATAGATGTCGAGTTAGACAGTCTTCTGGTGGCGCAATATCAGCTTATGCAGCTGTGTATAAAGCATGGCGATAGCGAAGAGGTGGACAAGGCCTGGGGCGCTTTAGTTCGTCGTACGGCGGCGCTGGAAGGTATGCGCAGCAACCTGAACATGGAATCCTCGCGCTGGGTGCGGGCTAACCGCAGACTCAAGGCATTGAATACTCTGTCGCTTACGCTCATCACGCAATCCTGCGAAACCTATCTTATTCAGAACACCCGACCAGAACTGATCACCGATACCTTCCGCGAGTTGTTTGATACGCCGGTTGAAACGGTGCAGGACGTACATAAACAATTGAAGCGGATGCGCCGCGTGATTGTCTGGACCGGTGAGCGTGATACGCCAGTGACGATCTATAGCTGGGCCGGCGCGGCGACGCGCTACCTGCTGTTGAAACGCGGTGTGGTCAGCAATACCAAAATTAGCGCTATTGAAGAAGAGATCCTGCAAGGCGAACCGGTGGTGAAGGTGGAATCCGCCGAACATCACCATGCGCTGGTCAACTTCTGGCGTACTACGCTGTCCTGTGTGCTGGGAACCTTATTCTGGTTGTGGACCGGCTGGACATCAGGTAGCGGCGCGATGGTCATGATAGCAGTCGTCACCTCGCTGGCCATGCGTTTGCCTAACCCCCGCATGGTGGCCATCGACTTTATCTATGGCACACTGGCAGCATTGCCGTTGGGGGCGCTCTATTTTCTGGTGATTATCCCCAATACCCAGCAAAGCATGTTGTTGCTGTGTCTGAGTCTGGCGGTGCTGGGATTCTTTCTGGGTATTGAGGTGCAGAAGCGGCGTCTGGGCTCAATGGGGGCGCTGGCGAGCACCATTAACATTATCGTGCTTGATAACCCGATGACGTTCCACTTTAGTCAGTTCCTCGACAGTGCACTGGGGCAGATTGTTGGCTGCGTATTGGCGTTTATCGTTATTCTGTTGGTGCGGGATAACTCGCGTGACAGAACAGGTCGTGTGTTGCTTAACCAGTTTGTGTCGGCAGCGGTCTCCGCAATGACCACCAATGTTGTGCGCCGTAAAGAAAACCACCTTCCGGCGTTGTATCAGCAGCTGTTTTTACTGATGAACAAATTCCCCGGTGATCTGGCAAAGTTCCGCCTGGCACTGACGATGATTATTGCTCACCAGCGTTTACGTGATGCGCCTGTACCGGTAAACGACGATTTATCGGCGTTTCATCGCCAGCTTCGCCGTACCGCCGATCAAGTTATTTCTGCAGTCAATGATGACAAACGCCGACGCTACTTTGGTCAGTTGCTGGAGGAGCTTGATATCTACCAGGAAAAATTAACGCTTTGGGAAGCCCCGCCTCAGGTGACGGAGCCAGTGAAACGACTCACGGGAATGTTGCACAAATACCAGCATGCGCTGACCAGCAATTCATAACTCATCTAACCGGAAGAGGATATCTCTTCCGGTTTCAGTTTTACCGCCCCTGTAATGTCATGATAAACGCGTTCATTAATGTGGAGAGCTGTTCGTCGTACCAGTAGGCATAAAGATCGGCTGGAATAGGGTCATTCAACGGTAAGAAACGAACGCCTGGCCAGTGGATCAATCCGCAGGTTTCTGGCAGCAAAGAGAGACCAATTCCTGCGCTAACCAGCGCCAGCGCTGTTTGCGGTTCGTTAACCTGGTGGGTAATCAGAGGATAAAATCCTACCTCAACACAGCGGTCATGTACCTGACGGGCGAAATTGCTTTGATTGAATGAAAGCGAAATGATGGGGCGTTCAGCGAGCATCGCCAGTGAGACGCTTTGGTGTTGGCAGAGAGGATCGTGTTCAGGTACGGCGAGAGCAACCGCTTCGCGGGAAATCAATTGGCTACGAATATTCGTCTCGGATTGGGGCAGTACGTTCCGGCTAATCGCAATATCAATCGTCCGGGCATGCAAGGCTTCAATTTGCTGATGTTGGGAAAGCTCCTGCAAACTCCAGTTTACGTACGGCTGTTGCTTCTTAAAGTCCTTTAGACGTGTCAGCAGCGTTCCCCACAATGCGCTACCGACTATCCCAATGTTGAAATGCTGATGTTCGCTACGGCCAATCTGTCGCACATAATTGAGGGATTGATCGGTGGTACTCAGGATACGATCGACTTCCGTTTTCAATACCTGCCCGGCTCGCGTGAGAACCACTTTACGGCTGGTACGTTCAAATAGCGTCGTTTCAAGGATCTCTTCCAGTTCTTTAATCTGCATACTCAACGGCGGTTGAGAGATGTTTAACCGGGCCGCGGCCCGGCCAAAGTGCAGCTCGTCAGCGAGAACCTGAAAATAACGCAATGTTCGAAGACGAATTCGGCTATTGGCCTGGAGATCAATCATGCTGATTACGCGTAAGAGAGGGAGAGAAACGGCATCATGCCGTCCTCCCCAAAGCTTGTCAAACCGCAGCGGATGGCGGGCGGGCGAGACGCTCGGCCTGGCTGCAGGTGACAGCGATAACCAGCGTCAGCAGTAACACACAATAGGCGACAGTTGACGTATTCACCGCCCCCTGCAGACCAAAGTGGCTGTTTACCATGGAGGAGACGCTGGCAAACAGTAGCGTGCCCACTGTGCCGCACGTCAACAAGGCGGAGATCAAGGTTGGTGAACTGCGACTCACCTGCAGTGAACCATAGCTCATCAGGCCGGAGAATAAACCGGAGTTAAAGAAACCAAACACGCCGCACGCTATCAGAATCAGCGTGGTATTGTTGCTGTTGGCAATTAGCGCAATAGAGACCAGACCAATGCTTGCGCAGATCAGCAGGAAAGTGCGCAGTTTCATCCATTTCACGGTGAACTGATTCAGGAACAGGCCAATGGCTTTCGTCACCCAATACACAGTAGTGAATAGCGCGGCATCCTGCGCCTGAAGTGTAAAACGCGATTGCAGGTAGCCCGGTGTCCACATGGTAAAAATGGGTTCAGCCAGCAGGAAAGCAAAGAGAGTAAAACAGATCAAATAGACAGAGATCCCCCAGGGTTCTGACTCTTCCGTTTTCTCGTGTTGCTGCGGCTGCGCAGCCTCTGTCGATGGGAAGCGACAACGCAGGGTAAGTGCCAACATCAACGCGCCCAGACCGCCCATAATCCCATACATCGCAATCCAACTGGCACCCAGTTTAAACATCCAGGCTAACAGTAAGGAAAGGGTTGCTCCGGCAAAGCTGAAAAAGAAATCGGTAAAAATCAGGCTGGAAGAGCGGCTCTTTTCATCGGGATTAATACGGACCACCAGATAACTGCCGATGGTCATAAACACGCCCCCGCAGGCACCAATTCCGGCCACTGCAACGCTAAACAGCGTTAAGGTTGGTTGGATAAAAAGTACTACGCTGATAATCACGGTGAGCGTTGCAGCAATAACTAATGGTTTTTTCAGCCCCCATTTTTTCATCAGAATGCCGCCAAGCATAATAGGCACAAACATTCCGATGTTCATCAGAGTAAAGACCTGCCCGATAAAGCTGGGGTCTTTATGAAAAGCGGCACAAAGTGGCCCAAGCACAATCCCCAGTGTCGACACCAGTGCGCCAACAAAGTAATAGCTCAGGTACGAAACGGCATTGAGATTTGCGCGAGAAAACTGATTGTCTGGCATAACTTTTCTCCAGACGGAGCAGGGCGACCTGTCCGTCTACGGAACCACGATCAGGCGTACTGCTTGAGGAACTGGCTGATCAAACGAATAAAATCTTCGGTTACCATGGCAGCGCATTTCAGCGTTTGTTCATGGGAAAGCTCAACATCACTGAGACCTTCAGCCATATTTGTGATGGCTGAAACGGCCAGTACTTTCAGGCCACAGTGGCGTGCAGCTATCACTTCCGGTACCACCGACATACCGACGACATCGCCGCCCATACGCTGCATCATGCGAATCTCCGCAGCCGTCTCAAAATTAGGTCCAGGATAAGAGACAAAAACCCCTTCATGAAGCGTGATACCCAACTGCTCTGCGGCACCGTGAAGCTGCTGGCGCAGTTCGCGATCGTATGCGTTAGCGAGGCTAAAGAAGCGAGGACCAAAGCGTTCATCGTTCGGCCCGACAAGTGGGGTAGATGGCATGGTGTTGATGTGATCGTTGAGGGCGACCAGACTACCTGCAGGAATATCTACGTTCAGCGAACCCGCGGCGTTGGTACAGAATAAAAATTCGCAGCCCAACAGTTTAAAGGTACGTACGGCATGGGTCATGATGCCCATTCCCAGCCCTTCATAAAAATGCCCACGTCCCTTCATGCAGATGAGGTCGATACCATAAAGCGTTCCCATCACCACTTCCCCGGCATGGCCGATTACAGTGCTGACCGGAAACCCAGGTAATTGTTGATATGAAAGCGTGGTTTTATTTTCCATGCGATCGGCAAGAGCCCCCAGACCTGACCCAAGTATCAGAGCGATACGTGGATGAAAATTGGGTTTTGCAGAACGCAGAATTTCAGCCGCTTCATACGGGGTATCGTTGACAACAGACATGGACATATCGACTCCAGAGACTATTTAGTTGCATGCATTTTGTGGAGGCTTCAATTACAAATCCAATATGATAAATGCGGTTATTGATATGATTTTTATATTGAAAAAATCAGATAAATATCGGATCTATTATTTTTCAGAAAGTTATGGCCAACCTGTTTCATACTGTTTCCGAAACGCAGTCATAGGATTGCACAAAAATGTGATGTATCTCTCTTTGTCTAAACGATGAACAGTTCATTCCTGACGTATTACGCACACTGAGGCAGGGCTATACTTAAGACGAGTATTTAGCTGGGGGTGGTAAACGATGCCTGGACCGCAGGAATATAAAATTTTGCTGGCGGGATAGGGGAAACAGGTTGAGGAAGACCCTGCATATCGGTGGTCTGTGGAGTAACTGGCGTCGGGATGGTGGCTATAGATGAATATCTATACGTTTGATTTTGACGAGATTGAAAATCAGAGTGATTTCTACCGTGAGTTTGCACGTACATTCGGTCTGGCCCGGGAAAAGGTGGTTGATTTAGATTCTTTGTGGGAGGTTGTGGTTGGGGAAATCTTGCCTTTACCTCTGGAAATCGAATTTGTTCATTTACCGGATAAGTTACGCAGGCGATATGGCGCGCTGATTTTACTGTTCGATGAAGCAGAAGAAGAGCTCGAAGGACAGTTACGCTTTAACGTTCGTCACTCAAAACAGGTATAAAAAAGCCCCCGGCAGGCGGGGGCAAGTCGTCGGACTAGACGACGAGGGTTTATTTGTACAATTCTGCGGTTGCATGCCAGTGAGCACCTTCACGGAGTTCAGTGACACGATAGCTGCTGGCGCCCGCTTTTTCTGCTTTAGCGGCAATTGCCTGACGCATATCCATTGGTGAGCTACCGATCTGAGATACAGAGATGGTACCCATGGATTGCAGATTCTGTGCTTCTTGCGAGTTCACCTGATTAACAGCGGCGCTTGCACCGAAAGAGAGAACTGAGAGAAGGCTTAAAGTTGCAACAGTGGTTTTGATTTTCATGATATTTACCTCGTCGAATTCTTTTACTAGGGGTCTTTGTTTCGTGACCCTCATCACAAAATCAAGTATACACTAATCACGCGATAAATTAATACCACGCTAATTGTTTCCATGGTAATCAAGTGTTAAAAAAATTATTTTTTATAACTATATGGAATTAAAAATACAGGTTAGAACTTATTTTTGAAAATAAAATCAATAAATTCATTAGGATATGATATTTTGCAAATTGTGCGTTTTTGATTGGGATCATTCACTGTGTGAATGTATTTTGGCGGTGAAACGCACTATTTGTTAAATGTTCGGTAGTGGAAAGTTGAGAAGGGGAGCAGAAAAGAGAGATTTTTCCCCGCCACAGGGCGTGACGGGGAAGGGGATTACAGTTCTTGTTCAAACAGTTCCAGAATGGCTTCGTACAGGTCTTTGACCGTAAAACCTTTGGCCGGTGTGGTGAAGATGGTATCGTCACCAGCAATCGTTCCAAGAATACCTTCTGCTTTACCCAGTGAATCCAGCAGGCGGGCAATTAGCTGCGCAGCGCCTGGGCTGGTATGAATAACGACAACGGCATCGTTGTAGTCGATATCCAGCACCAGATTTTTCAACGGGCTTGACGTTGTCGGGACTCCCAGCTCTGCAGGCAGACAGTACACCATTTCCATTTTCGCATTGCGGGTACGCACGGCACCAAACTTGGTCAGCATGCGTGAAACCTTGGACTGGTTGATATTATCAAAGCCCTGATCCTGCAACGCGAGGACGATTTCGCCCTGAGAGCTGAATTTTTCTTCTTTAAGCAGCGCTTTAAACGCCTTTACTAATTCTTCTTGTTTTGCCGAGCTTCGCATAAGTCACCCGTAATATGGCGGTAGAAACAACATTATTGTGCATACAGATGAATTTTTATGCAAACGGTCTGCCTCGTTCAAGGCTGAAATAATGTTATGAAAGAGCGGAATTTTATCAAATTTCGTTATCAAGAAACATGCCTGTGTCACGGCTCGCAAATAAGATTAAAAGTAAATTAAATGTTATCAAATTGATGTTGTTTTGAGATGGCTGTAGGGTATATTGTCAGCACCTGTTGGAAAGTTGCTCTACTGTGCGAGTGGTTTTGAATTACGTAACTTAGGTTTTATTTTACGTAAGTTAAATGCATAAAAGCCAAATTTGCGTGACTACGCATTCTTGACGCGTGGTTATTGAATTCGTTGGATTTGTGAATTAAGGTCGCCGCCGCGGAGCAATAGACATTTTGCTTATCAATATAATAAGGAGTTTAGGATGAAAGTTGCAGTCCTCGGCGCTGCTGGTGGTATCGGTCAGGCGCTAGCATTACTGTTAAAAACCCAACTGCCTTCAGGTTCAGAACTCTCCCTGTACGACATCGCTCCAGTAACGCCTGGTGTGGCCGTTGATTTGAGCCATATCCCTACTGCTGTGAAAATCAAAGGCTTCAGCGGTGAAGATGCGACCCCTGCACTGGAAGGTGCTGACGTGGTGCTGATTTCTGCGGGTGTTGCACGTAAACCAGGTATGGACCGTTCTGACCTGTTTAACGTGAATGCTGGCATCGTGAAGAATCTGGTGCAGCAGGTTGCTACAACTTGCCCGAAAGCGTGTATCGGTATCATCACTAACCCAGTGAACACGACCGTTGCTATCGCTGCTGAAGTGCTGAAAAAAGCAGGCGTATACGATAAGAACAAACTGTTTGGCGTAACTACGCTGGACATCATCCGCTCCAACACCTTTGTGGCGGAACTGAAAGGCAAGCAGCCTGGCGACGTTGAAGTCCCGGTTATCGGTGGACACTCTGGTGTGACCATTCTGCCGCTGCTGTCACAAATCCCTGGTGTAAGCTTCACTGAACAAGAAGCGGCCGACCTGACCAAACGTATCCAGAACGCGGGTACTGAAGTTGTGGAAGCAAAAGCCGGTGGCGGGTCTGCAACCCTGTCTATGGGTCAGGCTGCAGCACGTTTCGGTCTGTCACTGGTTCGCGCGCTGAGCGGCGAAAAAGGTGTGGTGGAATGTGCTTACGTTGAAGGCGATGGCCAGTATGCTCGCTTCTTCTCTCAGCCGCTGCTGCTGGGCAAAAATGGCGTAGAAGAACGTCAGTCCATCGGTAAACTGAGCGCGTTCGAACAAAGCTCGCTGGAAGGCATGCTGGATACGCTGAAGAAAGATATCACGCTGGGCGAAGAGTTCGTTAAATAACTCTTTTCGGTAGGCCTGATAAGACGTTTTGCGTCGCCATCAGGCATACAGATGCCGGATGCGGTGTAAACACCTTATCTGGCCTACAAGCCCATCGAAATGTTAAAAAAACCGGATGATTTCCGGTTTTTTTATATCCGCGTTAGTTCGTCGCCGGATATTCCTGAATCGTGACCTGCAGCGTCAACTGCTTGTCATCGCGCATCACGACCACGGAGATAACCGAACCGGGGCGAATCTCAGCGACCTGATCCATGGTCTCCAGCGCTGATACTGCCGGTTTATTATTTACCGAAATGATGAGGTCGTTGACCTGAATTCCGGCCTGGGCCGCCGGGCCATCCGGTGCCACTTCGTTCACGACAATCCCCTGAATTTGATCCATGCCGCTACCTTGTGCATGCAGCGGTGCAATTTCACGCCCGCTGATGCCGATGTAGCCACGAATAACGCGCCCGTCGCGGATCAGCTTATCCATGATTTTCGTCGCCAACTGAAACGGAATGGCAAAGCCAATCCCTTCCGGCGTTTCACCATCATTGCTTTTATCAAACGACAGTGTGTTAATCCCCATCAACTCACCCAGAGAGTTAACCAGCGCACCGCCAGAGTTACCATGGTTAATGGAGGCATCCGTTTGCAGGAAGTTTTGCCGGCCCGTTGGGTTCAGGCCAATACGCCCCGTGGCGCTGATGATCCCCTGAGTGATGGTTTGCCCAAGGTTGTACGGGTTACCAATGGCAAGCACGACATCACCAATATGCGGTACACGTTTGTTATTAATCGGGATCGTCGGCAGCCCGCCTGCTGCGTTGATTTTCAGCACCGCAAGGTCGGTTAAGGTATCGGAGCCAACAAGCAGCGCTTCAAAGACACGCCCATCCTGCAATGCGACGATGATTTGGTCGGCATCATTAATGACGTGCTTGTTGGTAATGATATAGCCGCGCTGATCCATGATTACGCCTGAACCGAGCGTGCGGATCTCAAGCTGGTTATGCGTCGTGCTGTTCATACTGCGGTTGTACACGTTGACCACGGCAGGCGCAGCACGGCGAACTGCCGGGTTATAGCTGGCAGGTGTTTCATCTGTGCTGTCGAACTGTGGTGCGGTAAGCGTATTAATTTTGCGCAGAGAGGGCATCGCGGCCAGCAGAATGGCGCCGACGATTAAACCAATCGCGACCGAACGTAAAAGCTTCACAAACATGATGGCGGCGTCATTAAAAAAGGGAACGGCAGCAGCATATCACGAGTTTACCGGACATCACACGGGGGGCTGATGTCCGGTTGTCCAGGTTAACGCAAAAGCAGGTAAATACTCTCGTTTCCACGAACGACCTGCAGAGCAATGATTGACGGTTTCGTTTCCAGCACTTTACGCATTTCGGCAATCGAGTTCACCCGATCGCGGTTAACGGCGATGATGACGTCATCTTTATGCAGGCCGGCCTGTGCGGCTGGGCTACTTTTTTCAACGTTATCAATTCGAATACCTTTGGCACCGTCTTTTAGCTGCCCGTCGCTGAGCGTGGCCCCTTGCAACGCCGGTGCAATCATTTCCGCACTGGCGGAAGATGATGTACTGGTATCCAGCGTCACCTCAACTTCCAGTGGTTTACCGTTACGCAGCAGGCCCAGTTTGACTTTGGTCCCCGGTTCGGTTGTCGCAATACGTGAACGCAGTTCGGCGAAACTACTGAGCGGTTTGCCGTTAAGACTGGTAATAACATCACCGGATTTCACGCCCGCTTTTGCGGAACCTGAGTTAGGCAGAACTTCGCTGACAAACGCGCCACGTTGTACATCCAGTTTGAATGCTTTAGCGATGTCAGCGGTCATTTCAGTACCTTTAATACCCAGCAGGCCGCGTTTGATTTCGCCAAACTGCATTAACTGCTGCGCCAGCGTACGCGCCATGTTACTGGGGATAGCAAAGCCGATCCCAATGCTGCCGCCGCCAGGCGCCAGAATGGCGGTATTGATACCAATCAGCTCACCGTTGAGGTTAAGTAATGCACCGCCGGAGTTACCGCGGTTAATAGACGCATCGGTCTGAATAAAGTTTTCCAGACCTTCCAGGTTCAACCCGCTACGGCCCAAAGCCGATACGATGCCGGAGGTGGCAGTTTGCCCCAAACCAAACGGGTTACCCACGGCTACCGCGAAATCACCCACGCGGAGTTTGTCGGAGTCGGCAATGGCAATTTGCGTCAGGTTGCTGGGATGTTGAATTTGCAGCAGAGCGATGTCGCTCTGATCGTCGCTGCCGATAAGCTTAGCGTCGAACTCGCGGCCATCGTTCAGCTGAACGCTAATTTTCTGTGCCTGATTAATAACGTGGTTGTTGGTCAGAACATAGCCTTTGGCAGCGTCAATAATGACCCCGGAACCTAACCCTTCAAAAGGTTGGGAAGGTTGATCGGGCAGTTCATCACCAAAAAACTTTTTGAACTCTTCCGGGACTTTCTGCCCCTGAGTGGCGGTACCTTCGACTCTCACGCTAACCACGGCTGGTAACACTTTTTCCAGCATCGGGGCGAGGCTGGGAAGCGCTGCCTGTCCGGGGACCTGGCCGGGAATCGACGCAACGGCCTGGAATGGCGCCGAGAGAGTTAACCCGACACTTAACGCTAATGCACTCAACAGCTGGGTTTGTTTTTTCATGGATCCTGCTCTCGTACCTTGAGTAAACGGAAGATGATTCAAAACAGTTTGATGTTATTGAATTTTCGGTTTGGTCACAATGAGGCTAACGACTAAATAATAGCTGGGACGGGAAGAGAAGCGGAGGGCGCAATTGCTGCGCCCCATAAATTTCTTAACGATGTGCAGTTAGTCGCGCTTTGCGCCACTACGCAGCAGGCCGGAAGCCCCTTCGGAATAGTCACGCGGCATCTGAACCGGCGCCTGATCGTTACCCGCTTCAGACTCAGCCAGACGATTGCGGAATGGGTTGTTTTCCGCTGACATACCCGGCAGCAGGCTGCTGGAACTTTTCGCCATATGCTGGTAGATCTGACGATAATCGTCCGCCATGTTATCCAGCAATTCAGCGCTGCGGGCAAAGTGGCTCACCAGCTCTTCGCGGTACTCTTCCAGTTCAGCTTTGTTCTTTTCCAGTTCGTACTGTAATGCCTGCTGTTGGCGTAATTTACGATTACCAAAACGCATGGCTACAGCACCAATAATGATACCGACGACTAACCCAATTAGCGCATATTCCCAGGTCATGAACATCTCCCGTTGTCTTTTGTTTCCGTAGGGTGTTGGCTTTAGGCTCCATGCCTGCGCCTGATTATGCCACTATAACCGCTAATCCCGTAGAAGTGGAATCCCGTGTTTATATCACGTAATGTAGAACGGCCTTTTTTTCGTCAACCGTGAGCGACGGCACATCGATTCTCAAGGAATAACAATAACATCATGCAAAGCTTTTCCCCGACATCGCGATACCTGCAGGCCCTTAACGACGGCAGCCATCAACCCGACAACGTACAACAAGAAGCGGTGAATCGACTGGAAACGATTTACCAGGAGCTCACGACGATTACACCTCCAGCGGCGCAGGAGAGTGGACTGATGGCCCGCTTTGGTAAATTGCTGGGTAAGCGTGAGCCGAAGGAAAACACGCCGGTGCGTGGTCTGTATATGTGGGGGGGCGTAGGGCGTGGAAAAACCTGGCTGATGGATCTGTTCTACCATAGCCTGCCGGGCGGACGTAAACAGCGTTTGCACTTTCACCGTTTTATGCTGCGCGTCCATGAAGAGCTTACCGCCCTGCAGGGGCAGAGCGATCCGCTGGAAATCATTGCCGACCGTTTTAAGGCCGAAACGGACGTGCTGTGCTTTGACGAGTTTTTTGTTTCTGACATCACCGATGCCATGCTGCTCGGCGGTCTGATGAAGGCGCTGTTTGCCCGTGGCATTACGCTGGTCGCGACCTCCAATATTCCGCCAGATGAACTGTATCGTAACGGTTTGCAACGTACGCGCTTCCTTCCCGCTATCGAAGCCATTAAACAGTATTGCGACATCATGAACGTGGACGCCGGCGTTGACTACCGGTTACGTACGTTAACTCAGGCACACTTATGGCTGGCCCCGCTTAATGATGAAACGCAGCGGCAGATGGATAAGCTCTGGCTGGCCTTGGCGGGCGCGAAAGGTGATCACGCGCCGACGCTGGAGATTAACCACCGCCCGATGCAGACGCTGGCCGTTGAGAACCAGACGCTGGCGGTATCGTTCACTACGTTGTGCGTCGATGCTCGCAGTCAGCACGATTACATCGCCTTGTCGCGCCTGTTCCACACGGTGCTGCTGTCTGATGTACCGGTCATGACGACGCTGATGGAGAGTGAGGCACGACGCTTTATCGCGCTGGTGGATGAGTTCTACGAACGCCACGTTAAGCTGGTGGTCAGCGCCGCAGCGCCTTTATATGAAATCTACCAGGGCGAGCGCCTGAAGTTTGAATTCCAGCGTTGTTTGTCGCGTTTGCAGGAGATGCAAAGCGAGGAGTATCTGAAGCGGGAACATTTAGCTGGTTAAACCTGCCGCAAATCACATAAAGGGGTCGATCTTTGACCCTGACTTCTCTATAATCTTGCGACCCCACGTTACGAGAGAGTTTTTTTCCCAAAACTTTCTATGCGCCGGCATAGGCTATTCGAAGGGGTAGGTTTGCTGGACAATGTCGTGTGAACCTCAACTGACAAAACGTTTGGGTGTTCACCAACGTGTAACTTATTTATTTGGGTAAGCTTTTAATGAAAACTTTTACAGCTAAACCAGAAACCGTAAAACGCGACTGGTATGTTGTTGACGCGACCGGTAAAACTCTGGGCCGTCTGGCTTCCGAACTGGCTCTGCGCCTGCGCGGTAAGCACAAAGCGGAATACACTCCGCACGTAGATACCGGTGATTACATCATCGTTCTGAACGCTGACAAAGTTGCTGTAACCGGCAACAAGCGTACTGACAAAGTGTACTATCACCACACCGGCCACATCGGTGGTATCAAACAAGCGACCTTTGAAGAGATGATTGCTCGCCGTCCTGAGCGTGTGCTTGAAATCGCGGTTAAAGGCATGCTGCCAAAAGGCCCGCTGGGTCGTGCTATGTTCCGTAAACTGAAAGTTTACGCTGGCAACGAGCACAACCACGCGGCACAGCAACCGCAAGTTCTTGACATCTAATCGGGATTATAGGCAATGGCTGAAAATCAATACTACGGCACTGGTCGCCGCAAAAGTTCCGCAGCTCGCGTTTTCATCAAACCGGGTAGCGGTAAAATCGTAATCAACCAACGTTCTCTGGAACAGTACTTCGGTCGTGAAACTGCCCGCATGGTAGTTCGTCAGCCGCTGGAACTGGTCGACATGGTTGAGAAACTGGATCTGTACATCACTGTTAAAGGTGGTGGTATCTCTGGTCAGGCTGGTGCGATCCGTCACGGTATCACCCGCGCTCTGATGGAGTACGACGAGTCCCTGCGTGGCGAACTGCGTAAAGCTGGCTTCGTTACCCGTGATGCTCGTCAGGTTGAACGTAAGAAAGTCGGTCTGCGTAAAGCACGTCGTCGTCCTCAGTTCTCCAAACGTTAATTGTACTCTGCTCCGGCAGACGACAATTTGCGAAAAAACCCGCTTCGGCGGGTTTTTTTATGGTTATTTTCTCCGCGTAGAACCACGGTAATTCGCTGATTGCCACCTCTTTTTCCCCATTTCCAGAATCGGCTCACCACAAAGGTCACAAAATCTGGTAAACTATCATCCAATTTTCTGCCCAAATGTCCGGTATCGCTCATTTTTTGTTTGTATTTTGAACAGTAATGGCTTTCCCGAATCTGGGTGACATCACTTCTGGCTGGTCACATAGTGGCTGGTAGCAGTAAAAATTCTGAATATACCTGGAGGTTTTCATGGCTGTCGCTGCCAACAAACGTTCGGTAATGACGCTGTTTTCTGGTCCTACTGACATCTATAGCCATCAGGTCCGCATTGTGCTGGCTGAGAAAGGTGTTAGTTTCGAGATTGAGCACGTGGAGAAGGACAATCCACCGCAGGATCTGATCGACCTCAACCCGAATCAGAGCGTCCCGACACTGGTGGATCGTGAGCTGACCCTGTGGGAATCTCGCATCATTATGGAATACCTGGATGAGCGTTTCCCGCATCCTCCGCTGATGCCGGTTTACCCGGTTGCGCGTGGTGAGAGCCGCCTGTACATGCAGCGTATTGAAAAAGACTGGTACACGCTGATGAACGTCATCGTGAACGGTTCCGCATCTGAAGCCGATGTTGCACGTAAACGTCTGCGTGAAGAGCTGCTGGCAATTGCCCCAGTCTTTGGTCAAAAACCGTATTTCCTGAGCGATGAGTTCAGCCTGGTCGATTGCTACCTGGCGCCGCTGCTGTGGCGTTTACCGCAGCTGGGTATTGAATTCAACGGTGCAGGTTCGAAAGAACTGAAAGGGTATATGACCCGCGTCTTTGAACGTGACTCTTTCCTGGCTTCTCTGACTGAGCCTGAACGTGAAATGCGTCTGGGCCGGGGTTAACCTGTATGGATTTGCCACAGTTAACGCCACGCCGTCCGTATCTGCTGCGCGCATTCTATGAGTGGTTGCTAGACAACCAGCTCACGCCGCACCTGGTGGTGGATGTGACGCTCCAGGACGTGCAGGTTCCGATGGAATATGCACGTGACGGGCAAATTGTTTTGAATATTGCGCCGCGTGCCGTGGGCAATCTGGAACTGGCAAACGACGAAGTGCGCTTTAACGCGCGCTTTGGCGGCGTGCCGCGCAACGTTTCCGTACCACTGGCGGCGGTACTCGCGATCTATGCCCGTGAAAACGGCGCAGGAACGATGTTTGAACCTGAAGCGGCCTATGACGAAGATGTCGACAGCCTCAATGATGACGATGTCGCGCCTGAGAGCGAAAACGAAACGGTGATGTCGGTGATTGATGGCGATAAACCGGATAATCACGATGACGATCCTGACGACACACCGCCGCCTCCTCGCGGTGGGCGTCCGGCGCTACGCGTAGTGAAATAATCAAACAGGCCCTTGCGGGCCTGTTTTGCATTCTGCGTCAGATATCAATAAAACAGCGCGATAGTGGCAATCATATTGACCACAAATCCTATCGCCATTGGGATGGCTGTCCGTTTTACTACCTCAAAAGGCGACACGCCAGCAATACCGGATGTCACGACAATCACAGCGGTAATCGGTGAAACCGCACGTGCCAGCGTGGTGGCGAAGTGCATCGGCATAATCATCACAACCGCAGGAATATGCAGCCCCGCAGCAATATCCGGGATCAGACTGGCGAATGACATAAACGGTGCATTCCCGGATCCCATCACAATTGCGCAGGCGGCGATAACCACGGCCATAATGATCATCACACCGATACCGCCAAGCCCGGAGTGTTCCGCACCTTTAATCACCGCATCGACGGTGCCGATAGTGGTTAAACCCTTGGCAAAGATCTCACCGGCCACCACCAGTGTGACGACGTTGGCAAACTGTGTTCCCATGCCGTCAAAAAACGCCTGCACATCATCCATAGTCTCACGCAGATTATGTTTATGAAGAAACTCCACAAACATGGTCAGCGACAAACTCATTAGCATCACCACCACCAGATTCAACTCTGCCTGCATTAATCCCATATGCGCCAGCAACAGCGAGCCCAACATCAGGAGCAGCGGCATCACCGGTAAAATGGCGTAATAGAGTGGCGGCACATCCTCCAGCGTCTTTTGTTCATTGAAGCCTGTGCTGTCTGGTTGTGTTTTTTGATCAAACCGGCGTTGAACGAAAAAGTGTGCGATGGCGACGGCGATGATGACGCAGGATGCGACAGGAAGTTGGTAGTGGAAGAAATAAGTGGCTATTTTCATCCCCGCAACCTGTGCGGCGAAAATTGAGTTAGTTTCCAGAATGCCCCATTCAATCGACATCGAAGTGGCAATGACCGCTACCGCGGATAAACGGCTCACGCCCAGGCTGACCAGCGTTGGGAAGAGCGTAACCATCAGCAGCATGCCCAATCCGGAAGCACTGGTGATGAACTGTGCCATGATTTGACCAATTACATACGTCGCGGCAAGCACAATATAGGGTGAGTGGATGTGCTTAAGTGGGCGGCTCAACAGGCTGACCATTGCCCGGCTGGCTCCCATTCTGTCCATATAGCGGGCATAACCGCCCACCGCCATGATGGATAACCCCAGTCCGGCCGCCCGGTTTGAGAGCATACGAAGAATTTCATTATAAATATCGACCAGCAGATAACCGCTGCTTTTGTCGCTGGCGACCAGTGCGCCGTACCCCAACCAGACGCCGCAGATCATCAGGAAGATCCCGGCTGCTGCCAGTACTACCTGTGGTTTGTAGTTTTTGAGGATCAGGTAACCCATCGTTAATAAAACGATGACAGAGATAATAATGCCGAACATTTTTTCACTCCATGCCAGAGAAGAAGATAAATCCGGTAATAACGCTGTTTTAAATGCGGATGTTATATTTTTTCTGGCATGTGTTTTGGAGTGGATATCGTGTTTTTATAATCGAGGTTTTGTTATTTTTCGTTTTAAAATAGTGGCTTATGATTTATTTTAAAGATGATATTCGCAGATTTCATAAAGTTAGTTTTATCCCATGGTAATAAAAAACTGTCCGCTCAATCATTCATATTTAAATATATGAATTTTATATATCATCGGTATGAGCATATCCCCCACAGACCACCATTTCACCCTGCTTTCGATCCTGTGTTACGATGAACTCGCTGTTATTTGTCACCACGACTTAGCTGAATGGACCCTATGAACGCATTTGATTCGCAAGCTGAAGACTCTCCATCCACCATTGGCCGTAGCTTACGCAGCCGCCCGCTGGCGCGTAAAAAACTGTCTGAAATGGTTGAGGAAGAACTTGAACAGATGATTCGCCGTCGGGAATTTGGCGAAGGGGAACAGTTGCCGTCAGAGCGAGAACTGATGGCTTTTTTCAATGTTGGCCGTCCTTCTGTACGAGAAGCGCTGGCGGCGTTAAAGCGTAAAGGTCTGGTGCAAATTAACAACGGTGAACGCGCCCGCGTTTCACGTCCTTCGGCCGATACGATTATCAGCGAACTGTCCGGCATGGCGAAAGATTTCCTCTCACATCCTGGTGGTATTTCCCATTTTGAGCAGCTGCGATTGTTCTTTGAGTCCAGCCTGGTGCGTTATGCCGCAGAGCATGCCACTGACGAGCAAATCGACAGACTGGCGAAAGCACTGGAGATCAACAGTCAGTCGCTGGAAGACAATGCGCTCTTCATCCGTTCAGATGTTGACTTCCACCGTGTGCTGGCAGAGATCCCGGGCAACCCCATCTTTATGGCGATCCATGTTGCGCTGTTAGACTGGTTAATAGCTGCCCGTCCGGCCGTCGCCGATCAAGAATTGTATGAGCACAATAACGTGAGTTATCAGCAGCATATCGCTATTGTCGACGCGATTCGCCAGCGCGATCCTGAAGAAGCAGACCGCGCACTGCAAGAACATCTCAATAGCGTTTCCGCAACCTGGCACGCCTTCAGCAAAAGTAAAAAATTGCGTAAGTAATCGCGATCCTGACGATCTTTTAGTGAAGCAGATCGCACTATAAGCGTTCTGTATTGTATTGCTGCTTATTTGATCTGGTATAATAGGTATAAAGGTATGCAGTCAGACAACACTAATCATCTTCAGAGGTCGTTATGGCAAGAAATTTAAAAGGCGTAATGCCAGCGTTATTAACTCCATTCGATAACCAGCAGAAACTGGACACCGAGAGCTTGCGCCGTCTGGTGCGTTTCAACATTGGGCAGGGCGTTGATGGGCTCTATGTCGGTGGCTCAACGGGTGAGGCCTTTGTCCAAAACCGCGCTGAAAGAGAGCAGGTGCTGGAAGTTGTTGCTGAAGAAGCGAAAGGTAAAGTGACCTTAATTGCCCACGTTGGCACGGTGAGCACTGAAGAGAGCCAGCAGCTTGCGAGCGCTGCGCATCGCTACGGATTTGATGCGGTTTCGGCCGTTACGCCGTTTTACTATCCGTTCAGCTTTGAAGAGCACTGCGATCACTACCGCGCAATTATTGATTCCGCCGATGGCTTACCGATGGTGGTCTATAACATCCCGGCACTGAGCGGCGTAAAACTGACGCTGGATCAGATCAACACTTTGGTGACGTTGCCGGGCGTTGGCGCGCTGAAGCAAACCTCAGGCGATCTCTATCAAATGGAACAGATCCGCCGCGCTCACCCCGATCTGGTGCTTTACAACGGCTATGACGAGATCTTCGCTTCTGGGTTGCTGGCCGGTGCGGATGGTGGGATTGGCAGTACTTACAACATCATGGGATGGCGTTATCAGGGAATTGTGAAAGCGCTCAAAGAAGGCGATATCCGGGCTGCACAAAAGCTGCAAACCGAGTGCAATGAGGTTATCGATCTGCTCATCAAGGTTGGCGTATTCCGCGGTCTGAAAACGGTACTGCACTATATGGATGTGGTTTCTGTACCACTGTGCCGTAAACCGTTCGCTCCCGTAGATGAACAATATTTGCCAGAACTGAAAGCCCTGGCGAACCAACTGCTGGCGGAAAAATCGTAACCGCGGGTCGCCGGGGGCGCTTCGCTTGCCCGGCCTGGATTTTTCGACCGTAGGCCGGAAAAGGCAAAGCCGCCATCCGGCTCAACAACAAAGATCGTCGGGAGAGTAAAATGAGTACTTCTACCCAGAGCATCCCGTGGTATCGCCATCTCAATCGGGCACAATGGCGGGCATTTTCCGCCGCCTGGCTGGGATATTTGCTTGATGGTTTTGATTTTGTATTAATCGCCCTTGTACTGACGGAAGTACAAGGCGAATTCGGACTGACGACGGTGCAGGCGGCCAGTTTGATCTCCGCCGCCTTTATCTCCCGCTGGTTTGGCGGGTTAATGCTGGGGGCGATGGGTGACCGTTACGGACGTCGCCTGGCGATGGTCACCAGCATCATTCTGTTCTCAGTGGGGACGCTGGCCTGTGGCTTCGCGCCAGGCTACACCACCATGTTTATCGCCCGCCTGGTAATCGGTATGGGAATGGCAGGTGAGTACGGTTCCAGCGCGACTTATGTTATTGAAAGCTGGCCTAAACACCTGCGAAATAAAGCCAGCGGCTTCCTGATTTCCGGCTTCTCCGTTGGCGCGGTGATCGCTGCGCAGGTCTACAGCCTGGTGGTTCCGGTCTGGGGATGGCGTGCGCTGTTCTTCATCGGCATTCTGCCGATTATCTTTGCCCTCTGGCTACGTAAAAATATTCCGGAGGCAGAGGACTGGAAAGAAAAACACGCAGGTAAAGCGCCGGTACGCACGATGGTGGATATTCTCTACCGGGGCGAGCATCGGGTAATTAATATTCTGATGACGATCGCCGCTGCAACCGCGCTGTGGTTCTGCTTTGCTGGCGACCTGCAAAATGCGGCTATCGTGGCGGTCCTCGGCCTGATATGTGCGTTTATTTTCATTAGCTTTATGGTGCAAAGCAGCGGTAAACGTTGGCCGACGGGTGTGATGCTGATGGTTGTCGTGCTGTTCGCATTTCTCTACTCGTGGCCGATTCAGGCGCTGCTGCCAACGTATTTGAAAACTGAACTGATGTATGACCCTTCAACGGTTGCCAGGGTCCTGTTCTTTAGTGGCTTTGGTGCGGCGGTTGGCTGCTGCGTCGGTGGTTTCCTTGGCGACTGGCTGGGTACCCGCAAGACTTATGTGTGCAGTCTGCTGGCCTCGCAGTTGCTGATTATCCCTGTGTTTGCGATTGGCGGGGCCAACGTCTGGGTTCTGGGTTTGCTACTGTTTTTCCAGCAAATGCTTGGGCAGGGGATCTCCGGGATCTTACCAAAACTTATTGGTGGTTATTTCGATACCGACCAACGTGCCGCGGGCCTGGGGTTCACCTACAACGTAGGGGCACTTGGTGGGGCACTGGCACCGATCATCGGGGCGCTGATTGCACAACGTCTGGATCTGGGCACAGCGCTGGGATCGCTCTCTTTCGGCCTGACATTTGTGGTGATCCTGTTGATTGGCCTTGATATGCCGTCTCGTGTACAGCGCTGGCTGCGGCCTGAAGCACTACGTACACATGATGCCATTGATGGTAAACCGTTTAGTGGAGCCGTGCCGTTTGGCGGCGATAAAAGCACCATGGTGAAATCAAAAAGTTAATCCGCTTGCCCGGCGTTGAGCCGGGCAAGATTCGAAAGGGAAGATGTATGTCGTTACTTGAGCTACTGGATAAAAAGATTGCCGCTGATGGCGGACTGATTGTCTCCTGCCAGCCCGTTCCTGACAGCCCGCTGGATAAACCAGAAATTGTCGCCGCCATGGCGCTGGCAGCCGAGCAGGCTGGTGCGGTGGCGCTGCGTATTGAAGGCGTGGAAAACCTGCAGGCGACCCGGGCGGTCGTTTCGCTGCCAATTATAGGTATTCTGAAACGCGATCTTGCTGACTCCCCTGTACGCATCACTGCATTTTTAGATGATGTCGATGCGTTGGCGCAGGCGGGAGCTGACATTATAGCGATTGATGGTACAGACCGCGTGCGTCCTGTTCCCGTCGCCGCATTGTTGGCACGAATTCATCAACATCACTGTCTGGCCATGGCCGACTGTTCGTCGCTGGAAGACGGCCTGGCCTGCCAGCAACTCGGCGCGGAAATTATTGGTACGACGCTGTCGGGTTATACGACACCAGAAACACCAGATGAGCCGGATCTGGCGCTGGTGAAAGCGTTACGTGATGCCGGGTGTCGGGTGATTGCCGAAGGACGTTATAACACGCCAGCACAAGCAGCTGAAGCCATGCGCCACGGGGCCTGGGCGGTGACAGTGGGTTCTGCTATTACCCGACTGGAACACATTTGCCAGTGGTACACCACGGCGATGAAAAAGGCCGCGCTATGACCACCCTGGCGATTGATATCGGCGGTACTAAACTGGCCGCTGCACTGGTTGATGGTCGCCTGCAAATGCGTGACCGTCACGAACTTCCGACACCCGCCAGCAAAACACCACAAGCGCTGCGAGCTGCTCTGGAAGCGCTGATTGAGCCGTTGCTGGCACAGGCTCAGCGCGTGGCGATTGCCTCAACCGGCATCATCCGTGAGGGCGCGCTCCTGGCACTGAATCCATTAAATTTGGGGGGATTGATGCATTTCCCGCTGGTGCAAACGCTGGAGTCATTCACCGGTCTACCGACGTTGGCGGTGAATGACGCACAGGCCGCTGCGTGGGCTGAATATCATGCACTTGGCGGGAAATACCACGATATGGCGTTTATTACTGTATCGACCGGTGTTGGTGGCGGCGTGGTTAGCAACGGAAAGTTGTTAACCGGAGCCGGGGGGCTGGCGGGGCATGTAGGTCATACACTGGCGGACCCGTATGGTCCGCAATGTGGTTGTGGACGAGTGGGGTGCGTGGAGGCTATCGCTTCCGGCCGTGGGATTGCAGCGGCAGCCGAAGGCTCACTTGCTGGATGTGATGCAAAAACTATTTTTAGCCGGGCCAGACAAGGGGATGAACAGGCGTGTCAATTGATCCAGCGATCGGCATGCACGTTGGCACGTCTGATTGCCGATGTGAAGGCGACAACCGACTGCCAGTGCGTTGTTATTGGCGGAAGCGTCGGGTTGGCTGAAGGTTATCTGGCGCAGGTGAAAGCCTGGCTGGCACAGGAACCCGCGACTTATCACGTGAAATTACTGGCGGCACATTACCGTCATGACGCTGGACTACTGGGGGCCGCGCTGTTGGCCCAGGGAGAATGATGATGATGTCAGGGGATTTACAGTCTCAGCTTTCTGCTGGATTGCATCCGGTATTGCAGCAGGCATTAACGCTTGCCATTGCGGCGAATCCTCAGGAGAAGACACCAGGGCGCTACGCGTTGCAAGGCGATACTATTTTTATGAATGTCATGCAGTTTGCGACGCAGAGCCCAGAGCAAAAGAAAGCGGAACTGCATCAGCAGTACATTGATATTCAGGTGCTGTTGTCCGGCGAAGAACGCATTCTGTTCGGGATGACCGATTCTGCTCGCCAGTGCGATGAGATGCATGTTGAGGATGACTATCAGCTGTGCAGCGAGATTGCCGATGAGCAGGCGATCGTACTGAAGCCGGGAAGATTTGCGATTTTTATGCCGGGCGAGCCGCATAAACCGGGCTGTGTGGTGCAAGCCCCGATGGACATTAAAAAGGTGGTGATTAAGGTGCGCGCCAGCTTATTACACGTCTGACAGACCGTGTCGGATGGCAAGGCTTGTGCCATCCGACACTGGATAGAACAACCTAGCGCTTAAACGTCACCGCTTCCGGTTGTGCCAGATGCAGCGTGGTCTGGCTTGGCACCGTTTCAGCAATAACCCGCCCATGGCGAATTGAATAACGTGCAGGTGTCTGGCGGCGAACCGCATCAAATCCATTTTCTGCAGGTAAAATCACCAGGTTAGCGGAATTCCCAATACTTAAACCGTAGTCCTGTAAGTGTAGGGTTTTCGCGCTGTGGGTGGTGATGAGATTTAGCCCATCATTGATTTGTCCGTACCCCATCAACTGACACACATGTAATCCCATATGCAGAACTTGCAGCATATTCGCGGTTCCCAATGGGTACCACGGGTCAAAAACGTCATCATGCCCAAAGCAAACATTGATGTCCGCTTCCAGCATCTCCTTGACGCGGGTGATGCCACGGCGCTTAGGATAGGTGTCAAAACGTCCTTGCAGGTGAATATTCACTAGCGGATTCGCGACGAAGTTAATACCTGACATTTTTAACAGACGGAAAAGGCGGGAAGCATATGCGCCGTTGTAGGAATGCATCGCTGTGGTGTGGCTGGCTGTCACGCGCGATCCCATGCCATCGCGATGTGCCAGCGCCGCGACGGTTTCAACAAAGCGCGATTGCTCATCATCAATCTCGTCACAGTGCACATCGATAAGTCGGTCATACTTCTGTGCCAGGGCGAAAGTTTTGTGCAGCGATTCGACGCCATATTCACGCGTGAATTCAAAGTGAGGAATTGCGCCAATGACGTCGGCACCCAAACGCACAGCTTCTTCTAGCAGCGCTTCGCCGTTGGGATAAGAAAGAATACCTTCCTGTGGGAACGCCACAATCTGCAGCTCCACCCACGGTGCCACTTCTTGCTTCACTTCCAGCATGGCTTTCAGCGCCGTCAGCGTAGGATCGGAAACGTCTACGTGAGTTCGGACATACTGGATGCCGTTGGCCATCTGCCACTTGAGAGTCTGCATGGCGCGGGTCTTCACGTCTTCGTGGGTGAGCATCGCCTTGCGTTCGGCCCAGCGCTCAATACCTTCAAACAACGTACCCGATTGGTTCCAACTGGGCTCCCCAGCAGTTTGCGTGGTGTCCAGATGGATATGTGGCTCAACGAACGGTGGAATGGCCAGCCCGCCTTCAGCATCAAGCACCTTGCCCTGTGGCGCAGATGCTGTTTCCTGGGGATCAATACGGCTAAAACGCCCGTTTTCAATCGTGATTTGCCACAATCCTTCACGCCCCTGCAGACGGGTTTGAGTTAGAGTGATGGTGTTATTCTGCATGGCTGACCTCCGGGGATTTAGCAAGGCTGCGATTGAAAAGTGGGTTCAGCAGGATATAGCTGAATACGCCGCCAAGTACGGCGTTGACCGGCACAATACCGGGAATATAGTGACCTGCGGCGATGCCCAATGCAACGGACAGGATCGCTATCCAGTTTACGGAAATAAATTGCGCTTTGCTGAAGTCGGCATAGCGGCGATGGTTCAGCAGATAGTCGGCGATGATCACCCCGCCAATCGGGGGAATTGCTGCCGACAGAAAAGTCAGCCAGCCAACAAAGTTATTGTAAAGCCACAGTGCGCACAGTGTGCCGATAATGCCGTTAGCCACCGACAGCGTACGGCTGGAAAGGCCGGTAATATTGGCAAATCCCAGACCTGAGGCATACAGCGCATTGTCGTTAGTCGTCCAGATATTCAGGCCGAGAACGATGATCGCGGGCAGCAGCAGCCCCTGGGCAATCATCACGTCGGAGATATCCGCCTGTCCAACCGCAGCCGCGCCCGCAGCGCCGAAGATGAACATCAAGGAGTTGCCAAGGAAAAACGCCACCATGGCGATCAGCACTGCGCCTTTGGCGTTGCGACCAAAGCGAACGAAGTCGGCGGTTAATGTTCCTGCGCTGACAAACGATCCGACGACCAGCGCCAGTGCTGTGGAAAAATTCAGCGGTGTCTGCGGCACAATTGCTTTTAAATGATCCAATCCCCCCACATCGCTCACTGCCAGCCAGACAGAGTAACTGCCAAGAATGACGATAGCGGGAACGGCGATGATGGACAAAATGGTGAGTGCCGAGATACCAAAGAAGATGGTCATGGTCATCAGCAGACCGGAAACTGCAATCAGGATGTTGACGTCAATACCCGTCGCTTTACCCACCGGGATGGCGAACATTGCCACGCCGACGCCAAACCAGCCCACCTGTGTGCCGCCTAGTAGCATTGAGGGAAGCCATGAACCTTTTATGCCAAATGAGTAACGTGCGAGGAGGTGGGTAGAGAGACCTGTTTTTGCGCCAATATAACCGAGAAATGCAGTGTAAATACCGAGGAGGAGATTACCGAAGAGAACTGCCAGGAAGAAATCATTATAGGAAAGACCGGTACCGAGTGTGCCTCCGGTCCACATACTGGCTGAAAAGAATGTTAACCCCAACATCACAAACGTCAGTGGAACCACGCCTTTCCGCGCCGCCAGAGGGACGGGGCCCTGGCTATAATTGTTGTCCTGCGACACAACGCCTCCTTGAATTTTGCCCAAAAAATCCGCCGCATCATATACACTTCTCAGAATAAAGCAAACGATTACGTATAATCTTTACATGGTTATTATTTATGGTGTTGATGATTGCGTTGATTTTTGGGCTCGACATTTTTAACCGATAAGAAGCGGACAAACGCCGACCAGGGTAGTGGAAAAGATTAAGTCAGTTACGCCAAATGGTAAGATTCTGCAGACACTGTCTGCGGAATTTCAATGTACTGAATATACAGCTGTATTTGTGAGCGGCTTTCGAAAAATGATTCCGCATGTATTTAGTGGAGGAATATTGGCTCCCCATCCATCAGCGTCAGGGGAGCCAGAAGTATTACACTTCCAGGTAATTCAGGATCCCGTCTGCCGCTTTACGACCTTCGGCAATCGCGGTGACCACCAGATCCGAACCGCGTACGATGTCGCCACCGGCGAAGATTTTCGGGTTGCTGGTCTGGAAAGCGTTGTCGCTACGTTCCGGGGCAATAATGCGCCCCTGTGAATCCAGCTCGACGCTGTGCTCTTTCAACCATTCCATGCTGTGCGGGCGGAAACCAAACGCCAGGACCACCGCATCAGCCGGAACAACGTGCTCGGAACCAGCGACGATCTCCGCACGGCGACGCCCCTTCGCATCCGGTTCGCCCATCTCCGTGCGCGCCATTTTCACACCACACACTTTGCCGTTGGCATTCACTTCCACACCTAACGGCTGGACGTTGAACTGGAATTCGACGCCTTCTTCACGCGCGTTTTTCACTTCGCGTTTCGAACCCGGCATGTTCTCTTCATCGCGACGGTAGGCGCAAATAACGTGTGCAGCATTCTGGCGAACCGAAGTGCGCACGCAGTCCATCGCGGTATCGCCACCGCCGAGTACGACGACGCGTTTGCCTTCCATGCTGATGTATGGCTCGTTGCTGCTTTCGCCAAAACCCATCAATTGCTTGGTATTAGCAATCAGGAACGGCAGGGCATCAAACACGCCCTCAGCGTCTTCGTTTTCCAGCCCGCCGCGCATCGACTGATAGGTTCCTACGCCAAGGAACACAGCGTCGTAATCCTTCAGCAAATCGTTGAGCTGTACGTCACGGCCCACTTCCACGTTCAGTTTGAACTCAATGCCCATGCCGGTGAAGATTTCACGGCGACGGGTCATGACCTCTTTTTCCAGCTTGAAGGCTGGGATACCGAAGGTCAGCAAGCCGCCGATTTCCGGGTGACGGTCAAATACCACCGCCTTTACGCCGTTGCGGGTCAGCACATCAGCACAGGCCAGGCCCGCCGGACCCGCACCGATAATCGCCACGCGCTTGTCCGTCTGGCGAACGCCGGTCATATCCGGACGCCAGCCCATCTCGAATGCTTTATCGTTGATATAGCGCTCGATGTTGCCGATAGTTACCGCGCCAAATTCATCGTTCAACGTACAGGATCCTTCACACAGCCTGTCCTGCGGGCATACGCGACCACAGACTTCCGGCAAGGTGTTGGTCTGGTGCGAAAGCTCTGCCGCTTCAAAAATACGTCCCTCATTCGCCAACTTCAGCCAGTTCGGGATGTAGTTATGCACCGGGCACTTCCACTCGCAGTACGGGTTACCGCAGGACAGGCAGCGATCTGCCTGTGCTTTGGCCTGACCTTCGGAAAACGGCTCGTAAATTTCGATAAACTCGATCTTACGGATCTTCAGCGGCTTCTTCGGCGGATCAACACGCTGCAGGTCGATAAATTGGTATACGTTCTGACTCATTGCTGCTACCCCTTACTGCGCCTGCACACGCAGCTCTGCTGCGCTACGACTACGGTGACCCAACAGTGCTTTCACATCACTGGACTTTGGTTTTACCAGGGCGAATTTCGCCGAGAATGCTGGCCAGTTCGCCAGGATCTCTTCGCCATGTGAAGATCCGGTATGCTGTACGTGCTCGGTAATCAGACCGCGCAGGTGCTCTTCGTGGATAGCCAAAGAGTCCACGCTCAGCACTTCGACCAGTTCCGGGTTCACGCGTTTGCGGAATTCACCGTCTTCGTCGAGCACGTAGGCGAATCCGCCGGTCATGCCCGCACCGAAGTTAACGCCGGTTTTGCCGAGAATACAGACGATGCCGCCGGTCATGTATTCACAGCCGTTGTCGCCAATTCCTTCAACCACGGTGATTGCGCCGGAGTTACGCACCGCAAAGCGCTCACCCGCACGACCCGCAGCAAACAGGCGACCACCGGTGGCGCCATACAGGCAGGTGTTACCGATGATGCTCGCCTCATGGCTACGGAAAGCTGAGCCAACCGGAGGACGCACTGCCAGCAGACCACCCGCCATGCCTTTACCGACATAGTCGTTGGCATCGCCGGTCAGATACAGCTCCACGCCGCCCGCGTTCCACACGCCAAAGCTCTGGCCTGCAGTACCGCTGAAGTGCGCTTTGATCGGGTCAGACGCCAGCCCCTGATCGCCATGCGTCTGAGCGATATAGCCCGACAGCGATGCGCCGACGGAACGGTCGGTGTTGCGGATATCGAACCAGAAGGTTTTGCTCTGGCGCTCGTCGACGAACGGCTTCGCCTGCTGCAACAGCTGGGCGTTCAGCACGCCATTATCAAACGGTGGGTTGTTCTCGGTGCAATGCAGCGCTTTACCAGGATGTGGTTCGGCGGTTTCCAGCAGACGAGACAGCTCCAGCTTTTGCTGCTTGGCGGTAAACCCTTCCAGCTCTTTGAGCAGGTCGGTGCGACCAATCAGATCCACCAGGCGGGTAACGCCTAGCGAAGCCATCAGCTCGCGAACTTCACGAGCGATAAATTCAAAGTAGTTGGTCACTTTGAACGGCAGGCCGTGATAGTGGTTCTTACGTAGTTTGTCGTCCTGAGTCGCCACGCCGGTTGCACAGTTATTCAGGTGGCAAATACGCAGGTATTTGCAGCCCAGCGCGACCATTGGGCCGGTACCGAAACCGAAGCTCTCAGCCCCCAGAATCGCCGCTTTAATGATATCGACGCCGGTTTTCAAACCGCCATCGACCTGCAGACGAATCTTGTGACGCAGGCCATTAGCCACCAGCGCCTGTTGAGTTTCCACCAGCCCCAGCTCCCACGGACAGCCCGCGTATTTCACCGATGACAGCGGGCTTGCGCCGGTGCCGCCATCGTAACCCGCGATGGTGATCAGATCCGCATAGGCTTTCGCCACGCCGGTGGCGATAGTGCCGACGCCCGGTTCGGAAACCAGTTTCACCGAGATCATCGCTTTCGGGTTGACCTGTTTGAGGTCGAAAATCAGCTGCGCTAAGTCCTCGATAGAGTAGATATCGTGGTGCGGCGGCGGGGAGATCAGCGTCACGCCCGGTACCGAATAGCGCAGTTTGGCGATGTACGGGGTGACTTTGTCGCCCGGTAACTGACCGCCTTCACCCGGCTTCGCACCCTGAGCGACTTTAATCTGAATCACGTCGGCGTTCACCAGATACGCCGGGGTCACGCCGAAGCGACCAGAAGCCACCTGCTTAATCCGCGACACTTTGTTGGTGCCGTAGCGCGCCGGGTCTTCGCCGCCTTCGCCGGAGTTCGAGTTACCGCCGATGCTGTTCATCGCTTCGGCCAGCGCTTCGTGTGCTTCCGGGCTTAATGCGCCGATAGACATGGCCGCAGTATCAAAACGTTTAAACAGTTCGGTTGCGGGTTCTACCTCGTCAATGCTGACGGCTTCATCACCAGGAGTGATCGTCAGCAAATCGCGCAGCGTGGCTGCCGGGCGCTCATTAACCAGCTTGGCGTATTCCTGATAGTCGCTATACTCGCCGCTTTGCACCGCCTGTTGTAGCGTGCGCACCACGTCCGGGTTGTAGGCGTGGTATTCGCCGCCATGGACGTACTTCAGCAAACCGCCCTGGCTGATAGGTTTACGCGCCAGCCATGCATGTTTGGAGAGGTTCAGCAGATCCTGCTGGAAGTCGGTAAACCCTGCACCGCTAATACGGCTGACCACGCCCTGGAAGCACAACGCAACCACATCATCGTGCAGACCTACGGCTTCAAACAGCTTCGAGCAGCGGTAGGAGGCAATGGTCGAGATGCCCATTTTGGACATGATTTTGTACAGACCTTTGTTGATGCCGTTACGGTAGTTCAGCATCACGGTCCGGTAATCTTTGGCAATCGCCTGAGTGTCGATCAGACGTCCCAATGTTTCATACGCGAGATACGGATAGATTGCCGTCGCGCCAAAACCGAGCAGGACGGCAAAATGGTGCGGATCGCGGGCACTGGCGGTTTCAACGATGATGTTGGCGTCGCAGCGCAGGCTTTGTTCTACCAGACGCGTTTGCACTGCGCCCACGGCCATCGGCGCCGGAACCGGCAGACGATTTTTAGCGATGTTGCGGTCAGAGAGTACCAGCAGCACCGTGCCGTTGCGCACCATCTGTTCCGCCTTATCGCACAATGCTTTGACGGTCTCTTCGAGCGTAGTTTCGGTCGCGTCGAAGGTGATATCCAGACGGTCAGCGCGATAATGCTCCTCTTTCATGGTGGTAAGCTGGGTGAAATCGGAGTACAGCAGGATCGGCGATTTAAAGCTCAGGCGGTGTGCCTGACCTTCAGCTTCGCAGAAGACGTTCATCTCACGACCGATGCTGGTGGCCAGCGACATGACGTGCGCTTCACGCAGCGGGTCGATCGGCGGGTTGGTGACCTGCGCGAACTGCTGGCGGAAGTAGTCATAAATGATGCGCGGCTGGCTGGAGAGTACGGCAAACGGGGTATCGTCACCCATTGAACCGACCGCTTCCTGGCCGTTTTCGCCGAGCACGCGGATCACGGAATCCAGCTCTTCAGCGCTGTAGTTAAACTGTTTCTGATAGCTGGCGAGGGTGTCATCGTCCAGTTCACGGCTGCCGACCTGATCGTCAGCCAGGTCTTCGAACGGTACCAGGCGGCGGACGTTTTTCTCCATCCACTCTTTGTATGGGTGACGGCTTTTCAGGTCATCATCGGTTTCGGCGGAGTGGAGAATGCGCCCGCTGCGGGTATCGATAACCATCAGCTCGCCAGGGCCGACGCGGCCTTTCTCTACCACTTCATCCGGCTGATAATCCCAGATCCCGACTTCAGAGGCGCAGGTAATCAGCTTGTCTTTGGTGATGACGTAGCGTGCCGGACGCAAGCCGTTACGGTCAAGGTTACAGGCGGCAAAGCGGCCGTCGGACATGACGATGCCCGCTGGGCCGTCCCACGGTTCCATGTGCATGGAGTTAAAGTCAAAGAACGCGCGCAGCTCCGGATCCATATCCGGGTTGTTCTGCCATGCCGGTGGAACCAGTAAGCGCATTGCACGGATGATGTCCATCCCGCCTGCCAGCAGCAGTTCCAGCATGTTGTCCATCGAACTGGAGTCTGAGCCGGTTTCGTTAACAAATGGCGCGGCGTCGTGCAGATCCGGGATCAGCGGGGTCTGGAACTTATAGGTACGGGCGCGCGCCCACTGGCGGTTGCCCGTGATGGTGTTGATTTCACCGTTGTGCGCCAGATAGCGGAACGGCTGCGCCAGCGGCCAGCGCGGTACGGTGTTGGTGGAGAAGCGCTGGTGGAACAGGCAGATGGCCGATTCCAGACGCAGGTCTGCGAGGTCCAGGTAGAAGCGCGGCAGATCCGCCGGCATACACAGACCTTTATAGATATTGACCAGGTTCGACAAGCTACAGACGTAGAAATCTTTGTCTTGCAGGAGGCGTTTTTCGATACGACGACGCGCGATGAACAGGCGACGCTCCATATCACGCGGACGCCAGCCCGCAGGGGCGTTAACAAAAATTTGCTCGATACGAGGCAGGGAGGAAAGGGCTATTTCACCGAGAACACCTTCGTTGGTTGGCACGTCGCGCCAGCCTACGATCGACAGGGTCTCCTGCTGTAATTCTTCTTCAACAATGCGACGAGATGCCGCCGCCAGTTCAGGGTCTTTATTTAAAAAGATCATGCCGACGGCGTAGTTTTTAGCTAAACGCCAGCCGCGCTCTTGCGCAACAATGCGGAAAAAGCGGTCAGGTTTTTGTAACAGCAAGCCGCAACCATCGCCGGTTTTGCCATCGGCAAGAATTGCGCCACGGTGCTGCATACGTGCCAGTGCGTGTATGGCGGTACGCACTACCTTGTGGCTAGGTTCGCCTTCTATGTGGGCGATCAGGCCGAAACCACAGTTATCCTTCTCAAGGGATTTATCGTACAACATATCAGTGAACCTCCCCAGGCTCTGCGGGACACCTCTCCGATACCGTTTGCGCACGGGCACACCAAGAGCATGGCGACGGGGTTTGCGTTTCATACGCTCACCTCGCATTCGCCCTCTTTATCCTTTTCGCATAGGTCAAACAAGTTTGAGGACTTGCTTCAGAGGGAATCTCAATTACTGCATAAATATGATGAGCAGACTGCTCATCCAGAAAGCTTCCAGCGGATTTCCAAGTTATCGGGAATCCACACACAGGTCAAATGGCAATCTTATTTATGCAAAAATGTGCTATAGGGCGATTAACTTTATGAAAATGTTGAAATAAAAGGATTTTTTACATTGATTTAACCTGAGGAGTATACCCCTGGAAGTGTGATCTGTCTCACTGTCAGAAAGGCCTGATATCCCTCGTCCTCCCTTTATTTATCGAGATAACTGGCATTTTATGCTGGTTTTTAGAGTTCCGGCGTCTTAAAGATACTGTTTTTGCGCTGAGAGTATAAGAAGATAAAAAAAACCGCTGAATATAAGGAAAAGTAATTAGATTTAGATTGAATGAAATTTCAATTATTTTGATTTGTTATGCAATAAATAAAGGCTCGCCAGGGCGATTGATCCAGGTCATCGCCGACTGGGGCAAAAAATGGCAGGCTTTGGCCTCTTTTCAAGGCGCGGTCTACCAGATTATGCAGTTACAGAAATTAGTCAATATGTTTGGTGGGGATCTTTCTCGCCGTTATGGGCAAAAGGTTCATAAGCTCACGCTGCACGGCGGCTTTAGCTGCCCAAATCGCGATGGCACCATTGGACGTGGCGGATGTACCTTCTGTAATGTCGCCTCTTTTGCTGACGAAGCGCAGCAGCATCATTCTATCGCTGAACAGCTTGAGCATCAGGCGCAATTAGTGAATCGCGCGAAGCGCTATCTGGCCTATTTTCAGGCTTATACCAGTACCTTTGCGGAAGTACAGGTGCTGCGTTCGATGTACCAACAGGCGGTTAGTCAGGCCAGCATCGTCGGGTTATGCGTTGGCACGCGCCCTGACTGTGTGCCGGGTGCCGTGCTCGATCTGCTATGCGAGTACAAGGATCAGGGCTACGAAGTGTGGCTGGAACTGGGCTTGCAAACGGCCCATGACAAGACGCTGCATCGCATTAATCGTGGGCATGATTTTGCCTGTTATCAGCGAACGACCCAACTGGCGCGTGAACGCGGGCTGAAAGTGTGTTCGCACCTGATTGTCGGTCTGCCTGGTGAAGGGCAAGCGGAATGCCTGCAAACGATGGAACGTGTGGTAGAGACAGGCGTCGACGGTATTAAGCTGCATCCTCTGCATATCGTCAAAGGCAGTACGATGGCGAAAGCCTGGGAGGCCGGACGGCTGAACGGTATTGAACTGGACGATTATACGGTTACCGCCGGAGAGATGATCCGCCATACGCCGCCAGAGGTGATTTATCATCGCATTTCTGCCAGCGCGCGTCGCCCAACGCTGCTGGCACCGCTATGGTGTGAAAACCGCTGGACCGGGATGGTTGAACTGGATAAGTACCTTAATGAGCACGGCGTGCAAGGCTCGGCGCTGGGTACGCCGTGGATTCAGCCGGGGATCTAACCCTCCGTAGTCATGTAGGCCTGAAAGCTGCGCGCCATCAGGTGGCCCGGCGCACATTGCCGGATGGCGGCTATGCCTTATCCGGCCTACCGCCTACCCAGTCATTTCACCGATAACCCCCGCATTTCTTGCACAATCTTCAACGTCACGCTGAGAATTGAGTATTATTGTGCCAAGTTGTCGTGAAGGAACCCTCTATGAAGCAAATTCGTATGCTGGCGCAATACTATGTCGACCTGATGATGAAGTTAGGTCTGGTGCGCTTTTCGCTGCTGTTGGCGCTAGCTTTGGTTGTGTTGGCAATTGTGGTGCAGATGGCTGTCACCATGGTGCTGCATGGCCAGGTAGAAAGCATTGATGTCATCCGTTCTATCTTTTTTGGCCTGTTAATTACCCCCTGGGCCGTCTACTTCCTTTCTGTGGTGGTGGAGCAACTGGAAGAGTCCCGGCAACGCTTGTCACGACTGGTACAAAAGCTGGAAGAGATGCGCGAGCGCGATCTCAAGCTCAATGTGCAGTTGAAAGATAATATTGCCCAGCTCAACCAGGAAATTGTCGAGCGCGAAAAAGCCGAAGCGGAGCGCCAGGAAACGTTCGAACAACTGAAGGTTGAAATCAAAGAGCGCGAAGAAGCGCAGATCCAGCTCGAGCAACAATCTTCATTTTTACGTTCTTTCCTTGATGCTTCACCGGACCTGGTTTTTTATCGCAATGAAGATAAAGAATTTTCCGGCTGTAACCGTGCTATGGAGCTGCTGACCGGTAAGAGCGAAAAGCAACTGGTGAATCTAAAGCCGGCTGATGTGTATTCGCCAGAGGCGGCTGAAAAGGTGATTGAAACCGACGAGAAGGTATTCCGTCATAACGTCTCGCTCACCTATGAACAGTGGCTGGACTACCCGGATGGGCGCAAAGCCTGCTTTGAAATTCGTAAAGTGCCTTACTATGACCGCGTAGGTAAGCGACATGGCCTGATGGGCTTTGGGCGCGATATTACCGAGCGGAAGCGTTATCAGGACGCGCTTGAGCGCGCCAGCCGTGATAAGACCACTTTCATTTCCACCATCAGCCACGAGCTGCGCACTCCGCTTAACGGCATTGTCGGCTTAAGCCGGATCCTGTTGGATACAGATTTAACCGCTGAGCAGGAAAAATATCTCAAAACTATCCATGTTTCCGCCGTGACGCTGGGGAATATTTTCAACGATATTATTGACATGGATAAGATGGAGCGGCGTAAAGTCCAGCTCGATAACCAGCCTGTTGATTTCACCAGTTTTATGGCGGATCTGGAAAACCTCTCCGGCTTGCAGGCGCAACAAAAAGGATTGCGCTTTGTGCTTGAGCCGACGCTACCGCTGCCACATAAGGTCATCACCGACGGAACGCGTTTGCGCCAGATTCTGTGGAATCTGATCAGCAACGCCGTGAAGTTTACTCAGCAGGGGCAGGTGACCGTACGGGCGCGCTATGACGAGGGAGACATACTGCATTTTGAGGTGGAGGATTCCGGGATCGGTATTCCACAGGATGAGCAGGATAAAATTTTCGCCATGTACTATCAGGTGAAGGACAGCCATGGTGGTAAACCGGCAACGGGAACCGGGATTGGACTGGCCGTCTCGAAGCGTCTGGCGAAAAACATGGGCGGTGATATTACGGTTTCCAGCCAGGCCGGAAAAGGCTCCATCTTTACGCTAACCGTGCATGCTCCTGCCGTGGCAGAAGAAATTGAAGATGCTTTTGAAGACGATGAAATGCCGTTACCAGCCCTGAATGTGCTGCTGGTGGAAGACATTGAACTGAACGTTATTGTTGCGCGTTCGGTGCTGGAAAAGCTGGGCAACAGCGTGGATGTCGCCATGACCGGGAAAGCCGCGCTGGACATGTTCAAACCGGGTGAATATGACCTGGTGCTGCTGGATATTCAGCTACCGGATATGACAGGGCTCGATATCTCACGAGAACTGACGCAAAAATACGCCCGTGAAGATCTGCCGCCGCTGGTGGCTCTCACCGCCAACGTACTGAAAGATAAAAAAGAATATCTGGATGCAGGAATGGACGACGTGCTGAGTAAGCCGCTGTCAGTTCCGGCGTTAACCGCCATGATCAAAAAATACTGGGATACCCGAAACGAAGAGGAGAGCACTGTGACGTCTGAAGAAAGCAGTAAATCGCAAGCGCTGTTAGATATTCCCATGTTGGAACAATACCTCGAACTGGTCGGGCCGAAGCTGATCACCGACGGTCTGGCGGTGTTTGAGAAAATGATGCCAGGATATTTGAGCGTGCTGGAGTCTAATCTGACTGCCCGTGATAAAAAAGGCGTGGTTGAGGAAGGCCATAAAATTAAAGGTGCAGCCGGATCTGTCGGTCTGCGCCACCTGCAACAGTTGGGTCAGCAAATTCAATCACCCGACCTTCCTGCTTGGGAAGATAACGTGGCTGAATGGATTGAAGAGATGAAGCAGGAGTGGCAGCACGACGTGGCGGTGTTAAGAGCCTGGGTTGCGAGCGTGGAAAAAAAATGACCCCGGCTTGACCGGGGTGCGCGAATACTGCGCCAACACCAGGGAAATCGTGGCTGCGCCGTAAATTATTATCATTGTTTACAAGGGCGCAGCCCTAATTTTCAGGCCGCACGCAGTTAAGATAGCAAATCTTAAATAATTTGTTACATGAATCAGTTAAATGTGTGAAGCGTGGCATTCTAATCAGAATTATTAATATGCTTCAGTCAGTTGCGAAAGGAGTATCACGATGAAAAAAGTTGGCGTAGTGCTCAGCGGATGTGGCGTGTATGACGGTGCAGAAATTCACGAAGCCGTACTCACGCTGCTGGCTATTGCCCGCAATGGCGCTCAAGCTATCTGCTTTGCCCCAGATAAACAGCAGGCGGATGTGATTAATCATCTGACGGGCGAGCCGATGCCGGAAACGCGCAATGTCCTGATTGAAGCTGCGCGTATTACGCGTGGTGATATTCGTCCCCTGGCCCAGGCGGTCGCAACGGAGCTGGATGCGCTAATTGTGCCTGGCGGGTTTGGCGCAGCAAAAAATCTGAGCAATTTTGCCAGCCAGGGCAGTGAGTGTCGGATTGATAGCGACTTAGCTGCTCTGGCGAAGGCGCTGCATCAGACCGGTAAACCTCTTGGATTCATGTGTATTGCTCCTGCTATGTTACCTAAGATTTTTGACTTCCCGCTGCGTCTGACCATTGGCACTGACATCGATACAGCGGAAGTACTGGAAGAGATGGGCGCTGAACATGTGCCTTGCCCGGTCGATGACATTGTGGTTGATGAAGATAATAAAGTTGTCACCACGCCTGCTTACATGCTGGCGCAGGATATCGCTCAGGCGGCGAGTGGGATCGACAAACTGGTCTCGCGTGTTCTGGTACTGGCTGAATGAGAAAAGGGGCTACCGCCTTTCTGCGACGTCTGCTTCTGCGGGCGGTTATTGTCCTCGCCGTGTTTTGGGGCGGGGGTATAGCGCTCTTCAGCGTGATGCCCGTTCCTTTCTCAGCGGTCATGATTGAGCGGCAGCTTGGTGCCTGGATACAGGGTAATTTCGGCTATGTGGCGCATTCTGACTGGGTCAGTATGGATGAGATATCACCGTGGATGGGGCTGGCGGTCATTGCCGCTGAGGACCAGAAATTTCCCGATCACTGGGGATTTGATGTCTCAGCGATAGAGAAAGCGCTGGCGCATAACGAACGTAATGAAAACCGTATTCGGGGCGCTTCGACGTTATCGCAACAAACGGCAAAAAACCTCTTTTTGTGGGATGGGCGTAGCTGGGTGCGCAAAGGGCTCGAGGCCGGGTTAACGCTTGGGATAGAAACCGTCTGGAGCAAGAAACGAATCCTGACGGTTTATTTGAATATTGCGGAGTTTGGCGATGGAGTATTCGGTGTAGAGGCTGCATCACAGCGCTATTTCCATAAACCCGCCAGCCGTCTTAGCCCGTCTGAAGCGGCATTGCTGGCGGCGGTGCTGCCCAATCCGTTACGTTTTAAGGCGAGTGCGCCTTCCGGCTATGTACGCAGTCGTCAGGCGTGGATCATGCGCCAAATGCGCCAGCTGGGCGGTGAGTCGTTTATGCGTGAAAATAAGCTGTATTAGTCGATGCTGCCCTAATCTTCATCAAACCCCGAATTAAACAGCGCAATCACGGCTGCCAGAGCCTCAACCTCCTGCGGACCCGTGGCTTCAACTTCTATCTGGCGTCCTTTGGCGGAATCCAGCATCAGCAGAGCGATAACACTGTTTGCCTCGGCTTCCGTCCCTTCATCATTACGCAGCAGAACTTCTGCTTCAAAACCCTGCATTAGCTCAAACAGTTTCATTGCCGGCCGGGCATGCATGCCCAGCTTATTCGTGATTTCAACAGTTTGCTTCACGGTCATGATTTGCGTTTTTCCAACGTACGATGGCGTGACTGCACGTTTTTACCGCGTGAGCGGAAGTAGTCTGCCAGTTGCTCTGCAATATACACCGAACGGTGTTTCCCGCCGGTACAGCCGATGGCTACAGTGAGGTAGCTGCGGTTGTTGGTCTCCAGCATGGGTAACCATAGCTCAAGATAGCTGCGAGTCTGGTAGATAAAATTGTGTACTTCTGTGTGTCTGTCGAGGAAGGCCGCGACGGGGCGGTCAAGACCGGTCATCGGGCGCAGCTTCGGATCCCAGTGTGGGTTAGGCAGGAAGCGCACGTCAAATACGTAATCCGCGTCGATCGGAATACCGTGTTTGAAACCAAAGGATTCGAATACCATCGTCAATTCACGTTCACGTTTGCCCAGCAGCCGGGTACGCAACATTTCCGCCAGTTCGTGCACGGACATTTCAGAGGTGTCTACGATCAGGTCAGCGCGTGAACGCAACGGCTCCAGTAAATCGCTTTCTTTATCGATAGCGCTTTCCAGAGACAAGTTCTTGCTGGACAGCGGGTGTAAACGGCGCGTATCGCTGTAGCGGCGAATCAGCGTGTTACGGTCGGCATCAAGGAACAGCAGTTGCGGTGAGAAGCCTTCAGGCAGGTTACTCATGGCCTGCTCAAAAATCTCCGGGGATTCGGGCATATTGCGCACATCAATGCTGACAGCCGCAGATATCTGGCGATCGGCGAGGGTTCGAGCCAGTTCGGGCAACAACACGACGGGAAGGTTATCCACGCAGTAAAAACCCATATCTTCCAGCGCACGCAGGGCGACAGACTTACCTGACCCAGAACGACCGCTGACGATCATCAGTACCATGTACTGTTTCTCCTCACAACGACAGAAAAGGATGCCATTGGGTTGTTATGCTTCATCCTGTCCACCTTCGGTGTCAGTGATGATTTGATACAACTCCTGGTCACTCTGTGCGGCGCGCAGGCGACGACAGATGGTTTTATCTGCCAGGCGTTTGGCAACCAGTGACAATGTATGCAAATGCGTCTTGGTTTGGTCCGCCGGGACCAGCAGGGCGAAAAGCAGATCGACGGGTTGATTATCAATGGCATCGAACGCGATTGGCGTTTCAAGTTGAACAAATACACCAACCGCACGCAGGGTGTCTTCTTCCAGCTTTCCATGCGGAATGGCAATACCATTGCCAATACCGGTACTGCCCATTTTTTCGCGCGTCAGAATGGCTTCAAATACCACCTGAGGAGGCAAGCTGAGTTGTTTGGCCGCCAGTTCACTGATGATTTCCAGTGCGCGTTTCTTGCTTTGGCAGTGAACGGCCGCGCGCGTACATTCCTGGTTAAGAACATTGCTCAGTTGTAGAGTCGTATCGTTATTTGTCATAATTTCACCTAAGCGCTAACTGTACAAATGGCCCGTTGTGCTGCACAACAGGCCGTCCTGCACCCGCTAACTGCCCGGACAAGTTAGTGCTGTTTCAGTTTATCTTTATGTTTTGTTAACTGCCGAGCCAGTTTATCAATTAAACCGTCAATGGCGGCGTACATATCCTGACCTTCCGCGCTGGCATGAATTTCGCCACCGTTCACATGCAGTGTTGCATCCGAGATGTGTGTGACCTTCTCCACTTTCAACACAATATAGACCTGATTAATCCGGTCGAAATATTGCTCAAGCTTGGCAAACTTTGTGGTGACAAAGTCGCGCAGGGCCTCAGTGATTTCGACGTTATTTCCAGTGATGTTGAGCTGCATAGTGTCTTCCTTATCGGTTGGGTCAAACCAGCTGTTTGCGCTGGTTAGACGGCGGAATGGATAAAGACTCTCGGTACTTCGCAACGGTGCGGCGTGCCACCATGATACCTTGTTCTGACAGCATAGAGGTTAACTTGCTGTCACTCAGCGGTTTCGCGGGGTTTTCCGCAGCAATTAATTTCTTCACCAATGCGCGGATAGCTGTAGAAGAGGCTTCGCCTCCACCTTCAGTGTTAACGTGACTGGAGAAGAAATACTTCAATTCAAAAATGCCGCGCGGACTGTGCAGATACTTTTGCGTGGTCACTCGGGAAATGGTCGATTCATGCATCTCGACGGCCTGGGCGATATCGGCCAGAACCATCGGTTTCATATACTCTTCGCCTTGCTCAAAGAAGGCTTGCTGTTGCTCAACGATACAGCGGCTAACGCGCAATAGCGTGTCATTGCGGCTTTCCAGACTTTTAATCAGCCATTTTGCATCCTGCAGGTTGCTACGAATGAACTGGCTGTCAGCATCATTGCGCGCGTTATTGCACAGGGCGGCGTAGTGTTGGTTGATCTGTAAACGCGGAATGCTGTCACTGTTGAGTTCGACTACCCAGCGATCGTTATGCTTACGCACCAGCACATCCGGGATGACGTACTCTGGTTCACCGGTCTGGATAGATTGTCCAGGTCTTGGGTCAAGCGACTGGATAAGATTGACGGCTTCTTTCAGCACATCTTCTTTCAGTCGGGTTACGCGCATCAGGGTGCGGAAGTCGTGGTTGGCGAGCAGATCAAGGTGATCGCTGATGATCAGGCGTGCTTCTTCCAGCCACGGCGTGACTTTATCAAACTGTGAAAGTTGGATCAGTAAGCAGTCGCGGAGATCTTTTGCCGCCACGCCCACGGGATCAAAACGCTGAACGCGTTTAAGCACGGCTTCGATTTCATCGATACCGATGTCGTCATCGCCCATGCTGTCGAGAATGTCGTCCAGCGTGACGGTGAGATAGCCCGTTTCGTCGACTGCATCCACAATTGACGTGGCAATAGCACGATCGGTATCTGAGAATGGGGTCAGTTCCACCTGCCACATCAGGTAATCTTGCAGCGATTGCGTGGTTTCACCCTGATACACAGGCAGTTCGTCGTCAATGTAATCCCCGCTGGTGCCAGACGGCGTCCCTGCGGTGTAAATCTCATCCCAACTGGCATCCAGCGGCAGCTCTTCTGGCATCTCTTTTTGTTCGAGTGCGTCAGCCGTATCGAGGGATTCGCTATCCTGCTTTTCCTGGGTATCAATTTCGTCGTGAAGATCGGTTTGCTCGAGCAGTGGGTTACTTTCCAGCGCTTGCTGAAGTTCTTGCTGAAGTTCCAGCGTGGACAACTGCAACAGACGGATAGCCTGTTGTAGCTGAGGCGTCATCGCCAGTTGTTGGCTAAGCCTGAGTTGCAAACCTTGCTTCATGTTCAGAGTTGTTGTCTCCTGCGGTGACGTGAAGTCTACTACCCTATCAGAGTCTGAAGTCTTCCCCAAGGTATACGCGTTTAACGTGCTCGTCCTGCAGGATTTCTGTCGGCGTACCGTGTGCGATCAGGTGTCCCTGGCTCACAATGTAGGCGCGCTCACAAACAGCCAGCGTTTCGCGCACGTTATGGTCGGTAATCAGCACGCCAAGCCCGCTGTCGCGCAGGTGTTCAATAATACGTTTGATATCAATGACGGAAATTGGGTCAACACCGGCAAAGGGTTCATCCAACAGGATAAATTTTGGATTAGCGGCCAGTGCGCGGGCGATCTCCACACGGCGGCGTTCCCCACCGGAGAGTGCCTGTCCAAGGCTGTCACGCAGATGTTCGATATGGAATTCTTCCATCAGCTCATTGGCGCGATCTTCACGCTGCTCGCTGGAAAGATCGTCACGAATTTGCAGTACCGCCATCAGGTTATCAAATACGCTCAGGCGACGAAAAATAGAGGCTTCCTGCGGTAAGTAGCCGATACCGCGACGGGCACGCGCATGCAGGGGTAACAGACTGATATCTTCGTCATCAATGATAATGTTGCCCGCATCGCGCGGGACAATGCCGACAACCATGTAAAAGGTTGTTGTTTTGCCCGCACCGTTAGGGCCGAGCAGACCGACGATCTCCCCGGAGTTGACGGTCAGGCTGACATCTTCCACCACACGACGGCCTTTGTAGGCTTTTGCAAGATTCTTTGCAGTTAATGTTGCCATAACGAATCAGTTACCTTTTTTCTCTGCCGGAGCCTTGGTCTTGTTTTTGTCCTGCAATTGCGACGGAACCAGAACGGTGGTGACGCGTTTGCCTTTTTCACTGAAGGCCTGCATTTTCTGTTCTTTTACCAGATAGGTGATCTTATCGCCCGTGATGTTGCTATCGAGTTGTTCCAGATAAGCCTTACCGGTAAGGACGACGAAATCTTTTGCCAGCTCATAGTGCATCTGTGAGGCGCGGCCTTTAACCGGTTTACCATTGTCCTGCATCTGGTAAAAGGTCGCCGGATTGCCATAACCGTCAATCACTTCTTTACCGTCTTCACCGCCCGGACGCGTGACGACGACCTTATCGGCATTAATTTTGATCGTGCCCTGAGTCACGATGACATTGCCGGTAAACGTCACCACGTTGCCCTGCATATCCAGAGACTGCTGGTCCGATTCAATGTGGATCGGCTGCTCGGTATCGCCAGTGACGGCGAATGCCGGAATGCTGGCGGCCAGAAGTGAGCTGGCAAGCACAAGATTAAGGCTGAGTTTGTTTGTTTTGGATTTCATATGAGGTTCTAACCTTTTCAATCAGCTCGGCGTTCTTGCTGCGTAAGTTGCCGCGCATCTTCAGTCCGCTGGAGTTAAATGTTGTTCCATACAACGTGACCAGATCATCGGAAGTGACATCTTGCGTCACAAGGTTGATCTGCGCGTTATCGGTAGTAATTCTGCGTAGTTGAGAGTCAGGCACCAGCGCGTTAACCTCAACATGGCCATACAGGTACAGCATCCGATCGTTGGTCAATTTGGCTTTATCGGCCTTGATTGACCAGGTCGGTACTTTGTCCTTATCAAACGTGGTTAACACCGGTTGAGTGAACCACGAAACTGCTTGATCTGAATAATATTCAACGTGTTGCGCGATCAAATGATAGCTCAGCGCGCCCTCAGGGCTGTACACGACGGTGTCGGTATGCTCGCTCTTATAGGTTGGCTCGTTGTTATTAACGACAACCTGAGCGGTGTCGTCTTTGTCTGCCAGGTTAATACCAATCATCACAAGGACAGCCAGCGACAGTAGAATGATAACCCAACGTCTGGTTTTGCTCATATCGATTGCCCTTTGGCCTCATCCAGTTTGCCCTGCGCCAGCAGTAATAAGTCGCAGACTTCGCGCACTGCGCCGCGTCCCCCGTCGATACGGGTGACGTAATCGGCCCGCGGGATCAGCAACGGATGAGCATCCGCTACCGCTACGCTTAATCCCACTTTTGCCATCACCGGCCAGTCGATCAGATCATCGCCAACATACGCCACATTCTCAGGCGCGATCGCCAGTTTGCTAAGCAGATCGCCAAAGGCAACCAGTTTGTCCGACTGCCCCTGATACAGATGTGTGATCCCTAATGTGGCACAGCGATCTTCTACAAGTTTAGCCTTTCGTCCGGTAATAATGGCAACCTCAATGCCGGAAGTGAGCGCGCAGCGAATTCCGTAGCCATCGCGGACGTTAAACGCCTTCAGCTCTTCACCGTTGTTGCCCATATAAATCAGACCATCAGACAGTACGCCATCCACATCAAGGATCAGCAGACGGATGTTTTCTGCCCTGGTGATGACGTCAGTGCTGACGGGTCCATAACAGGTCGCAAGCGACGCACCTGCTTTACTCATTTTCTTTATCCTTGAGTTTCTTACACTACACCTGCACGCAGCAGATCATGCATATGTAACACACCCAGTAACTGGTCGCCATCAGCAACCATTACCGAGGTGATATGGCGGGACTGCATTAAGTTCAGCGCATCAACGGCAAGAATCCCTGGACGCACGCGAATGCCCCCAGGGGTCATCACATCCGCAATGCCTAACTGGCGTACATCAACGCCCATATCGAAGACACGACGTAAATCGCCATCCGTAAAGATGCCGTCAATCTTCATCGCGTCATCGCAAATGACGGTCATGCCGAGATTTTTCCGCGTGATCTCCAGTAAGGCGTCACGCAGGCTGGCGCTTTTGGTCACATGCGGGATTTCGTCTCCCGTATGCATAATATCGTTAACGCGCAACAAAAGCTTACGCCCCAGTGCGCCACCAGGATGAGATAACGCAAAATCTTCTGCGGTGAAGCCGCGTGCTTTTAGTAACGCAACGGCAAGCGCATCGCCCATGACCAGCGTTGCGGTCGTGCTGCTGGTCGGTGCCAGACCTAATGGGCAGGCTTCTTTGGGCACTTTAACACACAGATGGACATCTGCTGCACGCGCCATACTGCTTTCCGGACGACCCGTCATGCAAATAAGGGGGACATGCAGGCGTTTTAACACCGGAATTAACGCTGCAATCTCATTAGATTCACCGGAGTTAGAAATGGCAATCACGACGTCCTGCGGTGACACCATACCCAGATCGCCATGTGCGGCTTCGCCAGGATGCACAAAAAATGAGGGCGTACCGGTACTGGCAAACGTAGCGGCCATTTTGCGCCCGATATGCCCTGATTTTCCCATTCCCATCACCACGACTTTGCCCGGGCAACTGAAAATCTTTTCACAGGCGAGGGTAAAGTTCTGGTTGATGTACTGATCAAGCTCCGCCAGGCCTTCACGTTCAATTGTCAGGACTTCCTTGCCTGCTTGCTGAAAGTCAAAACCCGGTTGCAACTCTAAGTGCGACATAATGCGTTTCCAGTTATCCAACGAGAAGTGGCGATAACCAATACAGCATCGCCAGCCATATGATAAAACCGCTGGTCAGAAGCGCCCCTGCGCCACGACCAATCTGGCGCGGACGTCGCCAGCAGAGTAATGCAAAAATAACGCTCACCAGCAGCATGACGCTGTAGTCCCGGACGAAGGCCATCGGGTTGACCTCGCCCGGTGTAATCAGTGCAGGTAACCCAAGAACGATAACAATATTAAAAATGTTAGCGCCGATGATGTTACCGACGGCAATATCGCTTTCACCTTTACGCAAACCTGCAATGGCGGTTGCCAGTTCTGGCAGGCTGGTACCAATGGCGACGACCGTCAAACCGATAGTAAGCTCGCTCATGGCAAAGTAATTTGCCAGTACAGTGGCGTTATCAACCACCATACGCGTTGCCATTGGCATAATGATCAGCGCTATCCCCAGCCATAAAAATGCGACAGGCAATCCGCCTTCGCGAGGCAGTTCCGCAACTTGCTCCCGAGTCAGGCTGTCATTGCCCTGGCGTTCTGCCAGACGGGCGATTTTAACAATGAATAGCAGCCATAGCACGGCCAGAAGCAGAAGAAAGAGGCCATCACTGCGGCTTAACTGCCCGTCATACAGAACGGACGCGGCCAAAATGCTTACCAGCAACATTAACGGTAATTCACGACGCAGAACATCGGAATGCACGGTAAAAGGATGAATGAGTGCTGACAGGCCTAAAATAAGAAGAATATTGGTGATGTTGGAGCCGATGGCGGTACCGACGGCTAAATCGAGCTGCCCATTCATTGATGCCGCAACAGAGACAATAATCTCAGGTAGGGATGTGCCGATGCTGACGACCGTCATTCCAATAATGATGGGGGGGATACCGAAGGTGCGGCATAAAATAGATGCAGCAAATACCAGACGGTCGGCACCGTAGACCACCAGAAGTAAACCAATTATTAACAGTGCCGTCGCTAAAAGCATCTAAAGTCCTTTCTTCAGGTATACTCGCCGGTCCACTTGAAGGATCTTCTGGAAGCCGTAACGAATTCTTAATTTTGACTTTATGCGGCTAAAAAGTAAAACAAATGCCAGCTTTCGCTAACCAGGACAGGCAATAATCTGTAAATATGTCGAGTTCAGGGCTAAATTGAGCGCCAACTCTTCGATCAACGAGGCAATAGTAAAGGATGAATCAATGGGTCAGTCTGTGGCGAATCTAGTCGATATGCGCGATGTCAGCTTTTCCCGAGGTGACCGCTGCATCTTTGATAATATTTCCCTGACGGTGCCGCGCGGTAAGGTGACGGCGATCATGGGGCCATCAGGCATCGGCAAAACGACGCTGTTACGTCTGATTGGCGGGCAGATCCCGCCAGATAAGGGCGAAATCCTGTTTGACGGCGAAAACGTCCCAGCCATGTCTCGTTCACGTTTGTACACCGTGCGTAAGCGCATGAGTATGCTGTTTCAGTCCGGGGCGCTGTTTACCGACATGAACGTGTTTGACAACGTCGCTTATCCACTGCGTGAGCATACGACGCTGCCCAAGGCGTTGCTCAAGAGCACGGTGATGATGAAACTGGAAGCTGTCGGCCTGCGTGGTGCGGCAAAACTCATGCCTTCTGAATTATCCGGGGGGATGGCGCGACGTGCGGCATTAGCACGCGCCATTGCGCTGGAGCCAGATCTCATTATGTTTGATGAACCGTTCGTCGGTCAGGATCCTATCACCATGGGTGTGCTGGTGAAGCTGATTTCAGAACTGAACAACGCGCTGGGCGTCACCTGCGTGGTGGTCTCTCATGATGTGCCAGAGGTACTGAGTATTGCGGATTACGCCTATATTATGGCGGACAAAAAGATAGTGGCCTACGGTAGTGCTCAGGCACTACAAGAAAATGCCGATCCGCGCGTGCGTCAGTTCCTCGATGGTATTGCCGATGGGCCGGTTCCGTTCCGCTACCCAGCGGGCGACTACCACACCGATTTACTCAAAACAGGGAGTTAAGCCACCCATGTTGTTAAATGCGCTGGCATCACTCGGACATCGGGGAATAAAAACCCTCAGGACGTTCGGGCGAGCCGGATTAATGTTGTTCAATGCGGTAGTCGGCAAGCCGGAGTTTCGCAAACATGCGCCGCTGCTGATCCGCCAGCTCTATAATGTCGGTGTCCTGTCGATGCTGATCATTATCGTTTCTGGCGTGTTCATCGGGATGGTGCTGGGATTGCAGGGATACCTGGTCCTGACAACCTACAGCGCAGAAACCAGTCTCGGTATGCTGGTGGCGCTGTCCTTGCTGCGAGAACTGGGGCCGGTTGTTGCGGCGCTGCTGTTCGCCGGGCGAGCCGGATCGGCGTTAACCGCGGAAATCGGCCTGATGCGGGCAACCGAACAGCTTTCCAGCCTGGAAATGATGGCGGTTGATCCTCTGCGTCGAGTGGTCTCTCCGCGTTTTTGGGCGGGTGTCATTTCATTGCCGCTGCTGACGATTATTTTTGTCGCCGTGGGGATCTGGGGTGGTTCACTGGTTGGCGTAAGCTGGAAAGGTATTGATGCCGGCTTTTTCTGGTCGGCTATGCAAAATGCCGTCGACTGGCGTCTGGATCTGGTCAACTGTTTGATTAAGAGCGTGGTGTTCGCCATTACGGTCACCTGGATTGCATTGTTCAATGGTTATGATGCGATTCCGACCTCCGCCGGAATTAGCCGGGCTACGACACGCACCGTTGTGCACGCCTCTCTTGCCGTTCTGGGGCTGGATTTTGTGCTGACCGCACTGATGTTTGGGAATTGAGTTCATGCAAACGAAAAAAAATGAAATTTGGGTTGGGGTATTCCTGCTGGTTGCGCTGCTGGCGGCGCTATTTGTCTGCCTGAAAGCGGCTAATGTGACCTCCATGCGTACTGAACCAACCTACACGGTTTATGCGACCTTTGATAATATCGGCGGCCTGAGAGAGCGCTCTCCCGTGCGGATTGGTGGGGTTGTTGTGGGGCGAGTTTCGGATATCTCGTTAGATCCCAAAACTTACCTGCCACGCGTAACGCTGGACATCGAATCGCGCTTTAACCATATCCCGGACACCAGCTCGCTGAGCATCCGCACCTCTGGTCTGCTGGGTGAGCAGTATCTGGCATTAAACGTGGGTTTTGAAGATCCTGAGCTGGGAACGTCTATCCTCAAAGATGGCAGTACGATTCAGGACACGAAATCCGCGATGGTGCTGGAAGATATGATTGGTCAATTCCTCTACAACAGCAACAGTAAAGGTGATGACAATAAGAATTCTGGCGATGCGCCAGCCGCAACTGAAGGCAATAATGAAGCCACTACGCCTGCGGGCGCAACGAAATAATCTCAGGAGAATCGACGTATGTTTAAACGATTGATGATGGTGGCTATGCTGGTCATTGCCCCACTTAGCGTGGCAACCGCAGCGGACCAGACTAACCCGTATAAACTGATGAATGAGGCGGCGCAGAAAACTTTCGATCGTCTGAAAAACGAGCAACCTAAAATTCGTTCCAACCCGGACTATCTGCGTCAGGTTGTCGATCAGGAGCTGCTGCCGTATGTGCAAGTAAAATATGCGGGGGCGCTGGTATTAGGGCGCTACTACAAAGAAGCTACGCCTGCGCAGCGTGACGCTTATTTCGCCGCGTTTCGCGAATACCTGAAGCAGGCTTACGGTCAGGCGCTGGCAATGTACCACGGTCAGACCTATCAGATCGCGCCGGAACAGCCGCTGGGTGATGCGACGATTGTGCCTATCCGCGTAACCATCATCGATCCAAACGGACGTCCGCCGGTGCGTCTGGATTTCCAGTGGCGTAAAAATTCTCAGACCGGTAACTGGCAGGCGTATGACATGATCGCCGAAGGCGTAAGTATGATCACCACCAAGCAAAATGAGTGGAGCGACCTGCTGCGCACGAAAGGTATTGATGGCCTGACCGCACAGCTGAAATCTATCTCTCAGCAGAAAATCACCCTGGAAGAGAAGAAATAATGACGCAGTCACTCACCTGGACGCGTGAAGGTGACAAGCTTACGCTCGCGGGAGAGCTGGATCAGGACGTGTTAAATCCGTTATGGGATGCACGTATTGAGGCGATGAAAGGGGTCACCTGCATCGATCTGAGTCAGGTTTCCCGGGTTGATACCGGTGGTCTGGCATTGCTGTTGCATCTGGTTGACCAGGGCAAGCAACAGGGGAATCGCGTTTCGCTTACCGGTGTTAACGATAAGGTTTACACCCTGGCACAGCTTTACAATTTGCCTGACGACGTCCTTCCGCGTTAATTTTTGTAGGCCGGATAAGGCCTTGTGCCGCCATCCGGCAAAACCCCTGAAGGGGATCTGCCGCCAAAGCCTTGTCTGATTTATCAGCGAGGCTTTTTGCTTATTTATGACAGCGCCACTTTGCTCTAAGATGTTGGGCTGTTTTCACTATCTGACGAATGAAGAGCCCATGGAAAATAATGAAATTCAGAGCGTGCTGATGAACGCACTCTCCCTCCAGGAAGTCCACGTTTCTGGTGACGGCAGTCACTTTCAGGTTATTGCCGTGGGTGAGATGTTTGACGGCATGAGCCGGGTAAAGAAGCAGCAATCGGTCTATGGCCCATTGATGGAGTATATTGCGGATAACCGCATTCATGCTGTGTCAATTAAAGCGTTTACCCCAGCGGAATGGGCGCGCGATCGCAAACTTAACGGTTTTTGAGCTACGGGTGATATGCCGGTAGCGAAGATGAATTCTTAACAGAGAACAGAATAATGGATAAATTCCGTGTTCAGGGGCCAACCAAGCTCCAGGGCGAAGTCACAATTTCAGGCGCTAAAAATGCCGCACTGCCGATCCTGTTTGCGGCGCTGCTGGCTGAAGAACCTGTAGAAATTCAAAACGTCCCAAAACTGAAGGACGTAGATACCTCCATGAAACTGCTGAGCCAGTTGGGGGCGAAAGTAGAGCGTAATGGGTCTGTGCACATTGATGCGCGTGACGTTAACGTCTTCTGTGCACCGTACGATCTGGTGAAAACCATGCGTGCATCTATCTGGGCATTGGGGCCGCTGGTTGCGCGTTTTGGTCAGGGTCAGGTTTCTCTGCCGGGCGGCTGTACTATCGGCGCGCGCCCGGTTGACCTGCACATTACCGGTCTGGAGCAGTTAGGTGCCACCATCAAGCTGGAAGAAGGCTATGTGAAGGCGTCCGTTGATGGCCGCCTGAAAGGCGCGCACATCGTGATGGACAAAGTAAGCGTCGGTGCGACGGTCACTATCATGTGCGCGGCAACGCTTGCCGAAGGCACGACCATCATCGAAAACGCCGCACGTGAGCCGGAAATTGTGGATACCGCGAATTTCCTGATTGCGCTGGGTGCGAAGATCACAGGGCAGGGTACCGACCGTATCACCATTGAAGGCGTTGAACGCCTCGGCGGCGGTGTGTATCGCGTTCTGCCTGATCGTATTGAAACCGGGACGTTCCTGGTGGCGGCGGCGATTTCTCGCGGCAAAATTATCTGCCGTAATGCGCAACCAGACACACTGGATGCTGTTCTGGCGAAGCTGCGTGATGCCGGTGCGGATATCGAAGTCGGTGAAGACTGGATTAGCCTCGACATGCACGGCAAACGCCCTAAAGCGGTTAATGTGCGCACTGCGCCACATCCGGCTTTCCCGACCGACATGCAGGCCCAGTTCACGCTGTTGAACCTGGTGGCCGAAGGGACAGGCTTCATTACGGAAACCGTGTTTGAGAACCGCTTTATGCACGTGCCTGAACTGAGCCGTATGGGGGCTCACGCGGAAATCGAAAGCAATACTGTGATTTGTCACGGCGTTGAAACGCTCTCCGGTGCACAGGTAATGGCGACCGATCTGCGCGCGTCAGCAAGTTTGGTGTTAGCGGGATGTATCGCTGAAGGCACAACGGTTGTTGACCGCATTTATCACATCGATCGCGGCTATGAGCGCATCGAGGATAAATTGCGTGCGCTGGGCGCAAACATAGAGCGCATTAAAGGCGAGTAATCGCCTACGCGTGTTGTAACCCCCAGGATCGTTGATCCGGGGGTTGCTGTTTCACCACTACTCAAGACGCTTTTTTTCTTTCCGTACTCTCATCATCCGCGTTCTGTCGATGAATTCATGCGTCCTGGTGTCATGGTAGCGTGACGGCCAAATTACCCACGGGTCTGTTCCCAGTGCTCTCGCGATAATCAATTCACCTTTCGGCCATGGCCGGGTTAACGCATTTGCCAGCGTTGATGAACTCAAGCCATTCTTACGTGACTCAGCGGCCATTGACGTGCCTTTCTTACGTAGCCCCGCGATGATGTCAGCCGGATGCCAGTCAATGAATTTGCTTTCCATAGTTCCACATCTCCTTTGGTTAACCAGTTACGGTTTCACAATCAGCCTGTGGAGTTACTATACGCCTCGAGAACGAATGTTCTAAAATGTTCTCGTAAAGTGCTTACATATTCAGAATATGCCAAGGTCATACATGTTGTTTGATTGTTTTTGTGATTTTTTTAGAGCTTATAAGAACATCCCGTGTGTTGCACGGGATGCTGGGAAGCGAGACGAGGGAAATTAACGGTCGCGCTGTACGGCGATATGCGCCAGGCCAATCAGGGCTTCTTTCCACGGAGTATCTGGAAGTACCTGAAGCGCCGCGATGGCTTTATCGGCTTCTTCTTCTGCACGTTGACGGGTCCATTCCAGTGATCCGCAAGCGTTCATTGCTTCCAGAACCGGCTCCAGAAGGTGGCGACCATTACCTTGCTCAATCGCCTGGCGAATCATTTGCGCCTGCTCAGGAGTGCCGTGACGCATCGCATGCAGTAGCGGTAGCGTAGGTTTACCTTCGTTGAGGTCATCCCCGACGTTTTTACCCAACTGCTCGCCATCTGCGCTGTAATCCAGTAAATCGTCGATAAGCTGGAAAGCGGTGCCAAGGTAACGGCCATAATCCTGCAGGCCTTTCTCTTGCTCATCGCTACAACCTGCAAGGATACCTGAACATTGGGCCGCGGCTTCAAACAGACGAGCCGTCTTGCTGTAGATAACACGCATATAGTTTTCTTCGGTGATATCCGGGTCATTGACGTTCATTAACTGCAGGACTTCGCCTTCAGCAATAACGTTGACCGCTTTAGACATCACTTCCAGCACTTTCAGCGAACCGAGGCTGGTCATCATCTGAAAGGCGCGGGTATAGATAAAATCGCCGACCAGAACGCTGGCCGCATTACCAAAGGCTGCATTCGCCGTGGCTTTCCCACGGCGCATATCGGATTCATCCACTACATCGTCATGAAGCAGGGTCGCGGTGTGGATAAACTCGATTAAGGCAGCGATCGTGACGTGGGCATTTTCCTGATAACCAACAGCGCGCGCCGCGAGTACAGCGATCATTGGACGAATGCGTTTTCCGCCGCCGCTCACGATGTAGTACCCCAATTGATTGATCAACTGGACGTCGGAATTGAGCTGTTCAAGGATTGTCGCATTGACCCCCGCCATATCTTGCGCGGTTAACTCATTGATTTTTTCTAAATTCATCGCAAAAGCCGGGCTTCTCGCCCCGATTACCTCACTATTTGAGAAGGTAACGTCGGGTTTAGGGTTAGAAATATATGCTGATTGTACTGAAAAAACGCCGCAGATAAACGTTACGGTACACGTTGTGTTTTTTTTCTTCATGTATTGACGGTAGCACTTGTCAAAGGCTCGCGTTTTGCGTAATATTCGCGCCCTATTGTGAATATTTATAGCGCACTCTGAATCATCAAAAAGGTGTGCGCGGAAGCGGAGTTTTTTATGTACGCGGTTTTCCAAAGTGGTGGTAAACAACACCGAGTAAGCGAAGGTCAGACCGTTCGCCTGGAAAAGCTGGACATCGCAACTGGCGAATCTGTTGAGTTCGCTGAAGTTCTGATGATCGCAAACGGTGAAGAAGTCAAAATCGGCGTTCCTTTCGTTGATGGCGGCGTTATCAAAGCTGAAGTCGTTGCTCACGGTCGTGGCGAGAAAGTTAAAATTGTTAAGTTTCGTCGTCGTAAACACTACCGTAAGCAGCAGGGCCATCGTCAGTGGTTCACTGATGTGAAAATCACTGGCATCAGCGCTTAAGTTAAGGGGAGCAGATTAAATGGCACATAAAAAGGCTGGCGGCTCGACTCGTAACGGTCGCGATTCAGAAGCTAAACGTCTGGGCGTAAAACGCTTCGGCGGTGAAACAGTTCTGGCTGGTAGCATCATCGTTCGTCAACGTGGTACTAAATTCCACGCTGGCTCCAACGTTGGTTGCGGCAAAGACCACACTCTGTTTGCTAAAGCAGACGGTAAAGTGAAATTTGAAGTGAAAGGCCCGAAAAACCGTAAATTCATCAGCATCGTTGCTGAATAAGTTTTTCGCGTCCCGGTAACGGATAAAAGCCCCGCAACACGTTGCGGGGCTTTTTACATTCGACGGCCGGTAAATACGCTCGTCGCGCGTGACAACCCGGAAACGAGCCCTTGCAGGGAATACGGCATGAAGCAGCAGGCAGGCATTGGTATTCTGTTAGCACTCACGACAGCTGTCTGTTGGGGGGCTTTACCAATAGCGATGAAGCAAGTGCTGGAGGTGATGGAGCCTCCTACCGTGGTGTTTTACCGTTTTTTAATGGCAAGTATTGGCCTTGGCGCTATTCTTGCGGTTAAAAAAAAGCTCCCTCCATTGCGTATTTTTCGCAAAGCGCGTTGGCTGGTACTGCTGGCTATCGCTACCGGTGGGCTGTTCGGTAACTTCATTCTGTTTAGTTCATCCTTGCAATATTTGAGCCCAACGGCTTCGCAGGTTATCGGTCAACTGTCACCGGTTGGCATGATGATCGCCAGCGTCTTTATCCTGAAGGAGAAGATGCGCGGCACGCAGATTATTGGCGCTATTATGCTTCTGAGCGGATTGGTGTTGTTTTTTAATACCAGTCTGATCGAAATTTTTACCCGGCTGACCGATTACACCTGGGGTGTGATCTTTGGTGTCGGTGCCGCGACGGTTTGGGTGTGTTATGGGGTCGCGCAAAAGGTGTTATTGCGCCGCCTGGCATCACCGCAGATCCTGTTTTTACTGTACACTTTATGTACGATAGCGCTGTTGCCGCTGGCTAAGCCCGGTGTAATAGCGCAACTCAGCGACTGGCAGCTTGCCTGCCTCGTGTTCTGCGGCCTGAATACGCTGGTAGGATACGGTGCCCTTGCGGAAGCAATGGCTCGCTGGCAGGCGGCGCAGGTGAGCGCCATAATTACGCTCACGCCGCTGTTTACGTTGTTATTTTCAGATTTATTATCACTGGCCTGGCCCGATTTCTTCGCCAGACCGATGCTAAACCTTTTAGGTTATCTCGGTGCGTTTATCGTGGTTGCGGGCGCGATGTATTCCGCCATTGGTCATCGAATTTGGGGCGGTTTACGTAAGCATGAAACGGTGGTTTCGCAACCCCGCTCAGGCGAATGATTTACGGAGAGTAAAATGAAGTTTGTTGATGAAGCATCGATTCTGGTCGTTGCAGGCGATGGCGGTAACGGTTGTGTCAGCTTCCGCCGCGAAAAATACATCCCAAAAGGCGGTCCGGACGGTGGTGACGGTGGTGATGGCGGTGACGTCTGGCTGGAAGCCGACGAAAACCTGAACACGCTGATCGATTACCGTTTTGAAAAATCATTCCGTGCGGAACGTGGTCAGAATGGCGCAAGCCGTGATTGCACCGGTAAGCGTGGTAAAGATGTCACGATTAAAGTGCCTGTCGGTACGCGTGTTATCGATCAGGGCACGGGCGAAACCATGGGCGACATGACCAAACACGGTCAGCGTCTGATGGTCGCTAAAGGCGGCTGGCACGGTCTGGGTAACACCCGTTTTAAATCGTCGGTCAACCGTACCCCGCGTCAGAAAACGATGGGTACACCTGGCGATAAGCGTGACCTGATGCTGGAGCTGATGCTGCTGGCAGACGTGGGTATGCTGGGTATGCCAAACGCCGGTAAATCGACGTTTATCCGTGCAGTGTCTGCGGCGAAACCGAAAGTGGCGGATTATCCGTTCACCACGCTGGTACCGAGCCTCGGCGTTGTGCGTATGGACAACGAAAAGAGCTTCGTGGTTGCCGACATTCCGGGTCTGATTGAAGGCGCAGCTGAAGGCGCTGGTCTTGGTATCCGCTTCCTGAAGCACCTGGAGCGTTGCCGCGTGTTGCTGCACCTCATTGATATCGATCCGATTGACGGTTCCGATCCGGTAGAAAACGCCCGTATCATTATTGGCGAACTGGAAAAATACAGTCAGGATCTGGCGTCTAAACCACGCTGGTTAGTGTTCAACAAAATTGATTTGATGGACAAAGCTGAAGCGGAAGAAAAAGCGAAAGCCATCGCTGAAGCGCTGGGCTGGGAAGGTAAATATTACCTGATCTCTGCCGCCAGCCAGCTGGGTGTGAAGGATCTTTGCTGGGATGTAATGACCTTTATCATTGAGAACCCAATCGTTCAGGCTGAAGAAGCGAAACAGCCGGAGAAAGTTGAGTTCATGTGGGATGATTATCACCGCCAGCAGCTCGCTGAAGTCGAAGACGAAGCGGAAGATGACTGGGATGATGATTGGGACGAAGACGACGAAGAAGGCGTTGAGTTCATTTACAAGCGTTAATCCCAATAAAAACCCCGGCCATGTTGCCGGGGTTTTTGTTTCCAGGACGCGCTGTAGGCCGGATAAGGCGCGTTTGCGCCGCCATCCGGCAAACATACTCAGTTATTTTGATATATATCTTTGTACAGCCGACTCTCGAAGCGCACCAGTGGAATACGTCGGTTGCGCTGGTCTGCAGGCTCTACCGCATAGCCAGACAGATACTGCACGAACGCCATGCGTTGCCCGCTGGCGGTGGTGATGAACCCCGCGAGGTTGTACACCCCTTGAAGTGAGCCTGTTTTCGCTGAAACCTTACCATCAACACCAGCCTGATGCAGGCCTGCACGGTATTGCAGGGAGCCATCGTGGCCAGCCAGCGGTAGCATGGTGATAAAGTTCAGCTCATTGTCATGCTGCGCGATGTATTGCAGCACCTGCATCATGGTGGCGGGGGCAATCAGGTTATGGCGAGAGAGGCCAGAGCCGTCGGCAATAATCGTGTTGCCAATATCGACGCCCGCCTGCTGACGCAGGATCTGACGTACGGCATCTGAACCTGCCCGCCAGGTGCCCGGTACGTTAAATCGGGCATGACCAATCATACGGAAAACGGTATCGGCAATCATGTTGTCCGATTTTTTCAGCATAATCTTAAGCAGGTCATGCAGTGGCGCCGACTGCTTACTGGCGACCACCGTTCCCGGCTCGTTGACCAGCGTCTGGCGCAGCAGCGTACCGCTGTAGGTGATCCCTGCTTGTTTTAGCTCATCTTTGATAATCGCCCCGGCATAGCTGGCTCCGTCCTGAATGGCGAACGCCAGCGGCAGCGGATCGGCTCGTTGGGGCAGGCATCCGGTCAGCGTATAGCGGTTGAGATCGCCGGGAACCACATCCAGTTCACAATATTGCGCTTCCGCAGAACCTCGGGCGAGAGTACGCACCTGGCTGAACATGGTGACCGGGTAATAAGATGCCACGCGAATAAAGGCGAGATCGTTGGGTTTTTGCGCGCTGTAGAGTGAAACCGAGAAACAGTTACGATCGACAATGGCTGCTGCGGGCGGTGCGCTAAAACACTGCGTCATGTCGTTCCAGGGCCAGCCAGGGGCTTTATCATGACTGGCGAAAATAGAGGTGTCGATCAGGACATTTCCGGCAATTTGCGTCACGCCTGATTTTTTCAGGGTTGCCACCATATTGCGGATATCCTGACGTTTTAACGTCGGATCGGCACCAAATCGCGCTACTAAGTCACCTTTTAATACTCCGCCTTCCACGTTGCCTTTCGTCTCAAGCGTGGTGGTAAAACGAAAGTCCGGCCCGAGCTGAATCAATGCCGCCAGCGCGGTGATCACTTTCTGGGTACTGGCGGGGAGTGCCATCTGCTGGCTATGAAAATCAATAGCAGGAGCAGGAGCGCCAACCTTCTGTACCATAAGGGCGAGGTTGGCCCCGGCAGGGAGCTGATTGATATACTCGTCGACGTTCGCAGCCTGAACGCTGAACGCTATACTGGCAGTCAATCCAATAGTAAATCTGGAAAATCGCATAATCTCGCGCTAACAACCTGGAAACAGGCCGTCATACTACGGCGCAACGCCCCAAAAAGTAAACGATGACCCATAGGGAACTCCAGGGTAAAATGAACATCAAATGGAGAATTGTAGCTGACCTGGGACCTCGTGCCCCGGGTCGGTATTTTTTTGCTTCTGACTCTGGCATGGCGTATGCCAGAGTGGGCTTAGCAGCCGGGGTGAGGACAACCACCCCCTACAGGAATGTTCAAGAGGTATAACAAATGCAAGCTATCCCGATGACCTTACGTGGTGCTGAAAAACTGCGCGAAGAACTGGATTTTCTTAAATCTGTGCGTCGCCCTGAAATTATTGCCGCGATCGCGGAAGCGCGTGAACACGGTGACCTGAAAGAGAACGCGGAGTATCACGCGGCGCGTGAACAGCAGGGATTCTGCGAGGGTCGCATTAAAGATATCGAAGCCAAACTGTCTAACGCGCAGGTTATTGACGTCACTAAAATGCCAAATAACGGCCGCGTTGTGTTCGGTGCGACGGTTACCGTTCTGAATCTTGATAACGATGAAGAGCAGACCTGGCGCATTGTGGGCGATGATGAGGCCGATTTTAAACAAAACCTGATTTCGGTGAACTCACCTATTGCTCGTGGCCTGATTGGTAAAGAGCAGGATGACGTGGTGGTTATCAAAACGCCGGGCGGCGAAGTTGAGTATGAAGTGACGAAGGTCGAATACCTGTAAGAATTTCCCAATACTCAAGATGTTGATGTATTGTAAAGAAAGGAAAAAGGCCGCATAGCGGCCTTTTATCAACGAAGAGAGCGTGGCATTTTGCTCTCCTGCTAGCGGAAATTCCCGCGTTTTACACAAACTTCGTGTTCAACTTTGGGATATTCTTAGCGTGGCAGCGAGATTTTACGTTCTTTAGTCGGGCGATACAGTACCAGCGTTTTGCCGATGACCTGTACATTGCAGGCGCCGGTTTCGCGTACGATAGCTTCCACGATCAAGGTTTTAGTATCGCGATCTTCCGAGGCGATTTTCACCTTGATAAGCTCATGGTGCTCTAACGCTTGTTCAATCTCGGCCAGTACCCCTTCGGTCAAACCATTATTGCCAAGCATAACTACAGGCTTGAGCGGATGTGCCAGACCTTTCAGGTGCTGTTTTTGTTTAGTACTCAGATTCATCGTATATTTTTGCTTACGTTGGGATTGAAAACGGGTCATTCTACCGCCATCTCCCATATATCGCCAAATAGCTGTGTAGATATTTACACCATTGGTTACGATGAACTGCCCGATGGGAAAGTGAAATGACAGGTAAAAAGCGTTCTGCCAGCTCGAGTCGCTGGCTTCAGGAACACTTTAGCGATAAATATGTTCAACAGGCACAGAAAAAGGGGTTACGTTCCCGTGCCTGGTTTAAACTTGATGAAATACAGCAAAGTGACAAAATTTTTAAACCGGGGATGACGATTGTTGACCTCGGCGCTGCACCCGGTGGCTGGTCGCAATATGCGGTTACGCAGATCGGAAACAGCGGCCGCATTATCGCTTGCGATCTTTTACCTATGGATCCAATCGTTGGTGTGGACTTCCTTCAGGGCGACTTTCGTGATGAATTAGTCCTGAAAGCGTTACTTGAGCGTGTAGGTGACAGTAAAGTACAAGTTGTCATGTCTGATATGGCGCCAAATATGTGTGGAACACCGGCGGTGGATATTCCCCGGGCCATGTATCTGGTTGAACTGGCACTTGGAATGGCTCGTGATGTATTAGCGCCAGGTGGTAGTTTTGTAGTGAAGGTGTTCCAGGGCGAAGGCTTCGATGAGTATCTAAGAGAGATTCGCTCCCTGTTTACGAAGGTCAAAGTTCGTAAGCCGGACTCTTCTCGCGCCCGTTCGCGTGAAGTGTACATTGTAGCGACCGGGCGTAAACCATAACCGGTAGATTTCAAACGAAAGTTTGAAAGACACTGGATATAGAGTATCCTGACGCTGTTTTTAACACAGTTGTAATATGAGGTTAATCCCTTGAGTGACATGGCGAAAAACCTAATACTCTGGCTGGTCATTGCCGTTGTGCTGATGTCAGTATTCCAGAGCTTTGGGCCCAGCGAGTCTAATGGCCGTAAGGTTGATTACTCTACCTTCCTGCAAGAGGTCAATCAGGACCAGGTTCGTGAAGCGCGTATCAACGGACGTGAGATTAACGTTACCAAGAAAGATAGTAACCGTTACACGACCTACATTCCGGTTAACGATCCGAAGCTGCTTGATAACCTGCTGACCAAAAACGTCAAGGTTGTTGGTGAGCCGCCTGAAGAGCCGAGCCTGCTGGCTTCTATCTTCATTTCCTGGTTCCCAATGCTGCTGCTGATTGGTGTCTGGATCTTCTTTATGCGTCAAATGCAGGGCGGTGGTGGCAAAGGTGCCATGTCGTTCGGTAAGAGCAAAGCGCGCATGTTGACCGAAGATCAGATCAAAACCACTTTTGCTGATGTCGCGGGTTGTGACGAAGCGAAAGAAGAGGTCGCTGAACTGGTTGAATACCTGCGCGAACCGAGCCGTTTCCAGAAGCTGGGCGGTAAGATCCCGAAAGGCGTCCTGATGGTTGGTCCTCCGGGTACAGGTAAAACCCTGCTGGCAAAAGCCATCGCGGGTGAAGCGAAGGTTCCATTCTTCACAATTTCCGGTTCTGATTTCGTGGAAATGTTCGTTGGTGTGGGCGCATCTCGTGTGCGTGACATGTTCGAACAAGCCAAGAAAGCGGCACCGTGTATCATCTTCATCGATGAAATCGACGCCGTAGGTCGCCAGCGTGGCGCTGGTCTGGGTGGCGGTCACGATGAACGTGAACAGACGCTGAACCAGATGCTGGTTGAGATGGACGGCTTCGAAGGTAACGAAGGTATTATCGTTATCGCGGCAACTAACCGTCCGGATGTTCTTGACCCTGCGCTGCTGCGCCCAGGCCGTTTTGACCGTCAGGTTGTGGTGGGGCTGCCAGACGTTCGCGGTCGTGAACAGATTCTGAAAGTGCATATGCGTCGCGTACCGCTGTCTCCGGATATCGATGCGGCAATCATTGCTCGTGGTACGCCTGGTTTCTCCGGTGCGGACCTTGCGAACCTGGTGAACGAAGCGGCACTGTTTGCAGCGCGTGGTAACAAGCGTGTTGTATCGATGGTTGAGTTTGAGAAAGCGAAAGACAAAATCATGATGGGTGCGGAACGTCGCTCCATGGTGATGACGGAAGCGCAGAAAGAATCTACCGCGTATCACGAAGCTGGCCATGCAATCATCGGTCGCCTGGTGCCGGAGCACGATCCGGTGCACAAAGTGACGATTATTCCGCGCGGTCGTGCGCTGGGTGTCACCTTCTTCCTGCCTGAAGGCGACGCAATTAGCGCCAGCCGTCAGAAACTGGAAAGTCAGATCTCCACGCTGTACGGCGGTCGCCTGGCGGAAGAGATCATCTACGGTGCTGAACATGTTTCTACCGGTGCGTCCAACGACATTAAAGTCGCGACGAACCTGGCGCGTAACATGGTCACTCAGTGGGGCTTCTCTGACAAACTGGGGCCGTTGCTGTACGCGGAAGAAGAAGGCGAAGTGTTCCTCGGTCGTTCTGTTGCGAAAGCAAAACATATGTCCGATGAAACCGCGCGTATTATCGATCAGGAAGTGAAATCACTGATTGAGCGCAACTATGACCGTGCTCGCCGTCTGCTGAACGATAACCTGGACATTCTGCACTCGATGAAAGATGCGCTCATGAAATATGAGACCATCGATGCACCGCAGATTGATGATCTGATGGCTCGCCGCGATGTGCGCCCGCCAGCGGGTTGGGAAGAGTCTGGTTCATCTAACAACTCTGGCAACAATGGCACCCCGAGTGCACCGCGTCCGGCTGAAGAGCCGCGTACGCCGAACCCGGGCAACATGTCAGAGCAGTTAGGCGACAAATAAGTTATCGTCATCTGATGACCATGTTTTAATTGAAAACCCTGGGGCTTGCTCCGGGGTTTTTTTATTTATCAACTTATACCCAATGAATTTCGAGTTGCATCAAGGCGGCGACGCAGGGAATCCCCTGGAGCGTACATCAGTACGTGACTGGGGTGAGCGATGAAAGCTAATGCAGATGCAACTCGAAATTCATTGGGTATATACCAGGGATAACACTATGAAACTCTTTGCTCAGGGATCTTCGCTGGATCTCAGCCATCCCCACGTCATGGGGATTTTAAACGTCACACCAGACTCTTTTTCTGATGGCGGGGCGCACAACTCTCTGGTTGAGGCGGTAAAACACGCAAATCTGATGATTAACGCAGGGGCGACTATCATTGATGTGGGTGGTGAGTCTACGCGACCGGGAGCGGCGGATGTTAGCGTGGAAGAAGAACTGCAGCGAGTGATCCCGGTGGTGGAGGCAATTGCTCAACGTTTTGAAGTGTGGATTTCGGTAGATACCTCAAAACCAGAGGTCATTCGTGAGTGCGCCAGAGTGGGCGCACATATCATTAATGACATTCGCTCACTCTCGGAGCCGGGCGCGCTGGAAGCTGCGGCAGAAACTGGATTGCCGGTTTGCCTGATGCATATGCAGGGGCAGCCGAAAACTATGCAGGAAGCACCGAAGTATGAGGATGTATTTGCTGAGGTAAATCGTTACTTTGTTGAGCAAATAGCACGTTGTGAACGGGCCGGAATCACAAAAGATAAATTGCTACTCGACCCAGGATTCGGATTCGGTAAAAATCTTACTCACAACTACACATTGCTGGCTCGTCTGGCGGAATTTCATCATTTTAATCTGCCGCTGCTGGTAGGGATGTCACGAAAATCAATGGTTGGCCAATTGCTCAATGTGGGTCCATCTGAGCGTTTGAGCGGCAGCCTTGCATGCGCGGTCATTGCCGCAATGCAGGGAGCGCAGATTATTCGTGTCCATGACGTCAAAGAAACCGTAGAAGCGATGCGTGTGGTGGAAGCCACATTGTCTGCAAAGGAAAACAAACGCTATGAGTAATCGTAAATATTTTGGCACCGATGGGATTCGTGGTCGTGTAGGCGACGCTCCAATCACTCCTGACTTTGTGCTCAAGCTGGGCTGGGCGGCAGGAAAAGTGCTGGCACGTCATGGTTCACGCAAAATCATTATCGGTAAAGATACGCGTATTTCCGGCTATATGCTGGAGTCCGCGCTGGAAGCGGGCCTGGCTGCCGCGGGGTTGTCAGCTTCTTTCACCGGCCCCATGCCAACACCTGCCGTTGCTTATCTGACGCGTGCTTTCCGTGCTGAAGCCGGGATTGTTATCTCCGCTTCTCACAACCCATTTTATGACAACGGGATTAAATTCTTCTCCATCGACGGGACCAAACTGCCGGATGCAGTTGAAGAAGCAATTGAAGCGGAGATGGAAAAAGCAATCACCTGCGTGGATTCGGCCGAACTGGGTAAAGCCAGTCGTATTGTCGATGCTGCCGGTCGTTATATTGAGTTCTGCAAAGGCACATTCCCGAATGAACTGAGCCTGAACGAGCTTAAAATTGTGGTGGACTGCGCTAACGGCGCAACGTACCACATTGCGCCAAATGTACTGCGCGAGCTGGGTGCTACCGTCATTGCGATTGGCTGTGAACCGAACGGCGTGAACATCAATGAAGAAGTCGGCGCGACCGATGTTCGTGCGCTGCAGGCGCGCGTAATCGCGGAAAAAGCCGATCTGGGTATTGCTCTGGACGGTGACGGCGACCGCGTCATTATGGTTGATCACGAAGGTAATAAAGTCGACGGCGACCAGATCATGTACATCATCGCTCGTGAAGCGCTGCGCCAGGGGCAACTGCGCGGCGGCGCGGTGGGTACTCTGATGAGCAACATGGGCCTCGAGCTGGCGCTGAAACAACTGGGCATTCCGTTTGCTCGTGCGAAAGTGGGCGACCGTTATGTACTGGAAAAAATGCAGGAAAAAGGCTGGCGTATCGGCGCGGAAAACTCAGGTCATGTGATCCTGCTGGATAAAACCACCACGGGTGACGGTATTGTGGCGGGTCTGCAGGTACTGGCAGCGATGGTGCGTAACCATATGAGTCTGCACGATCTGTGCAGCGGCATGAAAATGTTCCCGCAACTGCTGGTTAACGTACGTTACACCGCAGGCAGCGGCGATCCGCTGGAACACGAAAGCGTGAAAGCGGTGATGGCAGAGGTTGAAGCGGCACTGGGTAACCGTGGACGCGTACTGCTGCGTAAGTCGGGCACTGAGCCATTAATCCGTGTGATGGTTGAAGGTGAAGACGAAGCACAGGTTACGGAGTTTGCGCACCGCATTGCGGATGCAGTGAAAGCCGTTTAACCCTTTCCGTAAAGTGTAAGAGCCGGAGTCTGAGAGACTCCGGTTTTTTTTACTGTACTGCCAGCGGCTGTTTACGTCGGCGCTGCCAGAAGTAGCCACCGACCATCAATAGCACGAGGACGCTCAGCCACGGGAGAACCGCCAACAAGTGTCCGGATCGGGCGAATGTCAGCGCAATCATCAGCAGCCATCCTCCCAGCATCGGAATTGCGGTGCGTTTAACGATATCCACCGGTGATACACCTGCGATCCCGGCGATGGCGATAATCACGCCGGCAATAGGCGACAATGTCCGTCCAATGCCCGCTGAGATCTGAATCGGTAGCATCATAACCGCCACGTCGCTGCCGATATGGCGGCTGATATCCGGCACCATCGGGGCGAAGGAGAAAAATGCTGCATTTCCGGAGCCCATTAACGCTGAAATCGCAAAGGTGATTAGCGTCATCAGCAAGATTATGGAAGCTGCGCTGAGGCCAAATTCTCCTGAGAGTGACAGCAGCGCATCAACCGCACCAATCGCTTTCAGACCGGCGGAGAAGACTTCACCGGCGATAATCAGCGTGACTACCGTGGCAAACACACTGCCCATGCTGTCGAAGACTTTTTGTACGCCAGCCATCACGTCGCGAGCTTTACGATGGCGGCAATATTCGCAAATCAGGGTAATGGCCAGGCTTATCAGTACGGCGGTATCGAGCGTAATTTTGAGTGAGCTGAATACTAAATCACTGCACACCAGCATCAACACCAGCGGTAACATCGGCAGGAATAGCCAGGCAACCGGCGCTTCGGCTTCTTCGGTTGAGGTTAATGTCTGCATTTGCTGCGCGGTATTGTCATCGCTCTCCCGGCGATCGAAAAAGCGTTGTACAACAATATGCAGCAGGGCGATGAACAGAATAACGGGGACAACGATCGGTAACTGATCCTGAACAAAATAGTTAACTACCTCGATACCCGCCGTTTTGGCGGCGAGAACTGAGTTCCCGGAACCCGGGCCAAATTCAACGGCACAGGTACTGGCGATAACTGCAGCAACGGCGGCGCGGCTGCAGCCAAGACGGGTCAGCAGGGGGTAAAGCGTTGCCATCAATAGCAGACCCAGTCCGGTGGCGCTACTGATAAATAGCGACAGAAATTGGCCCAGCAGCAAGGCCAGCCCTAGCAGCAGGTAAGGGGAGTTCAGACGTTGCAAGGGGCGGGATGTGACGCGCACCAGCACCTGACTTGCGCCAATGGCCGACATATAGGTGGCAAAGCCACCTATCAGCATGATTTGTAGCCCGAGACCGCCGAGACGCACGCTCAGGGTGTCGCGAATAAACTCAAAGGCGTCAAAGGGGCCAAATCCGGTGCTCTTTTTTACCAGGCTACTGAGCGTGGTCATCCCGCTAAAATGCGCGACAAGCAGTAGTACGATCCCGGTTAAGAGCAACACCGACTGAGGGTGGTACTTTTTCAGGATCAGACGTCCGGCAAAAATGATGGCGAGTAGCGCCAGTAATAATGACATTCTCGCCCCCTTACTCGAAGTTGCCGGTAACCAGACACTCACCATCACGCAGTAGCGGCTTTCCAGCGGCAAACAGGTGGGCCAGTGAGAGGTCGTCATTGAGCACGCAAATATCAGCACGTTCTCCTGCGCAAAGTACGCCGCCAGAAATACCCAGTGAGCGTGCGACGTTCGCCGTCAACATCGCGATCGCCTGAGACACTGGAATACCGACATCAATCAGACGAGGCAGCAGGTTGAGGTTGCCAGCTACCGGCGCGGCGCTTAACCCTTCTACGATGCCTTGCGCATTAAAGCGCGGCACGCTGCCATTGCCATCAGAGCTAATGGTGATGCGATCGGCCGGAACCTGTGATTCCAGCGCGTGGAGAATCGCTTGCTCCTGGGGCATAAATCGACTGCCGCCAGACGTCACGTCGATATGGCCACCGCGATGTGCGAAAGCGATAGCCTGTTCGAACAATGCTTCTGTCCTCGCGACATGCGTCGGTGAAATGTGATGAATTGGAATACCGGCATCACACAGTTCCATCAGCTGTGACATCCCTTCCGGCAGATTGCCCAGGTGTACGTGCAGCAACCCTTTTTTTCCGGCCAGCAGTGAAGCCACGCGGATATCACTGACTATCCTCAATAATTCCTGGAAAGAGGGGTAAGAGCCACGGTGGTCGGCGAGGGCGATTTTGACACCCAGGATTGCCGGGATAAATGCCATATCATCGCGAATGGATCGTGTAATTGTCGGGCTGGGTACCGCGTAGGCTCCGGTATGCATATACGCACGCAGGCCTTCCAGATTGAGGGACTGCATTTTGGCGTAAAGATCTTTCGGGGAGCGGGATATCGCATCAGTACCCAGCACGCCGACGACCGTCGTAATACCGGCCTGAATCAGATCGCGCAGCTTGACGGCTGGCGTCCGGCTGGCAAAGCCGGCTTCACCGCCGCCGCCGGTAAGATGAACATGCTGATCGATAATTCCGGGAATTACCCACTTACCGCGGCAATCGATGACCTCTTTGACACCATCAAAGAGTGCAATATCTTTTTCAACAGCCACAATGCGATCGGCATGTATGAGCAGGGAACAGAGGCCTAAATCCTCCGGAGAAAAAACGCGGGCATTGGTCAGTAAAGTAAACATATCGGTCCTGTCAAACGTCGAGGGTGAGAGTCGGCAGGTGAAACAGAATATTGTTGTTATGATGCCCACATTAAAGCCATTACTATAACTGTGACTATTGCCGATTTGTCATCGGTGGATACGGTTATGGCATGATGGGGAATGAGACGTGGATTCGAAGTGGTTAGAAGATTTTCTGGCGTTGAGTCAGTATGGGAATTACTCCCAGGCAGCGATACAGCGGCATATCACCCAACCCGCGCTAAGCCGACGTATAAAGGCTCTGGAGGAGATGTTGGGGGTCCCGCTGTTTGACCGCACCACGACGCCCGTTACACTAACCTGTTATGGCGAACGCTTTGAACCTTATGCCAGGCACGTCCTCAGCACGTTAACAGAGGCGCGCCACGAGCTGTCGGCGATGATGCCAGCAACGGACAATACGCTGGTAATGGTTAGCCTGCATACGCTGTCGGTGAATATCTTGCCGGATATGATCAACTATTTGCGCCAAAGTGAACCGCAATTAAACTTCACGGTAAATGCCAGCATCCAGGGGATTGATAATCACTTTAATGCCCTGATAAACCGGCAAATTGATATGCTGGTGACGTACGATTTACCCTCTTCACAACCGGGGCTGGAGATTGCCGGAGGGCTGAAACGTTCTTTATGGCGATATGAGCGTTTTATCCCGGTGGTTTCTGCGCAACTCGCGGACAAACTGGATGATCCGCATACCGCGATCCCCTGGCTATGCTACAGCGACTATACCTTTGTCAGACGTATTATTGATCCGGCAGAACAACGAGTGCGCCCACGGTTGAAAAAAGTGTTTGAGACTGGGCTAAGCGAAACAATACGAGAAATGGTACTGCGCCATATGGGAATGGCATGGTTACCTGAATCAATGGTGGCTGAGGAGCTGGTGAATCAGGAGATCATTCAGTGTTGGCCAGAAAATTCGGATCTGGTTTGTGAGATCCCAATTGTTGTTTGGGCAAACCTTGACGATCAGCGGTCAGTAATGCAGCGATGCTGGGATAAGTTGCTGCGTTTTTGATTGATGTGGCGATTTTTTCCGCACTTGATACAATGCTAACAAATTGCCCTTGCGAAGGTTATTCGCTTTGGTTAGTATTCACACCCGCTTCAGTGGGAAACAGTTGAAATTCCCGCTTTATTGGTCGAAGCATTGTACGCGGCAACTCCGCAAGGAACAGGTTGATTATGCACGAAGCTCTTTTAGTAGTTTTCCTTATTGTGGCAATTGGCCTGGTAGGCTTGATCATGCTGCAGCAAGGCAAAGGCGCTGATATGGGAGCCTCTTTTGGCGCAGGCGCTTCTGGTACACTGTTTGGTTCAAGTGGTTCTGGCAACTTCATGACCCGTATGACAGCTGTGTTAGGAACTCTGTTCTTCATTATCAGTCTGGTGCTGGGTAACATGAACAGCAATAAGACCAATAAAGGAAGTGAGTGGGAAAATCTGAGCGCACCGGCGAAAACCGAACAAACTCAGCCAGCTGCTCCGGCTCAGCCGACCAGCGATATCCCGCACTAAATATTCTGTACCGAGGTGGTGGAATTGGTAGACACGCTACCTTGAGGTGGTAGTGCCCTAACGGGCTTGTGGGTTCGAGTCCCATCCTCGGTACCAAATTCCGAAAAAAGACGCTGAAAAGCGTCTTTTTTTTCGTCTGTCATTTGTGGCTGTAGGCCTGATAAGGCGTTTACGACGCCATCCGACATTATTACAACGCCTGATGGTGCTACGCTTATCAGGCCTACAAACACTCTATATTCCGCGCATAAAAAAGGCCGCTTTCGCGGCCTTAAGATGGTGTATCTTTACTTCGCCTTATTTTCCAGATTCTCAACCTGCGGCAGGCCGGTTGTGGAAGAAGCGGTCAGCAGGCCAGACTGCGCGTAGCCAAACAGCTTCTCGCGGGTATCGGTGATATCCAGATTACGCATAGTCAACTGACCGATACGATCGTCTGGCGAGAATACCGAATCACCTTTCTCCATGGTCAGACGTTCTGGCTTGTAGGTCAGGTTGTCAGACACGGTGTTGAGGATTGAATAGTCGTTACCGCGACGCAGTTCCAGCGTGACTTCGCCGGTGATCTGGCTGGCTACCCAACGTTGCAGACCATCACGCAGCATCAGCGCCTGAGAGTCGAACCAGCGGCCCTGATACAGCAGACGACCCAACTGGCGACCGTGCGCGTGATACTGCTCAATGGTGTCTTCGTTGTGAATACCGGTCAGCAGACGCTCGTAGGCGATGTGCAGCAGTGCCATCCCCGGGGCTTCATAGATACCGCGGCTTTTTGCTTCAATGATACGGTTTTCAATCTGGTCGCTCATACCCAGACCATGACGGCCGCCGATACGGTTGGCTTCCAGCATCATCTCAACGTCGTCACTGAAGGTCTTACCGTTCAGGGCAACCGGATGGCCTTGTTCAAAACGCACGGTCACTTCTTCTGCCGGGATCTTCACGCTCTCATCCCAGAACTTCACGCCCATAATCGGGTTGACGATTTTGACGCTGGAGTTCAGGAACTCGAGGTCTTTAGCTTCGTGGGTCGCCCCGAGCATATTGGAGTCGGTGGAATACGCTTTTTCGACAGACATCTTGTAGTCGAAACCACAGGCAATCATAAATTCGGACATCTCATGGCGACCGCCGAGTTCGTCGATGAAGTCGGTATCCAGCCATGGTTTGTAAATCTGCAGTTCGGCGTTGGTCAGCAGGCCGTAACGATAGAAACGTTCAATATCGTTCCCTTTATAGGTGCTACCGTCACCCCAGATATTTACGCCATCTTCTTTCATGGCAGCAACCAGCATGGTGCCGGTGACTGCACGACCCAGCGGGGTGGTATTGAAATAGGTCAGTCCGCCGGTGGTGTTGTGGAATGCACCGCACTGAATGGCAGCGATCCCTTCGGCAACCAGTTGCTTACGGCAATCTACCAGGCGAGCATTCTCAGCACCATATTCCATTGCACGGCGAGGGATGGCGTCATAGTCATCCTCATCCGGCTGGCCCAAATTCGCAGTATATGCATATGGGACAGCCCCTTTTTGTCGCATCCACAGCAGTGCTGCACTGGTGTCCAGGCCGCCGGAAAAAGCGATACCAATACGTTGACCTACCGGGAGATGCTTGAGAATCGTCGTCATAAAATAAAACCCTGCTTGATAGACTGGTGAAGAGGTCGGCTTATTATACTAATTGCATTTTTATGCAAAATAAATGAGTTTTCATTTAATCATCTTTTCTGGATGACAGGAAGAGTTTAGTGATAATTTCGTTAAATAACGGCGTGGATGGCATATTTATCTTGCTGAACATCCACGGGCCAGCATTCATTGATTTGCATAGTCGTAACAAGGTTGACATAACGCATAGTGAATCAATATACTGTGCGCAGATTTTACGTCCCGTCCTCGGTACCAAATCCCAGCAGTATTTGCATTTTTTACCCAAAACGCGTAAAATTTGCCACGTTTCAGGCGCGGGGTGGAGCAGCCTGGTAGCTCGTCGGGCTCATAACCCGAAGGTCGTCGGTTCAAATCCGGCCCCCGCAACCACTTTCCCTTAGAGTTCTTTTTCAAATATACTGTGGAGACTTAGGCCTTCGTAGCTGGATTTGAAAAAAATTCTTTCGGAAGGTTTTCCGAACCGCAGGTGCGGTTATAGGGTTCAGTTATCTAAAACCCCGATTTATCGGGGTTTTTTGTTATCTGACTACAGAATAACTGGGCTTTAGGCCCTTTTTTTATGTCTTGGGGGTGGGCTTGTCCACATTAGAGCAAAAATTAACAGAGATGATTACAGCGCCGGTTGAAGCCCTGGGCTACGAACTGGTCGGCATCGAATTTATTCGCGGTCGCACATCCACACTGCGCATCTATATTGATAGTGAAGATGGCATCAATGTTGATGATTGTGCTGATGTGAGCCATCAGGTAAGCGCCGTGATGGATGTCGAAGACCCGATCACCGTTGCCTATAACCTGGAAGTCTCCTCTCCGGGTCTCGACCGTCCTCTGTTCACAGCTGAACACTACGTGCGTTTCCTGGGTGAAGAAGTCACGCTGGTTCTTCGTATGGCTGTACAAAACCGCCGTAAATGGCAGGGCGTTATCAAAGCGGTGGACGGTGAGATGATCACGGTCACAGTCGACGGTAAAGATGAAGTGTTCGCGCTGAGTAATATCCAGAAGGCGAACCTGGTTCCCCACTTTTAACAGTCTGGATTGAGGTGAAAAGCCCGCGATGAACAAAGAAATTTTGGCTGTTGTTGAAGCCGTATCCAACGAAAAAGCGCTGCCACGCGAGAAAATTTTTGAAGCGCTGGAAAGTGCGCTGGCTACAGCAACAAAGAAAAAATATGAGCAAGAGATCGACGTTCGCGTAGAAATCGATCGTAAAAGCGGTGATTTCGATACCTTCCGTCGTTGGGTAATCGTAGAAGAAGTTACTCAGCCGACCAAAGAAATTACGCTGGAAGCGGCACGTTTCGAAGACGAAAGTCTGAACGTGGGCGAATATGTTGAAGATCAGATTGAATCTGTCACCTTTGACCGTATCACTACCCAGACCGCGAAACAGGTTATCGTACAGAAAGTACGTGAAGCTGAACGTGCAATGGTTGTTGATCAGTTCCGCGAGCACGAAGGCGAAATCGTTACTGGCGTGGTGAAGAAAGTAAACCGCGACAACATTTCTCTGGATCTGGGCAGCAATGCTGAAGCCGTGATCCTGCGTGAAGACATGCTCCCGCGTGAAAACTTCCGCCCTGGTGACCGTATTCGTGGCGTTCTGTACTCTGTACGCCCGGAAGCGCGCGGTGCGCAACTGTTCGTAACTCGTTCCAAACCGGAAATGCTGGTTGAACTGTTCCGCATTGAAGTGCCAGAAATTGGCGAAGAAGTGATCGAAATTAAAGCGGCAGCTCGCGATCCAGGGTCGCGTGCGAAAATCGCCGTTAAGACCAACGACAAGCGTATTGATCCGGTCGGCGCGTGTGTTGGTATGCGCGGTGCGCGCGTTCAGGCGGTTTCTACCGAACTGGGCGGCGAGCGTATTGATATCGTCCTGTGGGATGATAACCCGGCGCAATTCGTGATTAACGCAATGGCGCCAGCAGACGTCGCTTCTATCGTGGTGGATGAAGACAAACACACCATGGATATCGCGGTTGAAGCCGGTAACCTGGCGCAGGCGATTGGACGTAATGGTCAGAACGTCCGCCTGGCTTCACAACTGAGCGGTTGGGAACTCAACGTGATGACCGTTGATGACCTGCAGGCGAAGCATCAGGCAGAAGCACATGCAGCCATTGACACCTTCACCAAATATCTCGATATCGATGAAGATTTCGCGACCGTTCTGGTGGAAGAAGGTTTTGCGACGCTGGAAGAACTGGCCTACGTGCCAATGAAAGAGCTGCTGGAAATCGACGGCCTGGATGAACAGACCGTTGAAGCGCTGCGCGAGCGTGCTAAAAACGCACTGACCACTCTGGCACTGGCCCAGGAAGAAAGCCTCGGTGATAACAAACCGGCTGACGATCTGCTGAATCTGGAAGGATTGGATCGTGAGATGGCCTTCAAACTGGCTGCCCGTGGTGTTTGTACGCTGGAAGATCTCGCTGAACAGGGCATTGATGATCTGGCTGATATCGAAGGGTTGACCGACGAAAAAGCCGGTGAGCTGATTATGGCTGCCCGTAATATTTGCTGGTTCGGCGACGAAGCGTAATAAACTGTAGCAGGAAGGAACAGTATGACAGATGTAACCGTAAAAACACTGGCTGCAGAGATACAGACCTCCGTGGATCGCCTGGTACAGCAATTTGCTGATGCAGGTATCCCGAAGTCTGCTGACGACTCTGTATCCGCACAAGAGAAACAAACCTTACTGGCGCACCTGAACCGTGAAAACGGCTCTGCGCCGGATAAGTTGACATTGCAGCGTAAAACGCGCAGTACTCTCAATATTCCAGGTACCGGTGGGAAAAGTAAATCGGTACAAATCGAAGTCCGCAAGACACGCACCTTTGTGAAACGCGATCCGCAAGAGGCTGAACGCCTTGCCGCGGAAGAGCAGGCGCAGCGTGAAGCGGAAGAGCAAGCCCGTCGTGAGGCAGAAGAAGCTGCCAAACGCGAGGCGCAACAAAAAGCCGAACGTGAGGCCGCAGAACAAGCTAAGCGTGAAGCCGCTGATAAAGCGAAACGTGAAGCTGCGGAAAAAGACAAAGTGAGCAATCAACAGACCGACGATATGACTAAAACCGCCCAGGCCGAAAAAGCCCGCCGTGAAAATGAAGCCGCTGAACTGAAGCGTAAAGCGGAAGAAGAAGCACGTCGCAAGCTTGAAGAAGAAGCGCGCCGCGTAGCGGAAGAAGCTCGCCGTATGGCGGAAGAAAATGAGAAAAATGGTGTGAATAACGCTGAACCTGTTGAAGATACCAGCGATTATCACGTCACCACTTCCCAGCACGCTCGCCAGGCTGAAGACGAGAACGATCGTGAAGTCGAAGGCGGCCGTGGTCGTACTCGCAGCACGAAAGCAGCGCGTCCGGCGAAGAAAGGCAACAAACACGCTGAATCTAAAGCTGACCGTGAAGAAGCGCGTGCCGCGGTTCGCGGTGGTAAAGGCGGTAAGCAGCGTAAAGGTTCCGCTCTGCAGCAGGGCTTCCAGAAGCCAGCTCAGGCCGTTAACCGTGACGTTGTGATCGGTGAAACCATCACCGTTGGCGATCTGGCGAACAAAATGGCAGTTAAAGGCTCTCAGGTCATCAAAGCGATGATGAAACTGGGCGCAATGGCGACCATTAACCAGGTCATCGACCAGGAAACCGCACAGCTGGTTGCCGAAGAGATGGGCCACAAAGTTATCCTGCGTCGTGAAAACGAGCTGGAAGAAGCGGTAATGAGCGACCGTGATACCGGCGCTGCGGCTGAACCGCGCGCACCGGTAGTCACCATCATGGGTCACGTTGACCATGGTAAAACGTCTCTGCTGGACTACATTCGTTCCACGAAAGTGGCCTCTGGCGAAGCAGGCGGCATTACTCAGCACATCGGTGCGTACCACGTTGAAACTGACAACGGTATGATCACCTTCCTGGATACCCCGGGTCACGCCGCGTTTACCTCCATGCGTGCTCGTGGTGCTCAGGCAACGGATATCGTTGTTCTGGTTGTTGCAGCAGACGACGGCGTGATGCCGCAGACTATCGAAGCAATCCAGCACGCGAAAGCGGCAGGTGTGCCGGTAGTGGTTGCAGTCAACAAGATCGATAAACCAGAAGCGGATCCTGATCGCGTTAAAAACGAACTGTCCCAGTACGGCATCATGCCGGAAGAGTGGGGCGGCGAGAGCCAATTCGTTCACGTTTCTGCGAAAGCGGGTACCGGTATCGATGAGCTGCTGGACGCTATCCTGCTGCAGGCCGAAGTACTGGAACTGAAGGCTGTGCGTAAAGGTATGGCGAGCGGTGCGGTTATCGAATCCTTCCTGGATAAAGGTCGTGGTCCGGTTGCTACCGTACTGGTGCGTGAAGGTACGCTGCACAAAGGCGACATCGTACTCTGTGGCTTCGAATACGGTCGCGTTCGTGCGATGCGTAACGAATTGGGTCAGGAAGTCCTTGAAGCAGGTCCATCCATTCCGGTGGAAATCCTCGGTCTGTCCGGTGTTCCGGCTGCAGGTGACGAAGTTACTGTCGTTCGTGACGAGAAGAAAGCCCGTGAAGTTGCACTGTATCGTCAGGGCAAATTCCGTGAAGTTAAACTGGCTCGTCAGCAGAAATCTAAACTTGAAAACATGTTCGCTAACATGACTGATGGTGAAGTTCACGAAGTGAACATCGTCCTGAAAGCCGACGTGCAGGGTTCTGTCGAAGCGATTTCTGACTCTTTACTGAAACTGTCTACCGACGAAGTCAAAGTGAAGATCATTGGTTCTGGCGTAGGTGGTATCACCGAAACCGACGCGACTCTGGCAGCGGCATCCAACGCGATTCTGGTTGGCTTCAACGTCCGTGCTGATGCATCTGCACGTAAAGTTATCGAATCTGAAAGCCTGGATCTGCGTTACTACTCCGTCATCTATCATCTGATCGATGAAGTGAAAGCAGCGATGAGCGGCATGCTGTCTCCGGAGCTGAAACAGCAGATCATTGGTCTGGCTGAAGTGCGTGATGTGTTCAAATCACCGAAATTCGGCGCTATCGCAGGCTGTATGGTTACCGAAGGTACGATTAAACGTCACAACCCAATCCGCGTACTGCGCGACAACGTGGTTATCTATGAAGGTGAGCTGGAATCCCTGCGCCGCTTCAAAGATGATGTCAACGAAGTCCGTAACGGCATGGAATGTGGTATCGGCGTTAAGAACTACAACGACGTTCGCGTTGGCGATATGATCGAAGTGTTCGAGATCATTGAGATCAAACGTACCATCGCATAATCTTCGTCGTCTTTTGGGCCGCAACTTGCAGCCCAAAATCCTGAGAAGATGATTAAGCGTAGGCCGGGTAAGCGAAGCGCCACCCGGCAAGAAATTTAAAAAGGGGCTTATTGCCCCTTTTTTGTCTTTATTCTGGAGAATTTATTATGGCGAAAGAATTTGGTCGCCCGCAGCGCGTCGCGCAGGAGATGCAGAAAGAAATCGCACTCATCCTGCAGCGCGAAATCAAAGACCCACGCGTGGGCATGATGACTACCGTGTCTGGTGTTGAGATGTCCCGTGATCTGGCGTATGCCAAAGTATTCGTGACGTTCCTGAACGACCAGGACGAAGCTGCCGTTAAAAATGGTATTAAGGCGCTGCAGGAAGCTTCTGGTTTTATCCGCTCTCTGCTGGGTAAAGCCATGCGTCTGCGTATCGTGCCGGAACTGACCTTCTTCTACGACAACTCACTGGTCGAAGGGATGCGCATGTCCAACCTGGTGACCAGCGTGGTGAAACATGACGATGAGCGTCGTGTGAACCCAGCGGACGACAGCAAGGAGGACTGATGAGTCGTCCTCGTCGTCGTGGTCGCGACATTCACGGTGTTCTGCTGCTGGACAAACCGCAAGGCATGTCCAGCAATGACGTACTGCAAAAAGTAAAGCGCATCTACAATGCCAACCGCGCGGGACATACCGGCGCGCTGGATCCGCTGGCGACAGGCATGCTGCCGATTTGCCTCGGTGAGGCGACGAAGTTTTCACAGTATTTGCTGGATTCTGATAAACGCTATCGTGTGGTTGCCCGTCTGGGCCAGCGTACTGACACCTCGGATGCTGATGGGCAAATCGTGCAGGAACGTCCGGTAACCTTCACCGCTGAGCAGCTTGCAAGCGCGCTGGAGACTTTCCGCGGCGATATCGAGCAGATCCCGTCAATGTATTCGGCGCTGAAGTATCAGGGTAAGAAGCTGTACGAATATGCGCGTCAGGGCATTGAAGTGCCGCGTGAAGCGCGCCCGATTACCGTCTATGAGCTGCTGTTTATTCGCCATGAAGGTAACGAACTGGAACTGGAAGTTCACTGTTCCAAAGGCACCTATATTCGCACCATTGTTGACGATCTCGGTGAGAAGTTGGGCTGCGGCGCGCACGTCACGTATCTGCGTCGTCTGACGGTCAGCAAGTATCCGGTGGATCGTATGGTCACGCTGGAGCATCTGCGTGAACTGGTTGAGCAGGCAGAACAGCAAAATATTCCGGCGGCGCAGTTGCTTGATCCTTTGCTGATGCCAATGGACAGTCCGGCATCAGACTATCCGGTAGTTAATTTACCTTTAACATCGTCGGTTTACTTTAAAAATGGTAATCCGGTACGGACGTCAGGTGCGCCGCTGGAAGGACTGGTGCGCGTGACGGAAGGTGATGAAGGCAAGTTTATCGGCATGGGGGAAATGGACGATGAAGGTCGTGTTGCTCCCCGCCGCCTGGTGGTTGAGTATCCTGCATAGCGCTCTCTGTCTTGCGATAAAAGGGCGCTGCGAGTAGAATACTGCCGCTTAACGTCGCGTGAATTGTTTAACAATCTGCGTGGCGTATACACAAAATCATTCAAGCTGCATCAAGGCGGCAAGTCTGAGAATCCTCAGGAGCTTACTCAGGTAAGTGACTGAGGTGAGCGGACGCAGCCAACGCAGAGTCAGCTTGAAGGATGAAGTGTATACACTGGGATAGCTGAATTAGAGATCGGCATCCTTTCATTCTTAACACTTTGGAGTTTTAAAATGTCTCTAAGTACTGAAGCTACCGCTAAAATCGTTTCTGAGTTTGGTCGTGATGCAAACGACACCGGTTCTACCGATGTTCAGGTTGCACTGTTGACTGCACAGATTAACCATCTGCAGGGCCACTTTGCAGAGCACAAAAAAGATCACCACAGCCGTCGTGGTCTGCTGCGCATGGTTTCTCAGCGTCGTAAACTGCTCGACTACCTGAAACGTAAAGATGTTGCACGTTACACTGCGCTGATCGAGCGTCTGGGTCTGCGTCGCTAATTCTTTCGAGTTTCAGAAAGAGGGGGCCTTCATGGCCCCTTTTTTCCAGCAGATGGCAGCAATTCGCTGGAAACTAATGTATTGTTGCTATGAATGATCTTCCGTTGCAGAGGTTCGCGCGGCTAATGAGAGGCTTTACTCATGCTTATGGGTTAGGGTTGTCATTAGTCGCGAGGATGCGCAGAAGATCGGGTATTAACGATGGCGCAAAATGTGCCGTCAAAAAATAGAGAAAGGATATTATTTTGCTTAATCCGATCGTTCGTAAATTCCAGTACGGTCAGCATACCGTTACGCTGGAAACCGGCATGATGGCGCGTCAGGCGACTGCCGCTGTTATGGTTAGCATGGATGACACTGCGGTATTTGTTACCGTTGTTGGCCAGAAAAAAGCGAAACCAGGCCAGGATTTCTTCCCGCTGACCGTTAACTATCAGGAGCGTACCTACGCTGCTGGCCGTATCCCAGGTAGCTTCTTCCGTCGTGAAGGCCGTCCGAGCGAAGGCGAAACCCTGATTGCGCGTCTGATTGACCGCCCGGTTCGTCCGCTGTTCCCGGAAGGCTTCGTTAACGAAGTTCAGGTTATCGCCACCGTTGTTTCCGTTAACCCGCAGGTTAACCCGGACATCGTGGCCATGATTGGTGCATCTGCTGCGCTGACGCTGTCTGGCATCCCATTCAACGGCCCGATCGGTGCTGCACGTGTTGGTTACATCAATGACCAGTACGTACTGAACCCGACTCAGGACGAACTGAAAGAAAGCAAGCTGGACCTGGTTGTTGCCGGTACAGAAGCTGCCGTACTGATGGTTGAATCCGAAGCTGAACTGCTGAGCGAAGACCAGATGCTGGGCGCTGTGGTATTCGGTCACGAACAGCAGCAGGTTGTTATTCAGGCCATCAACGAGCTGGCGAAAGAAGCTGGCAAACCGCGTTGGGACTGGCAGCCAGAAGCCGTCAACGAAGCGCTGAACGCGCGCGTTGCCGCACTGGCAGAAGCTCGCCTGAGCGACGCTTACCGCATCACCGACAAACAAGAGCGTTATGCTCAGGTTGACGTAATCAAATCTGAAACCATCGCGACTCTGGTGGCTGAAGACGAAACCCTGGACGCTAACGAGCTGGGTGAAATTCTGCACGCTATCGAGAAAAACGTTGTTCGTAGCCGCGTACTGGCAGGCGAGCCGCGCATCGATGGCCGTGAAAAAGACATGATCCGTGGTCTGGACGTGCGTACTGGCGTTCTGCCGCGTACCCACGGTTCCGCACTGTTCACCCGTGGCGAAACTCAGGCGCTGGTTACTGCGACCCTGGGCACCACTCGTGATGCACAGAACCTCGACGAACTGATGGGCGAGCGTACTGACAACTTCCTGTTCCACTACAACTTCCCTCCGTACTGCGTAGGTGAAACCGGTATGGTCGGTTCTCCGAAGCGTCGTGAGATTGGTCACGGTCGTCTGGCGAAACGTGGCGTACTGGCAGTGATGCCGGAACTGGATAAATTCCCGTACACCGTGCGTGTGGTTTCTGAAATCACCGAATCTAACGGTTCTTCTTCTATGGCTTCCGTATGTGGCGCTTCCCTGGCGCTGATGGACGCAGGCGTGCCAATCAAAGCCGCCGTTGCGGGTATCGCGATGGGTCTGGTGAAAGAAGGCGACAACTATGTTGTTCTGTCTGACATCCTGGGCGACGAAGACCACCTGGGCGATATGGACTTCAAAGTGGCGGGTTCCCGCGACGGTATCTCTGCACTGCAGATGGATATCAAAATTGAAGGTATCACCAAAGAAATCATGCAGGTTGCTCTGAACCAGGCTAAAGGTGCGCGTCTGCACATCCTGGGTGTGATGGAACAAGCGATCAACGCACCGCGTGGCGATATCTCTGAATTTGCTCCGCGTATCCACACCATCAAGATCAGCCCGGACAAGATCAAAGACGTTATCGGTAAAGGCGGTTCTGTTATCCGTGCTCTGACCGAAGAAACCGGCACCACCATTGAAATCGAAGATGATGGTACCGTGAAGATTGCTGCGACCGACGGCGAAAAAGCGAAATATGCTATCCGTCGTATCGAAGAGATCACCGCAGAGATCGAAGTGGGCCGTATCTACAATGGTAAAGTGACCCGTATCGTTGACTTTGGCGCATTCGTTGCCATCGGTGGCGGTAAAGAAGGTCTGGTGCACATCTCTCAGATCGCTGATAAGCGCGTTGAGAAAGTGACCGATTACCTGCAGATGGGTCAGGAAGTACCGGTCAAAGTTCTGGAAGTTGATCGCCAGGGCCGTGTACGTCTGAGCATTAAAGAAGCAACTGAGCAGTCTCAGCCTGCAGGCGAACCGGAAGCTCCGGCAAGCCAGGGCGAGTAAGGTTGCCATTGCCCTCCGTGAGAGCGGAGGGCCTTTAACCCGGCAGGATGCCTTGTTAGCAACCGGGGAACCTGGACGTTCATTCAATCGTTGTCTTCGGGAGTGGGAAATGAAGCCTTTTTTGCGCTGGTGTTTCGTTGCGACAGCACTCACGCTGGCTGGATGCAGTAATTCCACCTGGCGTAAGAGTGAAGTCCTCGCAGTACCATTGCAACCGACTTTGCAGCAGGAAGTGATTCTGGCACGTATGGAACAAATTCTTGCCAGTCGGGCTTTAACCGATGACGAACGCGCACAGCTTTTATATGAGCGCGGAGTGTTGTATGATAGTCTCGGTCTGAGGGCACTGGCGCGAAATGATTTTTCACAAGCGCTGGCAATCCGACCAGATATGCCTGAAGTATTCAATTACTTAGGTATATATTTAACGCAGGCAGGCAATTTTGATGCTGCCTATGAAGCGTTTGATTCTGTACTTGAGCTTGATCCAACTTACAACTACGCGCACTTAAATCGCGGCATCGCATTGTATTACGGCGGTCGCGACAAGTTAGCGCAAGATGATCTGCTAGCGTTTTATCAAGACGATCCCAATGATCCTTTCCGTAGTCTGTGGCTTTATCTCGCCGAGCAGAAGCTCGATGAGAAGCAGGCTAAAGAAGCGTTAAAGCAACGCTTTGAGAAATCGGATAAAGAGCAATGGGGATGGAACATTGTCGAGTTCTACCTGGGCAACATTAGCGAAGCAACGCTGATGGAACGCCTGAAGGCGGACGCAACGGATAACACCTCGCTCGCTGAGCATCTCAGTGAAACCAACTTCTATTTAGGTAAGTACTACCTAAGTCTGGGGGATTTGGACAACGCTACGGCATTGTTCAAACTGGCGGTGGCTAACAACGTTCATAACTTTGTTGAGCACCGATACGCATTGTTGGAATTATCGCTCCTGGGCCAGGACCAAGATGACCTGGCAGAATCGGACCAGCAATAGCTGACGTACACATCAGCCCGTAATCTTTTTTGATTGCCATCACCTTCACGGGTGAGGGCGTTGTTGTTCGTTAATACACCTACTTTGAGCCGGTTCACACTTTTCAATGAAAATTGCAGATCAATTTCATGATGAGTTATGTAGACTGGCCGCCATTAATTTTGAGGCACACGTACTACATGGCTGAATTCGAAACCACTTTTGCAGATCTGGGCCTGAAGGCTCCTATCCTTGAAGCCCTTAACGATCTGGGTTACGAAAAACCATCTCCAATCCAGGCAGAGTGCATTCCGCATCTGCTGGGCGGTCGCGATGTTCTGGGTATGGCCCAGACAGGTAGCGGCAAAACTGCAGCGTTCTCTTTACCGCTGCTCAACAATCTTGATCCTGAGCTGAAGGCACCTCAGATTCTGGTGCTGGCACCGACCCGCGAACTGGCGGTTCAGGTTGCAGAAGCCATGACGGATTTCTCTAAACACATGCGCGGCGTGAACGTGGTTGCCCTGTACGGCGGCCAGCGTTATGACGTGCAATTACGTGCCCTGCGTCAGGGACCACAGATCGTCGTCGGTACGCCGGGCCGTCTGCTGGATCACCTGAAGCGCGGGACTCTGGACCTCTCTAAACTGAGCGGTCTGGTACTGGACGAAGCAGACGAAATGCTGCGTATGGGCTTCATCGAAGACGTTGAAACCATCATGGCGCAGATCCCGGAAGGTCATCAGACCGCTCTGTTCTCTGCGACTATGCCGGAAGCGATTCGTCGTATTACCCGCCGCTTTATGAAAGAGCCGCAGGAAGTACGCATTCAGTCCAGCGTTACCACGCGTCCTGACATCAGCCAGAGCTACTGGACTGTATGGGGCATGCGTAAAAATGAAGCGCTGGTGCGTTTCCTGGAAGCAGAAGATTTTGATGCGGCGATTATCTTCGTTCGTACAAAAAATGCGACCCTGGAAGTGGCAGAAGCGCTGGAGCGTAGCGGTTATAGCAGCGCTGCACTGAACGGCGACATGAACCAGTCCCTGCGTGAGCAGACTCTGGAACGTCTGAAAGATGGCCGCCTGGATATTCTGATTGCAACCGACGTTGCGGCCCGTGGCCTGGACGTTGAGCGTATCAGCCTGGTTGTTAACTACGACATCCCGATGGATTCCGAGTCTTACGTTCACCGTATCGGCCGTACTGGTCGTGCGGGTCGTGCTGGCCGTGCGCTGCTGTTCGTTGAGAACCGCGAGCGTCGTCTGCTGCGTAACATCGAACGCACCATGAAGCTGACGATTCCGGAAGTAGAACTGCCGAACGCAGAACTGCTGGGCAAACGCCGTCTGGAAAAATTCGCCGCTAAAGTACAGCAGCAGCTGGAAAGCAGCGATCTGGATCAGTACCGTGCTCTGCTGGCGAAAATGCAGCCGGAAGAAGAGCTGGATATCGAAACGCTGGCAGCCGCACTGCTGAAAATGGCTCAGGGCGAACGTCCGCTGATCCTGCCGCCAGATGCGCCGATGCGTCCGAAACGCGAATTCCGCGACCGTGACGATCGTGGTCCGCGTGACCGCAACGATCGTGGCCCGCGTAATGACCGTGGTGGTGAAGATCGTCCGCGTCGTGAACGTCGTGACGTTGGCGATATGCAGCTGTACCGCATTGAAGTGGGCCGTGATGACGGTGTTGAAGTTCGTCATATCGTTGGCGCGATTGCTAACGAAGGCGATATCAGCAGCCGTTACATCGGTAACATCAAGCTGTTTGCTTCCCACTCCACCATCGAGCTGCCGAAAGGTATGCCGGGCGACGTGCTGCAGCACTTTACCCGTACTCGCATCCTGAACAAGCCGATGAATATGCAGCTGGTTGGCGATGCCGTTCCGCACACCGGTGGTGAGCGTCGTGGCGGTGGCCGTTTCAGCGGCGAGCGTCGTGAAGGCGGTCGTGGCGAAGGTCGTAATTTCAGCGGTGAGCGCCGTGAAGGCGGTCGTGGCGATGGTCGTCGTTTCAGCGGCGAACGTCGTGAAGGCAACCGTGGTCCGCGTCGTGACGATTCTTCTGCTCCGCGTCGTGATGACTCCGCTGGTCGTCGTCGTTTCGGCGGTGACGCATAAGCCTTACGGTATAAAAGCGTAAAGTAATATATACAGCCCCGATCTCAACAATCGGGGCTTTTTTTATTTCATTTGTACTCGTGTACTGGTACAGTGCAGCACATTGAGATGTAGTCACAATATAAATGACTGGAGAGATGGCTAAATGGCAACACTAACCACCACCCAAACGTCACCTTCGCTGCTCGGCGGCGTGGTGATCATCGGCGGCACCATTATTGGCGCGGGGATGTTTTCTCTGCCAGTGGTCATGTCCGGGGCGTGGTTTTTCTGGTCAATGGCGGCGCTGATCTTCACCTGGTTCTGTATGCTGCATTCCGGACTGATGATCCTCGAAGCGAACCTCAATTACCGCATTGGTTCCAGCTTTGACACCATCACGAAAGATCTGCTGGGCAAAGGCTGGAACGTGGTGAACGGCATCTCGATTGCTTTCGTTCTCTATATTCTGACCTACGCGTATATCTCAGCGAGCGGGTCGATTCTGCATCACACCTTCTCCGAGATGTCGCTGAATGTTCCGGCGCGCGCGGCGGGTCTTGGCTTTGCGCTGCTGGTGGCATTTGTGGTGTGGTTAAGCACCAAAGCGGTTAGCCGCATGACGGCAATTGTGCTGGGCGCAAAGGTGATTACCTTTTTCCTGACCTTTGGCAGTCTGCTGGGGCATGTTACGCCCACTACGCTGTTTAACGTGGCACAAAGCAACGCTTCATATACGCCGTACCTGTTGATGACGCTGCCGTTTTGTCTGGCGTCGTTCGGCTACCACGGTAACGTCCCGAGCCTGATGAAGTACTACGGTAAAGATCCGAAAACCATTGTGAAGTGTCTGGTGTATGGCACGTTGCTGGCGCTGGTACTGTATACCGTATGGTTACTGGGAACGATGGGGAATATTCCACGTCCGGAGTTTATCGGTATTGCGCAGCAGGGTGGTAACATTGATGTGCTGGTACAGGCGCTGAGCGGCGTGCTGAACAGCCGCAGCCTGGATCTACTGTTAGTGGTGTTCTCTAACTTTGCGGTGGCGAGTTCATTCCTCGGCGTCACGCTCGGTCTGTTTGACTATCTGGCGGATCTGTTTGGCTTTGATGACTCGGCGATGGGGCGTTTTAAAACGGCATTGCTGACGTTTGTCCCGCCAATTATCGGTGGCCTGCTGTGGCCGAACGGTTTCCTGTACGCCATTGGCTATGCAGGACTCGCGGCAACTATCTGGGCTGCCATTGTTCCGGCGCTGCTGGCGCGTAAATCCCGCGAGCGTTTCGGTAGCCCGAAATTCCGCGTCTGGGGCGGCAAGCCGATGATTGCGCTGATCCTGGTATTTGGTATCGGCAACGCGATTATCCATATTCTGTCGAGCTTTAATCTGTTACCGGTTTATCAGTAACGTTGTTGTGCCGGATGGCGGCTGTGCCTTATCCGGCCTACTTGATCCTGTAGGCCCGGTAAGCGAAGCGCCACCGGGCAAAACAACGTACTACCCCAGCAACTCTTCTTTCACCTGCATCGCCAAATCAAACGAATGTAGCCGTGCCTGATGATCGAAAATCTGGCCGTTAACCATAATCTCATCGGCCTGGGTTTCACGCAAAATAGCGTCGAGACCGTGCCGCACTTTCGCCTTATCACCGACCAGCGACATGCTCAGCGCCTGTTGTACGCCGTATTGCTCAGAAGCGGACCACAACTGATGCATATTCTCTACCGGCGGCGGTAGCTGGCTCGTTTCGCCACGACGCAGTTTCACAAACGCCTGCTGCATTGAGGTGAAAAGAAATTCGGCGTCGCGATTGCTGTCAGAGGCAATGATGTTGATGCACACCATCGCATACGGCTTTGCCAGCCGCGCTGAGGGTTTGAACTGGGTGCGATACAGATGCAGCGCCTGATGCAGCATATCCGGAGCAAAATGCGACGCGAAGGCAAACGGCAGGCCGAGCTGGGCTGCCAACTGTGCGCTGTACAGGCTGGAGCCCAATAACCAGACCGGGATCTGCTCGCCGTAGCCGGGAACCGGGCGCACATGAGGGTTAGGATCGCGGGCGTCGAACCAGTCCACCAGTTCAGCTACGTCGCGTGGGAAGTTATCGATATCACCGCTCATGTGGCGGCGCAGCGCACGCATCGTTGGCTGATCGCTCCCCGGCGCGCGGCCAAGCCCAAGATCGATGCGTCCCGGATACAGCGTATTCAGGGTACCGAACTGCTCGGCGATCACCAGCGGCGAATGATTAGGCAGCATAACGCCACCGGAACCGAGATGCAGTGTGGTGGTATTGGCAGCCAGATAGCCAATCAGCACTGAAGTTGCGGCGCTGGCGATGCCGGTCATGTTGTGATGTTCTGCCAGCCAGTAGCGGTGGTAGCCGCGCTTTTCGGCCTGTCGGGCGAGATCAAGCGAGTGCGTGAAGGCCTCTTTTGCCGAAGAACCTTCAGGGATCGGCGCCAGATCCAGCACCGAGAACGGAATAGTTTTGTCAGTCATAACGGCTCACTTTGTTACCGGTTAATCTTTTAATACTGCATTAAAATTTGATTACCGTTGTTAACAAAGTGAGCTTTTTTACGCCTGCAGCTCCAGACCAGCCAGTCGCTTCCAGTAGCCGTTGCAGTCACTGTGGGCGGCAAGGGGTAATGGGGCCGTGCCATTTTCATTGGCGCGGAACGCATCAAGCATGGCGAATGTTTCAGTGCCCGAGGGGGACAGGCGCACAATATCAACCAGACCCTGCATCGATGTCAGCTCGTTGCCGAGGTTGTAAACATAGCCGCTCATGGTCTGGATCCCGTTGAGCACAAAGACCTGCTGATTCTCCTGCGACAGCACATCGCGTCCGTTCGGGTATTTGATGCAGCAGGTTTCACATTCGTCTTTGGGACGATCTTCAGAGCGTGCGGTAAAGCAGCGGGCGGAGTACGCCAGCGGCAGATGCCCGTAGCTCAGCACCTCGACTTCAAACTGATTGCGAATACCCAGCTCATCACACTGGTTGAGCAGGTTTACCAGCCAGTCACGGGACAGCTCAACCGGCATACACCAGCGCGTCATGCCCTGCTTGAGCAGCAAACGCAGGGTTACCGCGTTGTAGCAGTTGAGCGCATGTCCTGCGACAAACGGCAGCTTGCGCTCGGCGCACATGTTTACCACGCCGAGATCGCTGGCTTCCAGCAGGAAGTCGCCATTTTCAACATAGCGCTTCAGCTCTCCCAGTTCAGAAGAGGCTTGCACCAGCGCCAGCGTCGACAGCACCACCTGTTTACCGCTGCCCGCGAGTGATTTCGCCATATCCAGCCAGTCGCCCACTTTGGTGGCGCGACGTTTACTGCATACCGCTTCGCCAAGATAGATAACGTCGGCCTGGCTTACGGCGGCCTGCTGATAAAAATCTTCCAGCGTTTCTTTCGGCCAGTACCACAGCACCGGCCCTAAGGAATATTTCATTGCTTCTCTCACTGCCATTTACGGTGATACGCGCCAAGCGTGGTCTGCGTGCCTTCGGACATTGAACCGAGCGTTTCCATCCACGCGTCCTGCGGGGCGTAGTGTTGCGGGTCGGCCATACAGCGGTCGATCGCCTGACGCCACACTTTCGCCACCTGGCTGACATAAGCCGGGCTGCGCTGACGTCCCTCGATTTTGACCGAAGCAATATTGGCGGCCAGTAAGTCGGGCAGCAGTTCCAGCGTGTTCAGACTGGTGGGCTCTTCCAGTGCATGATAGCGTTCGCCATCAACCAGATAGCGACCTTTACACAGCGTCGGATAACCGGCGTTTTCTCCATCCTGATAGCGATCGATCAGAACTTCGTTTAGACGGGATTCCAGCCCTTGTGGGGTCTGTTGCCAGCGCACAAAGCGAGCAGGGGAGCAGGCACCCACGGTGTTTGGCGATTCGCCTGTCAGATAAGAAGATAAGTAGCAACGACCTTCTGCCATAATGCACAGACTGCCGAAGGCAAACACTTCTAACGGAACTGGGGTTACGCGGGCTAATTGCTTCACCTGATGAATCGACAGCACGCGTGGCAGCACCACGCGGGCGACGTCAAAGTTACGATGGTAGAAATTAATCGCCTCTTCATTGGTTGCAGATGCCTGAACAGAGACATGGCGCTCAATATGCGGGTAGCGCTCTGCGGCATACTCAAGCATGGCGAGGTCGGCGAGGATCAGCGCATCCGCACCCAGTTGCGCTGCCATATCAACGGCACGCTGCCAGCGTACATACCCATCCGGATGGGCAAAGGTGTTAATCGCAATGTGCAGCTTACGGCGGTGCTGATGAACGAAACTCACCGCTTCCTGCAATTTTTTCTCGGTAAAATTAAGGCCGGCGAAATGACGGGCGTTGGTATCATCTTTCAGCCCGATGTAGACAGCATCAGCGCCGTTCTCGATGGCCGCCTTAAGCGCCGGGAGGTTTCCGGCAGGGCAGAGCAGCTCCATAATTTATCCTGAACGTTGCGCCATGTAGGGCGCAGAAATGTTAACGAAGAGGGATTTTAGTTAACCTTGCTGAGACAATTTTTGATTTGAGGCAGTTAAAGTCGTATTGGTGACACCAATAAAGAGGTAACAATTTCGTAGCGAATTGTTGATTTATGCCGCTATGTCGTTTATTTGATATGGCAAAATAGCAGGACTATTGAAACAGGGAGTAAAGCTCGTGTTGGATAAACTGCGTTCACGCTTAGTACATTTAGGTCCTTCTCTGATGAGTGTACCGGTTAAACTGACGCCCTTTGCGCTGAAGCGCCAGGTTCTGGAACAGGTTCTGAGCTGGCAGTTTAGTCAGGCGCTGGCCGATGGGGAGCTGGAGTTTCTCGAAGGTCGCTGGCTGAGCATTCATGTGCGTGACATTGACCTCAAATGGTATACCTCTGTTGAGAACGATAAACTTATCGTCAGCCAGAATGCAGATGCGGATGTGAGTTTTAGCGCAGATGCCAGCGATCTCCTGATGATCGTGGCCCGCAAGCAGGATCCGGATACGCTTTTCTTCCAGCGTCGCCTGGTGATTGAAGGTGATACAGAATTAGGGCTATACGTAAAAAATCTGATGGATGCCATCGAACTGGAGCAGATGCCTAAAGCGTTGCGCGTCATGCTGATGCAGTTGGCGGATTTTGTTGAGGCGGGTATGAAAACGTCGCCAGAAACCAAACAGACCTCGGTAGGTGAGCCATGCTGATTCGAGTTGAGATTCCCATTGATGCCCCTGGTATTGATGCATTGCTGCGCCGTTCATTTGAGAGCGATGCGGAAGCAAAATTAGTCCACGACCTGCGTGAAGATGGTTTCTTAACGCTGGGTTTGGTTGCTACCGATGATGAAGGTCAGGTAGTGGGTTACGTCGCGTTCAGCCCTGTCGATGTGCAGGGTGAAGATCTGCAATGGGTCGGCATGGCGCCGCTCGCGGTGGATGAAAACTACCGGGGACAGGGCCTGGCGCGTCAACTGGTCTATGAAGGACTCGATTCCCTGAACGAGTTTGGCTACGCCGCGGTGGTTACGCTGGGCGATCCGGCACTGTACAGCCGCTTTGGCTTCGAACTGGCGGCCCATCACGACCTGCGTTGCCGCTGGCCGGGTACAGAAAGTGCCTTCCAGGTGCATCGCCTGGCAGAAGATGCGCTGGAGGGCGTCTCTGGCCTGGTGGAATATCACGACCATTTCAACCGCTTTTAAGTGTCGGGGGTTTGCAGGCTCCTCAGTAGAGTCTCAAACCCTTCGCCTTCCACAAGACGCTCTTTCTGGCGTTTTGTAAGCTGCTTGACCCGATACTCTATGCGCAGGGCCAGCGAACGGTCGCCAACCTGCGCCGCAAATGCCAACGTGAGTTCCCCCTTTCCACGTAGCGCCTTCGCGCCTTTCCCACTTTGATGCTGCTTATAGCGGCGCTGCACATCGGTGGTTATTCCGGTGTATAAGGCGTTGTCAGCGGTACGGATCAGGTACAGATACCAGGGTGTCATTGTCACCATCGACGTGATAATTTTCAGGCCTACAGTATAAAAGAGAACAGAAATGGAAACACTGACTGCGGTGTCTCGCTGGCTGGCAAAACAGCACGTCGTGACCTGGTGCGTACACCATGAAGGTGAATTGTGGTGCGCCAATGCGTTTTACCTGTTTGATGCGCAGAAGATGGCATTCTATGTGCTGACCGAAGATAAAACGCGCCATGCGCAGATGTCGGGATCGTGTGCACCGATTGCCGGCACGGTAAATGGTCAGCCCAAAACGGTCGCCCTGATTCGTGGCGTGCAGTTTAAGGGGGAAATTCGCCGTCTTGAAGGGCAGGAGAGTGAAACCGCGCGTAACGCCTACAACCGCCGTTTCCCCATCGCCAGAATGTTGCCAGCGCCCGTGTGGGAGATTCGACTGGATGAAGTCAAATTCACTGACAACACGCTGGGCTTCGGTAAAAAGATGCACTGGCTACGTGATCTATAGTTAAAAGAGTGATTGAAGCGTCAGGGGAAAATAAACGATGAGCCAGGTGTTAATAACCGGTGCAACGGGTCTGGTGGGTGGACATTTATTGCGGATGCTACTGAATGAACCCCGGATCAATGCCATTACGGCGCCGACGCGTCGACCGCTGGCTGATACGGTTGGCATCTATAATCCCCACGATCCGCAGCTAACCGATGCTCTGGCGCAGGTTACCGATCCGGTCGATATTGTCTTTTGTTGTCTGGGTACGACCCGACGTGAAGCGGGTAGTAAAGAGGCGTTTATCCACGCGGATTATACGCTGGTAGTGGATACAGCTCTGACGGGGCGTCGGCTGGGGGCACAGCATATGCTGGTGGTGAGTTCGATGGGAGCCAATGCACATTCGCCGTTTTTTTATAATTGGGTGAAAGGGGAAATGGAGCAGGCGCTGATCGCGCAGAAATGGCCCCGGCTGACCATTGCCCGGCCTTCTATGCTACTGGGTGATCGGGATAAACAGCGGGCGAATGAAATGTTTTTAGCGCCATTATTTCGGTTGCTGCCGGGTAACTGGAAGTCGATTGAAGCGCGCGATGTTGCGCGGGCTATGCTGGCGGAGGCGCTGGCGCCTGGACCGGAGGGCGTTACGATACTGACCTCTTCCGAGTTACGCGAAAGGGCTAAATAAAATGCCGGATGGCGCTGACGCTTATCCGGCCTACAAACGATTACGTCCTGTAGGCCGGATAAGACGCCCATGCGTCGCTATCCGGCATCAGTATTATTTAATAAACGTAAAGGCCGTAGTGACGCGTTTCACGCCGCTTACCCGGCTGGCGATGTCTGCCGCCGCCTTCGCTTCGCGTTCGGTCACCAGACCTAACAGGAACACTTCTCCATTCTCGGTGGTGACTTTCACGTTAGAGGATTTCACCTGATCGCTGGTCAGTAACTGGGAACGTACTTTGGTGGTTATCCAGGTATCGTTGGACGCATCGCCCAGACCGATTGGCTGGCCCTGACGGATCTCATTAAAGACCTCAGTCGTACCTTCTACGCCCATCGCAATCTGTTTTGCCCGCGCAGACAGTTCGCTATTTGGCGACTGACCGACCAGCAGCACTTTACCCTGATATGCGCTCACGTTGATTCGCGCTTCTTTCTTGATCTGGGCATCTTTCGACAACGCCGTATTGACGCGTAATTCCAGGGTCCCATCATCTACCTGGGTGCCGACACTGCGAGGATCCGTTGCTGCTTTCGTCCCGACAGCTGCTGTTCCGACAACGGCGGCAGCTACACAGCCTTGCAACAGCAATGCTGAGAGAACGACGGCGAGCGGCGAAAATGCCTTCATGTGTACTCCTTAATCATCCTGGTGAGGGAAAAGCGTGTTATCAATGAGATCGCAAAGGCAATTGACCGTCAGCATATGCATTTCCTGAATGCGGGCGCTGTGGTGTGACGGGATGCGGATTTCAACATCCTGTGGCCCCAACAACCCGGCCAGCTCCCCTCCGTCATAACCGGTCAACGCAACGATCGTCATGTCGCGCGTAACGGCTGCTTCAACGGCTTTTACGATATCGCGGCTATTACCACGCGTAGAAATTGCCAATAGAACATCACCTGCATGTCCCAGCGCACGGACTTGTTTTGCATAAACTTCGTCGTGCAGGCGATCGTTGGCAATCGCAGTTAAGACCACATTATCAGTATTTAGTGCAATCGCAGGTAAACTTGGGCGTTCTGTTTCAAAACGGTTGATCATGCTGGCAGCAAAATGCTGTGCGTTGGCAGCGGACGTCCCATTACCACAACAGAGAATTTTGTTGCCATTGAGCAGGGACTGAACCAGCGTCATGGCTGCACGGGAGATCGCATCCGGGAGTGCTTCAGCCGCAGCTATCTGAGTTTGAATGCTTTCAGTAAAGCAGACTTTAATTCTATCTAACACGCTAATCCTTAAGAACCAGGCTCTGAATCTTCAACTATGAGCGGTCGTTGAACGCATCCTTAAACCACTCAACATCATTTCCGGTGAAGGCTAACACATCGAACCGGCAATCCACAGTATCAAAACTCCCATTGTGGCGCGCAAGCCACAAGCGGGCGGTCTGTAATAATTTGTGTTGTTTGCTCCGGGTCACACTCGCCGCTGCGCCGCCAAACTGGGCCGAGCGCCGATAGCGGACTTCAACAAAGACGGTGGTGTTGCCTTCACACATTATCAGGTCGATTTCGCCGCCACGCTCACGTACGTTGGCGGCGATAAAACGCAGTCCTTTGCTTTCCAGCCAGTGACGCGCAGTCGTTTCCCACGTATCACCGGTCTGTTTGCTCGTTAACTGGCGGGGACGACCTGTCCTTGCTGGTATTTGAGCCATGATAACTTCCTGTTAATTACGCAATCCTGCGTTGCGGTCAATGCGCCGGTGTTGCCGTTAATTTCGAAGCCCTGCACCTGACGCATTTGCGAGAAATGATTAGCGAGCGACCAGGCATCGACGCCCATTGCATACATGCGCGCCAGTGAGTAGTCATTGCGTACTACACTCAGCGCTTGCTGCATGAGCGGCTCGTTGCCGCCTGCCAGCATCGGTATTTCGCTGTACTGCAGGCCTTCCATCTCCAGACGGAAATCAGGACCAGCGGTACCCTGCGCACTGCGGGAGCTGGCGTACAGCGTCGCACCGCTCTGGCTGCCGTTGCGCATAGCGATCATCGGCTTAATAAAGGCAATTTCTTCCGGCGTCGCCAGAATATACACGGCATCAACACGACCGCTGCCGCCGGTGATCTGCGCATCGGTAGGCGCAGCCGGTATCGTCAGACCGCCAATCGTCACGCCAGGTTGCGCAGGTACAGAGGAGGCCACCGGGCTGCCAGTCAGGGAAATTCCCGAACCGCCGTTGACGCCCATTTTCAGCTCGGCGGTGGAGCCAAACTTCTGCTGCAACACTACGCCGCCGCCCAGTTTTTGCCATTCCTGAGCAAAGGCATTGGCAACGCGATCACCTAACGAACTCCGCGGGATCAACAGCAGTGGTGCTTGTTTTCCTTGTTCACGGATGTGGCGTGCGGCATCGCGCGCTTCATCTTCTGGCGACAAAGCGAAGTAGCAGACGTTCGGCAGGTTTTTCACCGACTCCGGCTGATTAAGCGCCAGCACGTTTAATGGCGTATTGCTTTTCATCAGCTCTTCAACATTGTTCTTCAGCAGTGGGCCAACCACAATGCTGGCGCCATCCTGCTGAACCTGAGTCAGGATTTGGTTCAAAGGCTGTGATGAAGTGTCGTAGATTTTCAGCTCTGCTGATGGATTCGCCGGTGCGCTGGCGGTTGTTGGCTGAGCGGGTGCTGCGGGCTGCGCAGCAGGTGTTTCTGGCTGAGCTGGCGTCTCGTTGGTCAGATCGCTGACTGACGCCTGAGAAGGGCTGGCAACACCGTCAGTCGTTTGCGGCTGTTCTGTGGCCGTCGCAGCTGTTGTATCCACAGCAGGCGCAGCTACAGCAGGGGCCGATACGGGTTGAGTACCCATATTTTTCGCCGCTTCAAAGCCTTGCTGAATAGTCCGGCCAAATACAGCGGCCTGACCGTTCAGCGGCAGCAGCAGCGCAATTTTGCTGGTGGAGGCGGGCTTAAAGCTCTGCACGTTAACCAATTGCGTTGGCAGCATTTTTGCGCCCGGGTTTTGCGGATAACGTTTCTGCCAGTCAGCAATACCTGCTTTCATCATGTCCGGATCGTTACGGTTATCGAACCAGACGCGCTGGAGATCCAGCCAGCCTTGCAGCACGTTTTCATCCGCATTGATGACCAGCGCCTGCGCTTGTTCCTGGGTCATGGATGACAGCGCCTGCCAGGTGGCATCGATGTTTTTCTGCTTAGCATTCGCGGCCAGCAGCGGTTCCTGGGCGATCAGGGCGCGCAGTAGCATCAGTGATGGGCGCCCCTGGTTGACGTCGATTTGCGCCTGCCAGTATCTGGCCTGCTGGTTTTGATCGAAATCGGCAGGAGTGAGTTTATCCAGCAGGGCCTGAGCGCCAGCGATATCTTTCTGCGCGAGCTTGATCTCGACGGCGAGCAACGACTGCTCACGACGCTGAGTATCGCTGAGTTTCTGCGGTAGCTGGTTGAATAGCTCGGTAGCCTGCTGGCTCTTGCCTTCTTTCAGCAGTGCACGAATGGCGAGTAATTGCCAGTTGGTCTTGCTATCATCTGAGCTTTGCTGCATTTGTTGCAGATAAAAGCCGGAATCAGCCTGCGCAGTGCCCTGCATATGGGCTGCACTCTGGTCTGGCGCCTGGGTGCCACAGCCTGCGAAAATCAGTGCAGCCAGAATGACTGGTAGCGCGCGCGCGGCTTTCAAACGAGAAAATGTTGAGGGTACCATACTGTATCCAGTGATATTTTTTTACTCAATGCTCAATATTAAATCGGCAATACGGACGACACAATGAAACAACACGAATCGGCGGATAATTCTCAAGGCCAACTCTTTATTGTACCTACTCCTATAGGAAATTTGGCTGATATTACCCAACGAGCGCTCGAAGTTTTACAAGCCGTTGATTTGATTGCCGCTGAAGACACCCGTCATACCGGATTATTGTTACAACACTTCGCGATTAACGCCCGTTTGTTTGCGTTACACGATCACAATGAGCAACAAAAAGCGGAAACGCTGGTGGCGAAACTCAAAGAAGGGCAAAACATTGCGCTGGTTTCCGATGCCGGAACGCCGCTGATTAACGATCCTGGCTACCATCTGGTGCGCACCTGTCGCGAAGCGGGGATCCGCGTTGTTCCCCTGCCTGGTCCTTGTGCGGCGATTGCTGCCCTGAGCGCTGCTGGTCTGCCTTCAGACCGTTTCTGCTACGAAGGCTTCTTGCCTGCGAAATCCAAAGGCCGCCGTGATGCGATGAAAGCCATTGAAGCTGAACCGCGTACGCTGATTTTTTATGAATCTACCCATCGCTTGCTGGATAGCCTGGAAGACATGGTTGCCGTCTGGGGAGAATCCCGTTACGTGGTGCTGGCGCGTGAACTGACCAAAACCTGGGAAACCATTCACGGCGCACCGGTTGGCGAGCTGCTGGCGTGGGTCAAGGAAGATGAAAATCGTCGCAAAGGCGAAATGGTGCTGATTGTTGAAGGGCATAAAGCGCAAGAAGACGATCTGCCTGCCGATGCGCTGCGAACCCTGGCGCTGCTGCAGGCCGAACTGCCGCTGAAAAAGGCCGCCGCGCTGGCCGCTGAAATCCACGGCGTGAAAAAGAATGCGCTGTACAAACACGCGCTGGAACAGCAGGGAGAGTAAGAGAGGCTGGATTAATCGCCAGCTTGTCGGAAGAACGCGCTGATAGCGTTGCAGCAAAAAGGAAAGTTGCAACGCGTTGGTGCGAAGAAAAGCGGGATGTGGCGGGTAAAAAACTAAACGATCAGTAACTCAACGCCTGTTTTAGCCAGCGCTGATTTGTCCTGCTTGCTGATGCTATCGTCGGTTATCACGCAATTAATCTTCTCCATCGGCAATACCTGATTAAAGCCACGGCGATTGAACTTTGTCGCGTCCAGCACCGCGATGACCTTATGTGCGGCAGCTGCCATGACGCTGCTAATGGAGTAGCCTTCGTTAAATGTCGTAATGCCATTTGTGGCATCAATCCCATCGGCACCCACAAACATCAGGTCAGCGCTGATCCCTTGTAGGGAACGTTCAGCGATAGTGCCATGCATTGAATGCGTTTTATGGCGCACGGTTCCACCGCAGACGACCAGCGTAATGTCTTTGTTTTCCGACAACGTGAATGCGGCGGGTAGGCTATTGGTAATAACGGTGATATTACTTTTTCGGTTTAACGCCTCCGCGATAAGCAAGGTGGTGCTTCCGCTATCGAGAATGACGGTCATGCCTTCTTCGACCATTGCGGTCGCGGCCTGGGCGATCCTTTTTTTCGGATCGCTGGCAAGTTGATACCGCTCTTCCAATATCACTTCCTGATTGTCGCCTTCAGCCAGGTGGCTTCCTGGTTTTGCCGCTCCGCCGTGAAAACGGGTGACAAGACCTTTCTCCTCTAATAACCGCAGGTCGGCGCGAATAGTCACTTCAGAAATACCAAAGGTATTCGAAAGGTCCATTACCAGCACGCTGCCTTGCGTATTAATCAGGTCGACAATTTTGTTCCTTCTCTCAAATGAGTTCATATTGATTTACCTGATAATTTAACTATCACTAGTTTAATCGAAGGATTGCGAAAGGTGAACGCTAAATTTCGAAAGGAAATGTGAGCCAGCGCAGGTTGCTGGCTCGTGAGGTCAGGCAAATTTGAGCAGAATTTTTCCCTGCATCGGTGCGCCATTGAGTGATGTTACCGCTTTGGCAAAACTGTCAGCATCGCCGCTATGGGCAATTAACGGCTCCAGCTGTAAACGTTTTTCGGTCAGCAAGCGTGCAGCGGTTTCCCACTCCTCTCCTGGCCATGGGCTGGAGTAGTTCATCCAACTGCCGAGAATGGTTAATTCCTTACGCAGTATTTGGCCAAATACACTGGAAGTCAGCGTCAGGTCCTGATGCAATGTACCCACTAACGCTACCTGTGCGCGAGGGCCTGCAATTTCTACAGACAGGGCTACGGTTTGTGGTGTTCCTGCTGTCTCCAGTACAAGCTGATCGAACTGCAAATCGGCCAGTGCAGAATAGATTTCCGCCGCGCCCATCTCCCGGCTATTGAATACGTGAGTGGCTCCCAACTCTTTCGCTAACGTCAATTTTTGTGGGTTGATATCAATTGCCGTGACACTTTTTGCACCGAGTTCGCGGGCACATTGCATCGCCAGCAAACCGATAGTGCCTGCGCCAACGATAATCACGTTTTTACCTTCGCAGCCCTGGGCCAGATGGAAGGCGTGCAAACCGACGGTAATCGGTTCGATGAATGCCCCGTCATCAATCGGCATATCTGAAGGCAGGCGGAACAGATTAGCGCGTTTTACGACCACATATTCCGCATTGCCCCCTTCGCTACGCGAACCGACAAACTGATATTGCTTACATAACGAAAAGTAACCACGCTCACACTGAGGACAGTGGAAGCAGGGGAGCAGCGGCACGCAGGCAACGGCGTCGCCTGGTTGCATATCAGTAACGCCAGTGCCGTAGGATTCAACATAACCGCTAAATTCATGACCCAGCGTTATTGGGTAATAATGCGCACCATGAGAGAAAATACGCGGGATATCAGAACCGCAAAGTCCTGAACTAACCACCCTGACCAATACATCGTTATCGGCTTGCAGTTGGGGCATGGGACGTTCTTCAACGCGTACGTCTCCCTCAGCGTGAATAACCACTGATTTCATAAGAGTCTCCAGAAATGTGAAGGGGAGCAAATGCTCCCCAGAAATTAATATGTGGGCTGGCTTTCTGAGATAGCGGCTGCTTTTTCGGCGGCGACGAAATTACGTGCCCGGCGCCAGGTCAATAGCACACCTGCGAAGTAAATGATGGCAATAACTGCAAACGCCACGACGTTTTGCCAGGTAAAGAGCTGAATCAGTAACCAGGTGATCGGCGAGCCCCCCTGGTCCAGAGAGGCGACCATTCCACCTGCTTTCAGTGCCCCGGCGTTGGCGGCAAGCTGAGTGTGTAAGCCGATGGTCTGGGTGGCGATCCACAAGGTGATGCCCATGATGATGACGCCAGAGATCAGCGTGCGGAACAGATTCCCCTGATGAACGGCTACCGCCATTGCGACGAAGAACCCAATGGTGGCGAGATCGCCGAAGGGCAGAACCTGATTACCTGGGACCAGGACGGCAATCAGAATGGTCAGCGGAATAAAGATCAGGCTGGCGGAAACCACCGACGTATGGCCGAGCAGCAATGCGGGATCCAGACCAATTAAGAACTCCTGACCGCCAAATCTCGCCTGCAGGCGTTTGCGGGCATGCTTCGCGATAGGTGTTAAGCCATCCATAATCGGTTTAATGACGCGCGGCATGAGCAGCATGACGGCAGCAGTTTTTACCGCCAGTTGCAATACTGCTTTGATGTCATACCCGGCTAACAAGCCGATCACTAAGCCCATAACAAAACCGACGGTGACTGGCTCACCAAAAGGACCGAAGCGTTTCTGTACATCATCTGCACTGAAATGAATGCGATTCAGGCCCGGGATTTTTTCAATGATCGTATCAACCAGGACCGCTATTGGCCCCAGATAGGCTGATGAGCCGTGTGGGATGGCAATACCTTCGAGACCGAAAAAGTCGCGCGTGTCTTTCGCAAACCAGTCGCCAAGTTTGTAGACGAAGGCGGCATGAACAACCACGCCGAGAATGCCCAGCCAGTATGAACCGGTTGCCAGATGCAACATGGCGCCGGTAAACGTCATATGCCAGATATTCCAGATGTCGACGTTCACCACGCGGGTCATGCGGGTAACCAGCATCAGGATATTCACACCAATGGCGACAGGAATCGCAATTAGCGCAATTTGCGAAGCCCAGGTCATTGGTGATGAACCCGGCCAACCAACATCAATGACATGCAGGTTGATTTGAAACTGCTCCGCCATTGCTTTTGCGGCAGGCCCGATAGAATCCAGCATCAGGCCAATAACCAGACCAATGCCGACGAAGCCGATCCCAATATGCAGACCAGATTTAAAACAATCCCCGAGCTTCATCCCCAATAGTTTTGAGAAGATGATGATCACGAGCGGCAACATAACCGTTGGACCTAAATCGAGGATATAACGCATTATTTCGCTAAACATGGCGTTACCCCACGAGGATAGTCAGTATTTTTTGCTGCAACGCTTCGATACCCACGCCTGAAACAAAAGGCATGCCGTGGACCACAGGGATATCGCCAAAAGTACGGTCAACACGGGCGGTGGTACAGATAAGATCTGCTCCATCCATATAGGTTTCGATTTCCGTTACCCGGCACTGAACCAGGTCGAGTTGGATATTGTTGGCTTCACACAATTCTTTAATTTCTTCTGCTGCCATTGTTGAAGTTGCTACAGCACCGCCACAAGCCACAATTACTTTACGTTTCATAGGGTATTCCTTTTATTATCAGTTTTTTATCAAGCCTGGGCGCAAGGCTCAGACTCAAGGATTTTTTCCCGAAAGAGCATTGCCAGTTCAGCATCTGGCGCATTCAATAATGCTTCAATGGTGTTCGGGTTTTGCAGCTCACTAAACAGACGACGCAGGAGCTTCAGCTGCGCCGTCGGGTTCTCAACGATTAAGGCAATAATTAAAGAGACCGCTATCTCTTCATCATCATCTGCCTGCTGAAAGTTGACAGGCGTCTCTGGGCGAATCAGATAGATAGCTGGCGATTTCGCATGAACGGCTTCACAGTGCGGGATCGCAACGGCATGATGTTCCAGCGCGATTCCAGTTGGAAAGGTTGCTTCACGCTCAATCAGGGCCTGCGGGTAGCTTTCATGCACGACCCCTTTGGCCAGCATCTCTTCCCCAATGTGCACCAGCGCATGCTGACACGAGCTAAAGTTAATTCCGGTTCGGACAAAGAGTTGGCTCATATATTCTCCAGATTTCAGGCGATAACTGGCGCGCAGCCAAAGCGATAGGCACGCAGAACGTCCTGGATTTTGTCGATAATCAGATTATGTGGTGTAGCCGTGAGCGTTCCTTCTGACAGGCGCTCAAACTGCACGGGCATAAACTGGCTAATTAGCCCCAGCGGTAATGCCACACCGTTCAGGTTGGCAATTAACTTTTCTACGCTTTGACGAATGCGCGGATGAGGCCAGTAGTAGCGAATACGGTCAGACAAGCTGAAGTGAATATCGACCATCGCCTGGCTCCAGGTTGGACGATAGTATTTTTTCCAGTAGTCCGGCTCATTCAGCATGACTTCATCAATCACCTCCAGCACCCGGCTCCGTTGTTCCGGAGAGATCAGCTCATTTTCCATTTGTGCCAGCGCAAAAATAGCTTCGCGAAGGGCGAAAGTCAGCGCGGGACCGACTTTCAGAATCGCATAGTGGTCACGTACCAGGTCACGATAGGCCTGACGGGTTTGATAATCCGTGGAGTGCGCTTCGTAGACCATCGGCGTCTCTTTGATCCAGGCGGAAAGCGCTTGTGCGGCTTGTGGTTGATAGTGAATGATCTGTGTGTGATCAAACTCTACGCCTGGCTGGACGACAATGGCGATCACACGGGTTAATGCTTCTTCAAGCCCTAATGCGCGAAAAGCGACCTGGTGTGTTTCCAGAGTACGGGCAGCATCTTCTTCGCGGGTAACATGTACGGTACCAATAGTACTGGCTTCTCCGCCAGGTACAGGAACTTCTGTCCCTATAACGTAAGTTAATTGGCGTTTCTGTTCTTCAGTGGCTGTTGCTTCTGCGGCCTGGCATAACACAGCGGCGCGCTCGGCGACAACCATTGGATCTAGCGGTGTGGGATCGTCAGCACAGGACATAGAGGCATCAAGATGGATTTTACTGAATCCAGCGGCGACATAAGCTTTAATTAAATCTACGGATTTCGCCATTGCCTCTTCTGCCGGTTCATTTTGCCAGCAGTTAGGACCGAGGTGATCGCCCCCGAGAATCAGTCTTTCACGAGGGAAACCGACTTGTTCTGCAATGTTATACACAAAGTCACGGAAATCGGCAGGCTTCATCCCGGTATAGCCGCCAAACTGATTTACCTGATTAGATGTCGCTTCGATCAGCACTTTACTGTCTGTATTGAGATCAAAACGTAATGCGGATTCAATCACCAGCGGATGGGCTGAACAAACAGAACAAATGCCCAAATGTTCACCCGCTTTATGACGAGAGATTATTTCTTTCACTTCTATCTCCGATATCTTTTGTTTATCTTCATAATATTTTTGGATTGAAGGCAAAGGGTAAAAGCATCTTTCGTGATCCAGCTTTAAAAACAAACCTTTGTCAGCACCCGTGCAATTCAAATTAATGAAGGACTTACAGCTTTCCTTCGCAGCCGCAGTCGGCAATGACTTTACGTACCACCTCTTTCATCGCTGTTTTTGCTGGCACCATGTAGTGCCGTGGATCGTTCGCATCGATGTGGGCGCTCAGGTAGTTTTTGAGTGCGTCAGCAAAGGCGATTTTGAGTTCGGTAGCGACGTTGACTTTGCAGATCCCGAGAGTGATTGCGCGTTTAATATCCTGAGGGGGTAGGCCGGAAGCGCCATGTAAAACTAAAGGAATATCAACGCATTGACGAATTTCCGCTAACCGTTCAAAGTCCAGTTTTGGTTCTGCGGTGTACAAGCCATGGGCAGTGCCAATGGCGACTGCCAGTGAGTCGATACCTGTTTTTTCTACGAACTCTCGAGCCTGCTCAGGGTGGGTATAAAGTGCATCCTTGCCATCCACGATCAGATCATCTTCTTGCCCGCCCAGGCGTCCCAGTTCTGCTTCAACGCTGACGTCATAGCGGTGGCAGTAATCCGTCACGCGTTTGACTAACGCGATGTTATCGGTAAACGGTAAATGGGAGCCGTCGATCATGACAGAGCGAATCCCTGCGGAGACTTTCGCTTCAATATCGCTGACGCTTTCATGGTGATCGAGATGAATTGCCAGGGGGTGGTTCCAGCTTCTGGCCAGCTCGCTGGCGATAGCGACTATATTACCTACACCAGCGTAGCTAAACGTACCTGGCGTTCCGGCGACGATCAACGGAGAACGTAGCTCGGCAGCCGTTTCCACGACAACCTGTAAGGTCTCGAGATTGTGGATGTTAAACGCGGGGACGGCGTAGCCCTCTTGTTGAGCCTTCTTCAGCATCGTTTTGCTTGAAATGATAAACATACTTCCTCCGAAGTCTTTCGATTTCTTTCTTCGAAATAAAGTATAGGGTTTCGTAATGTTTTTTTGTGATTTCGATCTGAAAAATGAAAGTTTCGAAAGTAATGGGAGGGTTGCGAAAGTTTATGCCAAAAAAAAGAGCATGCCCGTAGACATGCTCCTGAAGAAAAAACAGTGAAAAATCAGGTTACCGGTGCCGGGTTAAATACCGCCAGCTGGTTATGTAATCCCCACTGATCCGAGAAAGTTTTCTTACGACCGCTGGCCACGTCGAGAATGAACTCGAATAGCTTTAACCCTACTTCTTCGATGGTTTCTTCTCCGGTCGCGATGGTGCCTGCGTTGATGTCCATCAGGTCAAACCAACGATTAGCCAGTTCAGTTCGCGTCGCCATTTTTATCACCGGCACGGCCATCAAACCGTACGGCGTACCGCGACCGGTGGTGAACACCTGCACGGTAATGCCGGAAGCAACCTGCTGCGTACCACAGACAAAATCGCTTGCCGGGGTGGCGGCATAAATCAGGCCGCGCCTGGTTGGACGCTGACCCGGCGACAATACTTCGACAATCGCGCTCTTGCCTGACTTGGCAATAGAACCCAGTGCTTTTTCCACCACGTTTGCCAGACCGCCTTTCTTGTTACCCGGAGAGGGGTTAGCGCTGCGGTCAGTTTTTCCCATATCGAGATAGTTGTCGTACCAGGCCATCTCTTCGAGCAGACGCTTGCCCACCTCTTCGTTAACTGCCCGTGGGGTCAGAAGATGGATCGCATCGCGGACTTCGGTCACTTCCGAGAACATCACGGTCGCACCGCAGCGAACTAGCAGGTCGGAGGCATAACCTACCGCCGGGTTGGCCGTTACGCCAGAAAACGCATCGCTGCCGCCGCATTGCATGCCGACAACCAGTTCTGATGCCGGACAGGTTTCGCGCTGGCGCTGATTGAGCTTTGCCAGGTGGCGCTCAGCGACCTGCAAAATGTCTTCTACCATGGATTTAAAACCAACGTGTTTTTCATCCTGCAGGCTGACAATACTGGCGCTGTCTACCGGAATACTTTTCACATCGTGAGTACCTTCCAGCAGGCGCTCAGGCTGGAGTTTTTCGCAGCCAAGGCCGATGACCATTACTTCACCGCCGAAGTTCGGGTTCAACGCAATATTGTGGATTGTACGAATCGGCACGATGGCGGCAGGGGCATTGATCGCCACGCCGCAGCCGTACAAGTGATTGAGCCCCACCACGCCGTCGACGTTCGGATATTTGGGCAGCAGATCGCGCTCAATGATTTTCACTACATAGTCCACCACGCCCGCCACACAGTGCACGCTGGTGGAGATGCCGAGCAGATTCTTGGTGCCGACGCTGCCGTCAGCATTGCGGTACCCTTCGAAGGTATACCCCTCCAGCGGCGGCAGCGGTTCCGGGACTTTGGTTGCCAGCGGTAATGTTTCCAGCGGCGGGGCTTTTGGCAGTTCAACCATCGATTCATCGATCCAACTACCGCGGGGGATATCGCGAACGGCATAGCCTATCACTTCGCCATAACGCACGATTTCGCCGTGAACAGGAATGTCCACGAGCGCCACTTTATGACCCTGGGGAATATGTTCAATTAGCTCCAGTCCATCCGGAAAACGTGTCCCGGCTTTCAGACCATTGTCATTGACAATAATCGCCACATTATCTGTGTCGTGAACTTTAATATAAAACGCCGTTGGCGATTCTTGTCTAATTTCGATGTCGGCCATTGTCCAGTATTCTCCAGCCAGGTGGTGATAATAATTGTATGGGTGTTGTTATATTGCAGCTAATTAAAAGCAATAAAAACTTGGTATTGTGAAATAAGAATGTCAGGAGATTAAATCTGAGAATGTGACCATGATCACTTAAACTCAGGTACATCATGCTGCCAGAGGTGGCAATACGTAAATGTGTGCATTAGCGCCCATGCTTATGTGCATTTGCCCAGAATAATATTCTAACGTATTTTCTTTAGTGAGCATTTGCACAATGATTAACCTTGTCGTGCTGATTATACTAAATCACGGTTTCATAGCACCTGATAAATTATTGCGTATTTTTATTGGTGGTAATTAATTCTTAAAAATGCCTGCCGAATAATAAAAGACATGTGCCCGAGGTAACCTGAGGTAAATAGTATGATACTGGATACGGTGGTAGAGAAAAAGAAAGGTACGCACACTCGTTATTTAATATTGCTGATAATCTTTATTGTTACCGCCGTTAACTACGCGGACCGTGCGACGTTGTCTATTGCCGGTACGGAAGTGGCGAAAGAGCTACAGCTTAGCGCCATCTCAATGGGTTACATTTTCTCCGCCTTCGGCTGGGCTTATCTGTTGATGCAAATCCCCGGCGGCTGGCTGCTCGATAAGTTCGGCTCGAAGAAAGTCTACACTTACAGCCTGTTTTTCTGGTCGCTGTTTACCTTCCTGCAGGGATTCGTGGATATGTTTCCGCTGGCCTGGGCGGGTATTTCAATGTTCATCATGCGTTTCATGCTGGGCTTCTCGGAAGCGCCGTCCTTCCCGGCGAACGCCCGTATTGTGGCGGCCTGGTTCCCGACAAAAGAGCGCGGTACCGCATCCGCAATTTTTAACTCCGCACAATATTTCTCCCTGGCACTGTTTTCGCCGCTGCTGGGCTGGCTGACCTTCGCCTGGGGTTGGGAGCACGTCTTTACCGTGATGGGCGTTATCGGTTTTGTGCTCACCGGCCTGTGGGTAAAGTTTATTCATAACCCAACCGATCACCCGCGTATGTCGCAGGAAGAGCTGAAGTTTATCTCTGACAACGGCGCGGTTGTGGATATGGATCACAAGAAGCCGGGCGCTGCGGCATCTGGCGGTCCTAAGCTGCATTATATCAAGCAGTTGCTGACTAATCGCATGATGCTTGGGGTGTTCTTCGGACAGTATTTTATCAATACCATCACCTGGTTCTTTCTGACCTGGTTCCCGATCTACCTGGTGCAAGAAAAAGGCATGTCGATTCTGAAAGTGGGTCTGGTGGCGTCGATTCCTGCGCTGTGCGGATTTGCCGGTGGCGTGCTCGGCGGTGTGTTCTCTGATTATCTGATTAAACGCGGCTTCAGCATCACCCTGGCACGTAAGCTGCCGATTGTGCTCGGAATGTTGCTCGCGTCGACCATTATTCTGTGTAACTACACCGATAACACTACCCTGGTCGTCGCGCTGATGGCGCTGGCGTTTTTCGGCAAAGGCTTCGGCGCGCTGGGTTGGCCGGTGATCTCCGATACCGCACCGAAAGAAATCGTCGGTCTGTGCGGGGGGGTATTTAACGTATTTGGCAACGTCGCTTCCATCGTCACCCCGCTGGTGATTGGTTATCTGGTGAGCGAGCTGCACTCATTTAATGCTGCGCTGATGTTTGTAGGATGCTCGGCGCTGATGGCGATGGTTTGCTACCTGTTTATTGTCGGTGACATTAAACGTATGGAATTGCAGAAATAAACAAAGGTATAGGCGATGAATAACACGATTTTTCCGAATAAGTTTAAAGCGGCCCTCGCGGCGCAACAGATTCAGATTGGCTGCTGGTCTGCATTAGCCAGCCCAATCAGTACCGAGGTTTTAGGCCTGGCAGGTTTTGACTGGCTGGTGCTGGATGGCGAACACGCGCCGAACGATATCTCGACGTTTATCCCGCAATTGATGGCGCTGAAAGGTAGCGCCAGCGCGCCAGTCGTGCGCGTACCGACCAACGAGCCGGTGATTATCAAGCGCCTGCTGGATATTGGGTTTTACAACTTCCTGATCCCGTTCGTTGAGACACAAGAAGAGGCGGTGAACGCCGTGGCGTCGACCCGCTATCCGCCGGAAGGTATTCGCGGCGTGTCCGTCTCCCATCGCGCCAATATGTTTGGCACCGTACCGGACTACTTTGCGCAGTCGAATAAGAACATCACCATCATCGTGCAGATTGAAAGTCAGCAGGGCGTTGGTAACGTTGACGCCATCGCGGCGACCGACGGCGTAGACGGTATTTTTGTTGGTCCGAGCGATCTGGCTGCGGCGCTAGGCCACCTCGGCAATGCGTCGCATCCTGATGTGCAGAAAGCTATCCAGCACATTTTTGCCCGCACGAAAGCACATGGCAAACCAAGCGGAATTCTGGCCCCGGTAGAGGCGGATGCGCGTCGTTATCTGGAGTGGGGCGCGACCTTTGTTGCTGTTGGCAGCGACCTTGGCGTGTTCCGTTCAGCCACGCAGAAACTGGCTGATTCTTTTAAGAAATAACCACCATCGACAGTAGAGAGATAAAGACATGACAATGAAAGTTGGTTTTATTGGCCTCGGTATCATGGGTAAACCAATGAGTAAAAACCTCCTCAAGGCAGGTTACTCGTTGGTGGTTGCTGACCGTAACCCGGAATCCATTGCACAAGTCATTGCCGCAGGTGCAGAAACCGCCGCCACGGCGAAAGATATTGCCGAACAGTGCGACGTGATCATCACCATGCTGCCGAACTCGCCGCATGTGAAAGAAGTTGCGCTGGGGGAAGGCGGTATTATTGAAGGGGCGAAACCGGGCACAGTGCTTATCGACATGAGCTCCATCGCGCCGTTGGCCAGCCGTGAAATCAGCGACGCGCTGAAAGCGAAAGGCGTGGATATGCTGGATGCACCGGTAAGCGGCGGCGAACCGAAAGCGATTGATGGCACGTTGTCGGTGATGGTCGGCGGCGATAAAGCGATTTTCGACAAGTATTACGATCTGTTGAAAGCGATGGCTGGTTCAGTGGTACATACCGGCGACATTGGCGCGGGTAACGTCACTAAGCTGGCGAACCAGGTGATTGTGGCGCTGAACATTGCGGCGATGTCTGAAGCGCTGACGCTGGCGACCAAGGCGGGTGTGAACCCGGATCTGGTGTATCAGGCGATCCGTGGCGGATTGGCGGGAAGCACCGTGCTGGACGCGAAAGCGCCGATGGTTATGGACCGCAACTTCAAGCCAGGCTTCCGTATTGACCTGCATATCAAAGATTTGGCGAATGCGCTGGACACTTCTCATGGGGTCGGCGCGCAGTTGCCGCTGACTGCTGCAGTCATGGAGATGATGCAGGCGCTGCGTGCAGATGGGCTGGGCACCGCCGATCACAGCGCGCTTGCATGCTACTACGAAAAACTGGCGAAAGTGGAAGTCACACGCTAACAAGAAGGGCGCGGATGTGCGCCCTGTATTTCTTGCCTTGCGCGGCACAGTCAGGCTACATAACTATGAAAATCGTAATTGCCCCAGACTCTTATAAAGAAAGTCTATCTGCCACTGAGGTCGCTCAGGCAATAGAAAAAGGATTTCGGGAAATATTTCCCGATGCGCAATATGTTTCAGTTCCGGTGGCCGACGGCGGCGAAGGAACGGTCGAAGCCATGATTGCCGCCACGCAAGGGAGTGAATATTCCGCGTGGGTGACGGGGCCGCTGGGTGAAAAAGTGAATGCCTGCTGGGGCATGTCCGGTGACGGTAAAACCGCGTTTATCGAAATGGCTGCAGCCAGCGGCCTGGCGTTGGTTCCTCCTGAAAAACGCAATCCATTAGTGACAACGTCTTGTGGTACCGGAGAGTTGATTTTGCAGGCGCTGGAAAGCGGTGCGAAAAGTATCATTATCGGCATTGGCGGTAGCGCGACCAATGACGGCGGCGCGGGTATGGTGCAGGCACTGGGAGCAAAACTCTGTGATGCCAACGGTACTGAAATCGGTTACGGCGGCGGTAGCCTGATTTGCCTCAATACCATCGATGTTTCGGGGCTGGATCCGCGCTTAAAAACCTGTTCAATCCGTGTTGCCTGTGATGTGACGAATCCTCTGACGGGTGATACTGGCGCATCCCGCATCTTTGGGCCTCAGAAAGGGGCGACTGAGGAACACATTGTCGAGCTGGACCGCAATCTTTCCCACTATGCCGATATCATTAAAAAATCGCTCAGGGTGGATGTGAAAGACGTACCTGGCGCGGGAGCGGCTGGTGGTATGGGGGCCGCGTTAATGGCTTTTTTAGGCGCGGAGCTGCGCAGTGGTATCGAGATTGTGACTCAGGCGCTCAATCTGGAAGAACATATTCACGATTGTACGCTGGTGGTCACCGGTGAGGGGCGTATCGACAGCCAGAGTGTGCATGGTAAAGTGCCGATTGGTGTGGCAAATGTAGCGAAGAAGTACCATAAACCAGTAATTGGTATTGCCGGTAGCCTGACACGCGATGTGGACGTGGTACACCAATATGGCATTGATGCGGTGTTTAGCGTATTAACCCGGATCGGCACGCTGGAGGACGCTTTCCGCGGGGCATCGGATAATATTTACCGCGCTTCAAGGAATATCGCTGCCACGCTGGCGATCGGAATGCGTAGTGCGGGGTGACAAAGGCGCACGAACCCTCTATACTGCGCGCCGAAGCTGACCAGACAGTCGCCGCTTCGTCGTCGTCCTCTTCGGGGGAGACGGGCGGAGGGGAGGAAAGTCCGGGCTCCATAGGGCAGGGTGCCAGGTAACGCCTGGGGGGGAAACCCACGACCAGTGCAACAGAGAGCAAACCGCCGATGGCCCACGCAAGTGGGATCAGGTAAGGGTGAAAGGGTGCGGTAAGAGCGCACCGCGCGGCTGGTAACAGTCCGTGGCACGGTAAACTCCACCCGGAGCAAGGCCAAATAGGGGTTCACAAGGTACGGCCCGTACTGAACCCGGGTAGGCTGCTTGAGCCAGTGAGCGATTGCTGGCCTAGATGAATGACTGTCCACGACAGAACCCGGCTTATCGGTCAGCTTCACTCTTTATAGAACCCCGCTTCGGCGGGGTTTTTGCTTTGTGAGACAGAATAGATGAATGACTGTCCACGACGCTACGCTCAAAAGAACGCGGCTTATCGGATAGCTTCACTCTTTATAGAATCCCACTCCGGCGGGGTTTTTGCTTTGTGAGACAGAATAGATGAATGACTGTCCATGACGCTATGCTCAAAAGAACGCGGCTTATCGGTCAGCTTCACTCTTTATAGAATCCCATTCCGGCGGGGTTTTTGCTTTGTGAGACAGAATAGATGAATGACTGTCCACGACGCTATGCTCAAAAGAACGCGGCTTATCGGATAGCTTCACTCTTTATAGAATCCCGCTTCGGCGGGGTTTTTACTTTGTGAGACAGAGTAGATGAATGACTGTCCACGACGCTATGCTCAAAAGAACGCGGCTTATCGGTCAGCTTCACTCTTTATAGAACCCCGCTTCGGCGGGGTTTTTGCTTTGTGAGACAGAGTAGATGAATGACTGTCCACGACGCTATGCTCAAAAGAACGCGGCTTATCGGTCAGCTTCACTCTTTATAGAACCCCGCTTCAGCGGGGTTTTTGCTTTGTGAGACAGAGTAGATGAATGACTGTCCACGACGCTATGTTCAAAAGAACGCGGCTTATCGGTCAGCTTCACTCTTTATAGAATCCCGCTCCGGCGGGGTTTTTGCTTTGTGTTGCCTGGCCCACAGGAAGTCATCATTCTGTCCGTTATAACATAAATTATGTTCTCTCCTTTGAATTGCCATCTTCTACTTTATTCATATCAGAAATACCCGTTTTTGGCGTGATAAACAGGGTGTCTTTAAATTACTCATGATCTTTAACATTAAAGCAATACCATCAACAAAAAATTACATTATTAATAAATGATCGTCGTGATTTTTTTTCTGATTATTTTAGTGTCGCCTTTTCTTTATTCAGGTCGAATAAAAGGGGACAGAGTCAATTACTAATAAAATGGTTAAAAAGTGAGCGGAAAAACCGCTCAAAAAAAATTGATTCATTATTATTTTTGATTGTTGTCACAATAATGGACATTTCTATTCATAACAATGACCCACGAATTCAGTACGAATTTCCACTTATTGCAAAATTTTAAATTAATAGGAAACCATTATGGGAACAGTAAGCTCAGGCTCTGCTCATAAAATGGGAGTCATTGCCCTAACGTTAGTGACTGCATCAAATATGATGGGGTCTGGCGTATTTATGTTGCCAACTAATCTCGCAGGCATAGGCTCCATCTCAATATGGGGATGGGTATTTACCATCATCGGTGTTATTGCACTTGCATTAGTTTTCGCTAAAACCAGTTTAATTACACCTCGTACCGGCGGTATCGTTGCTTATGCCAGTGATGCCTTCGGCCCATTCATTGGGTTTCAGACAACAATGTGCTATTGGATCAGCGCATGGGTAGGTAACGTTGCATTATTGGTCGCAGGTGTCGGCTATCTCAGTTTCTTTTTCCCGGAGCTCAAAAATCCAACTTACGGTTGTATTGCCGCAATTATTATTCTGTGGGCATTTGTTTTCCTTGCTAGTTTTGGTGCCAAAGTTGCGGGGCGGGCACAATCCTTTACCGCAACCTGCGGGTTAATCGTAATATTAGGCGTAGGATGTATTGGGTGGTTCTGGTTTAACCCGTCGCTCTATACTGAAGTTTATAATGGAACGGGACATAGTGATTCCTCGGCAATTATTTCTGCTGCGTCGATTGCGCTATGGGGCTTCCTTGGTATTGAATCTGCAGTCGTTTCTACCGGTCAGGTCGAAGATCCAGAACGCACGGTTCCTCGGGCTACCGTTATGGGGTTATTAATCGCTTCCGTATGCTATGTTGGTAGCTGCACCGTTATTATGGGGTTGGTACCACATAATGTTCTGGTAGATTCAGCCGCACCTTTTGCTGATGCCGCACGCTATATGTTCGGTAATACGGCAGGGAACATTGCTTCCGCACTGAGCATCATTGCCTGCTTTGGCTCAATTTCAGGTTGGTTGATACTTCAGTCAGAAGGCCCGCGCGCAGGTGCTCAACAAGGACTTTTCCCGAAATTCTTTGAAGAAACCAACAAGCAAGATGTCCCGATGAAAAGCCTCGTTTTTACCGGTGTATTAATGAGTATTGTCTTGCTTCTGACGGCATCTCCGAATCTGGCGAAACAATTCCAGGCTGTAATCTTAATGTCGGTATTTGCTTCACTTCTGCCATATATGTACGCCCTGATTTCGCTTCCAATTATCCTTGTTTCAAAGAAAGCCAATCGTGGAAGATCGTTTATGTTTTACTGCACGTTGGTTGTTATTGGCATGATTTACTGCATTTTTGCTTTGCTTGGTTCTGGCAGCGACTCCATATTCTGGGGCATCTTGATGATGATGGTAACCATTCCATTGTTCTCATTTGTTGCTGCCGGGCGTAGTAAGAAAGGTCAGGATATTCTTTATTTAGATAAACGTATCTAAACGTATCCAACTGTATTGGTTTTATCCACGGGAGTTTAAAATGACATTATCTATTGTCGATCAGAATAAGCTCGATGCTTTTTGGTCATATTGCGTAAAAAATCAGTATTTTAATATAGGTTATCCGGAGTCAGCCGACTTCGATTACACGATACTGGAACGGTTTATGCGTTTCTCCATAAATAATTGTGGTGACTGGGGGGAGTATTGCAATTATTTGCTGAACTCGTTTGATTTTGAAAAAGAAGTAATGGAGTATTTCGCCAGTATTTTCAAAATCCCATTTGAAGAAAGCTGGGGTTACGTTACCAATGGGGGAACTGAAGGCAATATGTTTGGCTGCTATCTGGGGCGTGAACTGTTTCCAGAAGGTACGCTTTATTACTCGAAAGATACTCATTATTCCGTTGCGAAAATTGTTAAGTTGTTGCGCATTAAATCAAGTCTGGTGGAATCACAGCCGAATGGTGAGATGGACTATGATGATTTGATTCGTAAAATTCAACGCGATAACGAAGAACATCCGATTATTTTTGCAAATATCGGCACAACCGTTCGTGGCGCTATTGATAATATTGCTGAGATCCAACAACGGATTGGTCAACTGGGTATCAAACGTGACGATTATTATCTACACGCTGATGCTGCGTTGAGCGGTATGATTTTGCCGTTTGTGAACGATCCGCAGCCTTTTAACTTCGCTGATGGTATTGATTCTATTGGCGTTTCAGGTCACAAAATGATTGGTTCGCCTATTCCCTGCGGCATCGTGGTAGCGAAAAGGAAAAACGTTGATCGGATTTCTGTCGAAATTGATTACATCTCTGCACACGATAAAACCATTTCTGGTTCTCGTAACGGCCATACACCGCTAATGATGTGGGAAGCTATTCGCAGCCATTCCTGGAGCGACTGGCAACGCCGCATTGAACATAGCCTGAATATGGCGCAGTACGCAGTCGATCGCTTACAGGCTGCTGGTATTGATGCCTGGCGCAATAAAAACTCTATTACCGTGGTTTTCCCTTGTCCGTCAGAAGCTGTCTGGAAGAAGCACTGTCTGGCCACCTCCGGTGACATCGCTCACCTGATTACCACTGCGCACCACCTTGACTCCAGCAAGATTGATGAGCTGATTGACGATGTGATTGCTGACCTGAACCAGCAGGCCGCATGAAGAAAGGGCAGTGATAATCATCACTGCCCTCAGGGGCGGCGCAACCGATGCCGAGACCAATCATTATCGGTTGCGTCTATCAGGCTCTGTTCTTACAGAGCCTTCAACGAGATTAACGCTTTACCGATGGGTTGTAACGACAAACTTTGGCCCTGGACATGCGCGGGAGGAGTCCCGTTCATCTCACTATGATCTATTAAATGAGGACTGGCATGGATAAATGTTGCGCGAAGACAAACCAAATGGGTCTGCTTGCGCTGACCATGATGACAGCATCAAATATGATGGGTAGCGGTGTGTTTATGCTGCCTGCCACGCTTGCGAGAATAGGTTCAATCTCTGTCTGGGGATGGGGACTCGCGTTTTTAGCGATTGCTGCCCTGGCACTCATTTTCTGCAAAATGAGTGAGTTATTTCCGCGCAATGGCGGCATCATAGCCAGTATTACTGCCAGCTTTGGCCCCTTTATCGGCCTACAAATGACATTGTTCTATTGGTTGTCAACGTGGATTGGCAACTGCGCGCTGCTGTTAGCCGGCGTGGGATATCTCTCTTTCTTCTTCCCGGTATTACACAACCCACTTTATGGTACGACAGCATGCATAGTGCTGCTTTGGTGCTCTGTTCTTTGGGGATTACGTGGAGCGAAACGGGTTGGCTATATGCAAATGTTCACGGGCAGCTGCATGGTGCTGGTGATCCTCAGCATCGGCGTCATGGGCTGGGGACATTTTGACGTTGCGCGTTATCAGGCAGCCTGGAATCTTAGTGGCGTCAGTGATCATCAGGCAATCATTAACGCGGCAACTATCTCATTATGGGGTTTTCTGGGCATTGAATCTGCATCTGTCTCGTTTAGCCAAGTGAAAAACCCACGCCGCACAATACCTCTGGCCACCTTGTTAGGGTTGGGGCTCGCTGGGTTATGTTATGCCAGTTCAACCAATGTCATGATGGGGCTACTCCCCCATGATGTGCTGATGAACTCCTCCTCTCCTTTTGCCGACAGCGCAAAAGCAATGTGGGGAAGTACGGTTGGGGCGATTATTTCAGCCATGGTCGTTATCGCTTGCCTCGGGGCGATGCCTGGTTGGCAAATCCTGCAAACTGAAGTGCCCAGGGCTGCGGCGGAAGATAATTTACTCCCTGCTTTTTTTGCCCGTACTAACCGCCATGGTGTTCCCTGGTGTGGGTTGATTTTTACTGCAGCGCTGATGACTGCACTCCTGCTATTCACATTGTCGCCAAATCTGCAGAACCAGTTCCAGAGCGTGATTACATTGGCCATCTCTGCCTGCTTACTCCCCTATGCATTTGCTGCAGTATCACTGCCGGTCATGATAGTTGTTCATCGCCGGGGAGGTGATGCCAGTTTCTGGAGTTATTGCTGCCTCAGCCTGGTTGCGTTGAGCTTTATTGCACTGGCGCTAATGACAGAGAGTGCCTCTACCGTGGTATGGGGCATTATTTTACAGATGATCACCATCCCTCTTTACCTTCTTTATGTTGCCCGGCGCCATCGTCTGAACAAGGGTGTCCCGCAGCACAATTTGACTGAACAATCTTTTTCTTTATTAAGCAAGGAGTTGTCATGAGCAAAATTCAGGCTATACGAGGTATGCGCGATGTGCTGCCTGACGAAACACCAATGTGGCAGTGGCTGGAGCGTAAATTTCATCAAATGGCGTTTCGTTATGGATACCAGGAAATGCGTCTGCCGCTCCTGGAGCCCGTTGCGCTCTTTGAACGTGCGGTGGGTGAAGCGACCGATATTGTCTCAAAAGAAATGTACGATTTTACCGATAAAAGCGGTGAGCATATTACCTTGCGTCCGGAAGGGACCAGCGGATGTATGCGTGCGGTCCTGGAAAATAACATGTGTTACAACAAGTCACAGCGTTTGTGGTATCAGGGACCGATGTTTCGTTACGAGCGTCCGCAAAAAGGGCGGTTACGCCAGTTCACGCAGTTTGGCGTCGAAGCCTTCGGAATGTCTGGTGCCGATGTTGATGCTGAACTGATCTTTATGGTGCGCGATCTATTTGAAGATTTAGGCATATCACAGAACGTCCGGCTGGAAATTAACTCATTAGGGACGCCGGAAGAACGCCAGGCACATCGCAGGGAACTGGTGAGTTGGTTTACTCAACATAGAGACTTGTTGGACGAAGACAGCATCAAGCGTCTGGACGCAAACCCTCTGCGTATCCTCGATAGTAAAAACCCTGAAATGCAAGAAATGATAGAGAACGCACCTCGTTTACTGGATTTTCTGGAGGATGATTCACAGCGGCATTTCAATACGTTGCGGACTCTGCTCGACAATGCCGATATAACCTATCACATTAACCCACGCTTGGTGCGCGGGTTGGATTACTATTCACGCACTGTTTTTGAATGGATTACCGATGACTTAGGTTCTCAGGGGACAGTCTGCGGTGGTGGTCGTTATGATGGTCTGGCTGAGTTATTTAATGGTAAGAAATTGCCCGCCTGTGGGTTTGCCATAGGTATCGAACGATTGTTGCTTCTGCTGCAGACTGTTTATGACGGTCTGAATCCTCAGTGGCAATTCCATCCTGACGTTGTGATTACCAGCGAGCTGGAGGATGGGGGCATACAGGTGCAAGTGCTGGCTTGCGCGCTTCGTCGAGACTTGCCTGGTTTGCGTGTCCTCACTGATTGTAGCGGTACCAAACTTAAACGACAGCATCAAAATGCCCTTAAGAGCGGTTGTCGTTTTATTCTGACCATTAATGCTGATCAACAAATTCGTCTTTGGGATTTACAAAATAACCAGCAAAATCTACTAGCGATTCAAGATATTGCATTACGACTTGATGAGCTTAACCAGAAATAAGTGAACTGGGCTATCAAAAGGGCATCTTGTTGTCTTTTGGTAGCTCCTGTAAGATTCTCTAGAAATCCTAATATATTAACAGACGTGGCTTATGCACTAATAAAAAACACTATTTAGCCAACTTAAATATTATTTAAACATTATTCCTATGCCACGAAAAAACCGATTATTTATCGATGGAATTCCTCACCTCGTGCAATTGTGCGGGCATAATGATGAAACTATTTTTAAAGGTGAAGAGGATTACCAGTATTTTTATCAATGCGTCGATACTGCAATGAGTATCTATGCGGTAAGATTACATGCGTATTCACTTTCATCAAAGAAAATATTTTTATTTCTGTCCGCTCCTGATAAAGAATGCCTCGGGCGTTTTATGCAATATATCGCCAAAGGTTACACCCACTACTTCAACCACCGTCACCAACGCCATGGCACGCTTTGGGATAGTCGATACAATTGCTGCCCCGTCGAACCCAACGCCTATTTCTTACTGACAAAAAAATACGTTGAATGCCATTGCGTGGATGAAACTCCGCATCATAGTTTTGCTGATTCCCCCGAAGTGCGGATCACTCCCCATGAAGAGTACCTGCGCCTCGGAGAAAATGCGGCGCAGCGTTCCGGTGCCTACCAGCGCTTTTGCCTGGGGATGATTGTTCCGGCAGTCATTACGCGTATTGAGTCATCACTGGCGCAAAACTGCCTACTGGCAACGACACCTTACTCTCAGTCGCTGGAAGAAAAATATCAGCGGAATCTGCGGCCACGAAAAAGTGGTCGTCCACGTAAGCATTACCAGAACCCCGCCGCGGACTGGGAGTGGCTGGAAAAAAAAGCGGAGTATTTATTGCAGCAGTATTGCTACAAGGAGATCCGCATGCCGCTTCTTGAAAGGCTGGAAGAAAACGCTACGAGGTCTTTTTCCGGTGAAAGTGATGAGCTAATGCTTAATCATCAGGCGTTATTTCGCGGTGATGGAACGATGGGCTGTCTACGGCTTTTATCGCAATATCAGAATTTACAAATTGGCACACGATTATGGTATCTGGGGGCAATGTTCCGCCGTCAGAACCAGCAGAACATCAGCCAATTTCATCAATTGGGCGTGGAAGCGTTTGGCTATCCAGATATTGGCATTGAGATTGAACTCATTTCCTTACAGTACGATTTTTTCAAATCGCTACAACTGTTGCCGTTTGTCGAACTCAAAATCAATACATTAGGCAATGTCGAAGAGTTCACTCAATTTCGCCGTCACTTGCAGCAATACTATCAGCCGCTGGCATCACTGCTTAATGCCAGGCAGTTAGCTTGCCTGGAGCAACATCCTGAGCGCTTACTGAGTGATAAAGATAATTTGATGCTGCGCCTGGCAGAAAAGGCGCCGCAACTTGAAGCATGCCTGTCATTACAATCCCGTCAGCGTTTTACGCACCTTTGCGACTCACTGACTGCACTGAATATCCCTTTTACCCACGATAAAAATCTCTTCCCCGTAAATGACTATAACGACCAGCTTTTTGAATGGTATGCGGATTCGTTGCATCACAATAAATTACTGTGTCGGGGCGGGCGTTACGACAATAGCGCCAGTCGGCTAATTGGGCATCCTGTCTCTGCATGCGGCTTCGCTTTCATGCTGGAACCGATTATGCAGTTGCTTACCGCTACGAAAAAAAGCAGCGATTATGCTAAGCATGTCGATGTTGTCATCATACCCAGCCAGGAACGGGCACGGGATCAGGCAATACTACTTGGCCGCCGGCTCAGGCGTAATTTCCCGCATTTGAGCATTGTCAATGACTGCTCCACGCTACGCTTATCGACCCGGCAGAAGAACGCGCAACGCCAGGGAGCACGTTTTATTTTGCTTATAGACGGCAGCGACAATGAGGTCACTTTTTGTGATGAAGAAAACCATTGCTGGGTGCAAATCCCCCTTCATGAAGTGACAGCGCATTTAAGTATGGCGTTAATGATGTAACCCGGTGGCTCGCAATGAGAAGTGGCATTCCCTTTATTGAAGGGGATAACGTTCTTTATCTGGTAAAAGGTACTGGTGGATATTTCCCGTTTTGTGACAACCAACACAAAACGCTGTGCGATACGTTTTTCTCGAGAATAAATGAACGCAATCGATCGCCATCACAAAATTACTCGCTGATAAATCGTACAAAACCAGTGTTAATATAATGTTGCATATGATAATTTTATGTATGATTTGATTTGAATATTAATAAATGCAATGTTTCTTTACAAACAAATAAGGCGAAAAAATGTGATGCATGGCGTTATTTATTCATGGTTACAATTAAAATATAATTAAATTTGATAAGTTGCTTATTAAATTTAAGCATCATTTTGCCGGATAATTGCTCTGTAATTGATTGAAATATAGCCTTTCACGATTTTTGGAAATAGCGGAAAAAACAGGTGTGTTATTGCCATAAAATTCCGTTATCCCCCCATCTTTTTTTGATTAAAGTCAGGTTAAAGTGAGATCGTGTTTTTGTAATTTGTTGATTATAAAGAATTTTATTGTTTAATAATAATCTTACAAAATGTAAGTGAAGGGGATTTGTGAGTGGTCGCACATATCCTCGATTGCTTAATTTGGTACACTTCCTGCCGTCAACAAAGTAATTAACGCAGGTCGATATGAATACTATTACTCTCCCTAAAACACAGCATTTAGTGGTCTTTCAGGAAGTCATTAGAAGTGGTTCTATCGGCTCGGCTGCAAAAGAATTAGGTTTAACTCAACCCGCTGTCAGCAAAATCATTAACGATGTTGAGGCTTATTTTGGTATTGAGTTAGTCGTACGTAAAAATACCGGTGTGACACTGACCCAGGCAGGTCAGGTGATGCTTTCATGGTCTGAATCCATTACCCGCGAAATGAAAAACATGGTTGATGAGATGAACAGCATGACCAGCAACGCGGTCGTTGATGTGTCGTTTGGCTTCCCTTCACTGATCGCCTTTACCATCATGTCCGGCATGATAAAAAAATTTAAAGAGGTGTTCCCGAAAGCGCAGGTTTCCATGTATGAGGCTCAGCTCTCCTCTTTCTTACCTGCGGTACGCGATGGGCGTCTGGATTTCGCCATTGGTACGCTAAGTGATGAGATGAAACTGCAGGACCTCCATGTTGAGCCGCTTTTTGAGTCAGAGTTTATTCTGGTGGCCAGTAAGTCCCGAACATGCACCGGCATCACCTCGCTGAGCGCGTTGAAAAACGAACAGTGGGTGTTGCCACAAACGAATATGGGTTACTACAGCGAACTTCTCACCACGTTACAAAATAATGGCATCAGCAGTGAAAACATCGTTAAAACAGACTCCGTTGTCACGATTTATAATCTTGTTCTCAATGCTGATTTCTTAACAGTAATTCCCTGTGATATGACCGCCCCATTTGGTTCAGACCAGTTTATTACTATCCCGGTAGAAGAAGCCTTACCGGTTGCACGTTATGCCGCCGTTTGGTCTAAAAATTATCGAATAAAAAAAGCAGCATCTATTTTGGTTGAATTAGCCAAAGAATATTCATCATATAATTCTTGTAGACGAAAGCAATTAATTGAAATTGATTAAAGATTGAACTTGTTTTAATGAGAAATTAACGCCATCGGTCTATATCAGACGTTGGTCACGGCTATCTATTTACTTTAATACCCAGGTAAGAGGTTCTAATGCACATTACATACGATCTCCCAGTTGCAATTGAAGATATCCTCGAAGCGAAAAAAAGACTGGCGGGGAAAATTTATAAAACGGGAATGCCTCGCTCTAACTATTTTAGTGAACGTTGCAAAGGGGAAATTTTCCTCAAGTTTGAAAACATGCAGCGTACCGGTTCATTTAAAATCCGTGGCGCTTTTAACAAGCTCAGTTCCTTAACTGAAGCAGAAAGAATGAAGGGTGTGGTGGCTTGCTCTGCAGGTAACCATGCGCAGGGCGTTTCTCTCTCCTGCGCTATGCTCGGTATCGACGGCAAAGTGGTGATGCCAAAAGGCGCGCCGAAGTCTAAAGTGGCGGCAACCTGCGATTATTCCGCAGAAGTTGTGCTGCACGGCGACAACTTCAACGACACCATCGCGAAGGTCAGCGAGATTGTGGAAACGGAAGGCCGTATCTTTATTCCGCCATACGATGACCCGAAAGTTATTGCGGGCCAGGGAACGATTGGCCTGGAAATTTTAGAAGATCTGTACGATGTCGATAACGTGATTGTACCAATTGGCGGTGGCGGACTGATTGCGGGTATTGCCGTAGCAATTAAATCTATCAACCCAACAATTAGAATTATTGGTGTGCAGTCTGAAAACGTTCACGGCATGGCGGCATCTTTCCACGCTGGAGAAATAACCACGCACCGAACGACCGGCACCCTGGCGGATGGTTGTGACGTCTCTCGCCCGGGTACTTTAACGTATGAAATTGTTCGTGAGTTGGTGGATGACATTGTCCTGGTCAGCGAAGATGAAATTCGCAACAGCATGGTGGCATTAATTCAGCGAAATAAAGTTGTGACTGAAGGTGCCGGTGCGCTGGCATGCGCAGCATTATTAAGCGGGAAATTAGATAGCTATATCCAGAACAGAAAAACAGTCAGCATTATTTCTGGCGGTAATATCGACCTTTCTCGTGTATCTCAAATTACTGGTTTAGTTGACGCTTAATATACTTCGTTGAGGATAGGATATGAGTACTACTGATAGCATTGTATCCAGCCAGACAAAACAGTCGTCCTGGCGCAAATCGGACACCACCTGGACACTGGGTTTATTTGGTACAGCCATCGGCGCAGGGGTGCTGTTCTTCCCTATCCGCGCAGGTTTTGGCGGACTGATCCCCATTCTGATCATGCTGGTGTTAGCATACCCCATCGCCTTCTATTGCCACCGTGCGCTGGCACGCCTGTGTCTTTCCGGTTCTAATCCTTCCGGTAACATCACAGAAACGGTTGAAGAGCACTTTGGTAAAACGGGCGGCGTGGTTATCACGTTCCTCTACTTCTTTGCGATTTGTCCGCTGCTGTGGATTTATGGCGTCACCATTACCAACACCTTTATGACCTTCTGGGAAAACCAGCTGCAGATGCCCGCGTTAAACCGTGGCTTCGTGGCACTGTTCCTGCTGCTGTTGATGGCATTCGTCATCTGGTTCGGTAAAGATCTGATGGTTAAAGTGATGAGCTACCTGGTATGGCCGTTTATCGCCAGCCTGGTGCTAATCTCTCTGTCACTGATTCCTTACTGGAACTCTGCGGTTATCGATCAGGTTGATCTCAGCAATATCGCACTGACTGGCCATGACGGCATCCTGGTTACCGTATGGCTGGGTATTTCCATCATGGTGTTCTCTTTCAACTTCTCGCCAATCGTTTCTTCCTTCGTGGTCTCTAAACGCGAAGAGTATGAGAAAGATTTCGGTCGCGAATTTACCGAGCAGAAATGTTCCAAAATCATCTCCCGCGCCAGTATGCTGATGGTTGCCGTGGTTATGTTCTTCGCCTTTAGCTGCCTGTTTACGCTGTCTCCGGCAAATATGGCGGATGCGAAAGCACAGAACATTCCAGTACTGTCTTACCTGGCGAACCACTTCGCGTCACTGTCCGGTACGAAGTCCACCTTCGCGACCGTTCTGGAGTACGGTGCTTCTATCATCGCCCTGGTCGCTATCTTCAAATCTTTCTTCGGCCACTATCTGGGTACGCTGGAAGGTCTGAACGGTCTGGTGCTGAAGTTTGGTTACAAAGGCGATAAAACGAAAGTTTCCGTCGGCAAACTGAACACCATCAGCATGATCTTCATCATGGGCTCCACCTGGGTTGTGGCTTACGCCAACCCGAACATCCTGGACCTGATTGAAGCAATGGGCGCGCCGATTATCGCCTCACTGCTCTGCCTGCTGCCGATGTATGCCATCCGTAAAGCGCCGTCACTGGCGAAATACCGTGGCCGTCTGGATAACGTGTTTGTTACCGCGATTGGTCTGCTGACCATCCTGAACATTGTCTACAAACTGTTTTAATCCATAAGCTCAGGATGAGCGGAGTAGTGAAATGAATGAGTTTCCGGTAGTACTGGTTATTAACTGTGGTTCATCTTCCATTAAATTCTCAGTGCTGGATGCAGCAAACTGTGAAGTTTTACTGGCGGGAATTGCAGACGGTATTAACTCTGAAAATGCGTTCATAGCAATTAATGGAGGAGAGCCAGCTAAGCTGGCTCACCACAGCTACGAAGACGCATTAAAAGCCATTGCCGTTGAACTGGAGAAACGTAATTTAATGGACAGCGTGGCCTTAATTGGCCACCGCATTGCCCACGGCGGAAATATCTTTACCGAATCAGCCATTATTACTGATGAAGTTATCGAAAATATCCGCCGGGTCTCTCCTTTAGCACCGTTACATAATTATGCGAACTTAAGCGGAATCGAATCTGCTCAGCATCTTTTCCCTGGCCGGCAGCAGGTTGCGGTATTTGATACCAGCTTCCACCAGACGATGGCGCCTGAAGCGTATTTGTACGGTTTACCGTGGAAATATTTCGAAGAGTTGGGCGTTCGTCGTTACGGCTTCCACGGCACGTCGCATCGCTATGTTTCTCAACGTGCGCATGAGCTGCTTGAGCTACCGCATGATGATTCTGGCCTGGTTGTGGCTCACCTCGGGAATGGGGCGTCTATCTGTGCGGTGCGTAATGGACAGAGCGTGGATACCTCGATGGGGATGACGCCTCTGGAAGGCCTGATGATGGGGACACGCAGCGGTGATGTGGACTTCGGTGCGATGGCGTGGATCGCCAGTGAAACCAACCAGACGCTAAGCGACCTTGAACGCGTAGTTAATAAGGAATCTGGCCTGCTGGGTATTTCCGGTTTGTCGTCCGACTTACGTACGCTGGAAAAAGCCTGGCACGAGGGACATGAGCGTGCGCAACTGGCGATTAAAACGTTTGTGCATCGTATCGCGCGTCATATCGCCGGGCATGCCGCATCGCTGCATCGTCTTGATGGGATTATTTTCACCGGTGGAATAGGTGAAAACTCGGTATTAATTCGCCGCCTGGTGATTGAGCACCTTGCTGTTTTAGGTGTGAATATCGACAGTGAAATGAATAGTCTGCCAAATTCCCATGGCGAAAGAATTATCTCCAATAAAGATGCTCATGTTATTTGTGCGGTTATTCCCACGAATGAAGAGAAAATGATTGCGCGTGATGCCATTGCGTTAGGCAAAATTAATACACCAGTAGAATTTGCATAATTAATTTTCAGCAGAGAGATTATTTTTCATGAAGGTAAATATCGATACCAGCGATATGCTGTATGCCGAAGCCTGGAATGGCTTTAAAGGTACGGACTGGAAAGAAGAAATTAATGTCCGTGATTTTATTCAGCACAACTATACGCCTTATGAAGGGGATGAATCTTTCCTCGCCGAAGCCACGCCTGCGACCACAGCATTGTGGGAAAAAGTCATGGCGGGCATCCGTATTGAAAACTCGACGCATGCGCCGGTTGATTTTGATACCAATATTGCGACGACAATTACCGCACACGATGCGGGTTATATTGAACAGGAACTGGAAAAAATCGTCGGTCTGCAAACGGATAAGCCACTCAAGCGTGCTCTGCATCCGTTTGGCGGCATCAACATGATCAAAAGCTCTTTTGATGCTTATGGCCGTGAAATGGATGCTGATTTTGAGTACCAGTTTACTGAACTGCGTAAAACCCATAACCAGGGTGTATTCGACGCCTACTCTCCGGATATGCTGCGCTGCCGTAAATCCGGCGTGCTGACCGGTCTGCCGGACGGCTATGGTCGTGGCCGTATCATCGGTGACTATCGCCGCGTCGCGCTGTACGGTATCCGCTACCTGGTGCGCGAGCGTGAACTGCAGTTTGCCGATCTCCAGTCGAACCTGGAGTGGGGGCAGAATCTTGAAGCCACGATTCGCCTGCGTGAAGAGCTGTCTGAACATCGCCGCGCCCTGCTGCAAATGCAGGAAATGGCGGCGAAATATGGCTGCGATATCTCCCGCCCGGCGCGTAATGCGCAGGAAGCGGTGCAGTGGGTGTACTTTGCTTATCTGGCTGCGGTGAAATCGCAGAACGGCGGCGCGATGTCGCTGGGTCGCACCGCATCGTTCCTCGACATCTACATTGAGCGCGATTTCAAAGCGGGAATTTTAGACGAGCAGCAGGCGCAGGAGCTGATCGACCACTTCATTATGAAGATCCGTATGGTACGCTTCCTGCGTACGCCGGAATTCGACACCCTGTTCTCAGGCGACCCTATCTGGGCGACCGAAGTTATCGGCGGTATGGGGCTGGATGGCCGCACGCTGGTGACGAAAAACTCGTTCCGCTACCTGCATACGCTGCACACTATGGGCCCGGCACCTGAGCCGAACCTGACGGTGCTGTGGTCTGAACAGCTACCGATTGCCTTCAAAAAATATGCTGCCCAGGTGTCTATCATCACCTCGTCTTTGCAGTACGAAAACGACGATTTGATGCGTGCCGACTTTGACAGCGATGACTATGCCATTGCCTGCTGCGTCAGCCCGATGGTTATCGGCAAACAAATGCAGTTCTTCGGTGCACGTGCCAACCTCGCCAAAACGTTGCTGTACGCAATCAACGGCGGCGTGGATGAGAAGCTGACAATCCAGGTCGGGCCGAAAACGGCACCGCTGATGGATGACGTGCTGGACTACGACACGGTGATGGAGAGCCTGGACCACTTTATGGACTGGCTGGCCGTGCAGTACATCAGCGCGCTGAACATCATCCACTACATGCACGACAAGTACAGCTACGAAGCTTCGCTGATGGCGCTGCACGATCGTGATGTCTATCGCACGATGGCCTGCGGCATGGCGGGTCTGTCCGTAGCGGCGGATTCTCTGTCGGCTATTAAGTACGCCCGCGTGAAACCGATTCGCGATGAAAACGGCCTGGCAATTGATTTCGAAATCGAAGGCGACTATCCGCAATACGGCAACAACGACGAGCGCGTGGACAGCATTGCCTGCGACCTGGTCGAACGCTTTATGAAGAAAATTAAGGTGTTGCCAACTTACCGTAACGCGGTGCCGACGCAGTCCATCCTGACCATCACTTCCAACGTAGTGTACGGACAGAAAACCGGTAACACGCCGGACGGACGTCGCGCAGGTACGCCGTTTGCGCCAGGGGCGAACCCGATGCATGGCCGCGATCGTAAAGGTGCGGTGGCGTCGTTAACCTCGGTCGCCAAACTGCCGTTTACCTATGCCAAAGACGGTATCTCGTACACCTTCTCCATTGTGCCGGCAGCGCTGGGCAAAGAGGACAGCGTACGTAAAACCAACCTGGTCGGTCTGCTGGACGGTTACTTCCATCATGAAGCGCATGTGGAAGGCGGGCAGCATCTGAACGTTAACGTCATGAACCGTGAAATGTTGATGGATGCCATTGAGCACCCGGAAAACTATCCGAACCTGACGATCCGCGTGTCTGGCTATGCGGTGCGCTTCAACGCGCTGACCCGCGAACAGCAGCAGGATGTTATTTCACGTACTTTCACCCAGGCGCTCTGACGCCGGAGGGACTATGAGAAAAGTTATTGCAACCGAATGTGCGCCAGGGGCGATTGGGCCTTACGTACAGGGTGTGGATCTGGGCAGCATGGTATTGACGTCAGGTCAAATCCCGGTGTGTCCACAGACCGGTGAAGTGGCGGAAAACGTAGCCGATCAGGCGCGTCAAAGCCTGGAGAACGTGAAAGCGATTGTCGAGTCTGCAGGTTTGAAAGTGAGCGATATCGTGAAGACCACCGTTTTCGTTTCCGACCTGAACGACTTCGCCACCATCAATCAGGTGTACCAGCAGTTCTTTGATGAGCATAAGGCAATCTACCCTACGCGCAGCTGCGTGCAGGTCGCCCGCTTACCAAAGGATGTGAAGCTGGAGATTGAAGCCATCGCCGTACGTGGCGACATGCTGTAATCCCTTGCGGGGCGATCTCAGGATCGCCCCGATCCTTAATGAGTGTGAAACCTGGTCTTCACTGAACGGCAATCCGAGGGTGTGGATATGATTAGCGCATTCGATATTTTCAAGATTGGCATTGGACCTTCCAGCTCCCATACCGTGGGGCCAATGAATGCAGGTAAAAGCTTTATTGATCTGTTGGTCAGCAGCGGGGAACTTCCCAGGGCCACACATATTGTGGTCGATCTTTACGGATCGCTTTCCCTGACCGGAAAAGGTCATGCGACAGATGTCGCCATTATGATGGGGCTGGCCGGTAACAGTCCGCAAAACGTTAATATAGATTCAATCGCTGGTTTTACTCAGGAAGTAGCCCGTACCGGACGTTTACCGGTGGCAGAGGGCACGCATATTGTCGATTTCTCCCCAGACGAAAATATTCTCTTTCACGCCGAAACGCTGCCGCGCCATGAAAATGGTATGCGTATCACCGCGTGGAACGGCAGCGAGACGCTATTAAGCAAAACCTATTACTCCGTCGGCGGTGGTTTTATCGTTGAAGAGGAGCAATTTGGTCAGGCGCATGATGTTGAAGCACACGTGCCCTACAATTTTCATTCCGCCAGCGAACTGCTGAAACTGTGTGAGCGCAACGGGCTGTCTGTTTCCGGCCTGATGATGCAAAACGAACTGGCGATGCGCAGCAAAGAAGAAATCGATGCTGGCTTTGCTGCCATTTGGGACGTCATGCATGCCGGGATTGAGCGCGGCATGAATACCGAAGGTGTGCTTCCGGGCCCGCTTAATGTACCGCGTCGCGCCGTGGCACTGCGTCGGCTGCTGGTTTCCAGCGACAACCTGTCCAGCGACCCGATGAACGTCATTGACTGGATCAACATGTTCGCGCTGGCCGTGAGCGAAGAAAACGCCGCCGGGTGTCGGGTGGTGACCGCACCGACCAACGGTGCATGCGGGATTATTCCCGCCGTCCTGGCCTATTACGACAAGTTCCGCCGTCCGGTGAATGCCAACTCCATCGCCCGTTATTTGCTGGCCGCGGGGGCGATAGGTGCGCTGTATAAGATGAATGCCTCGATTTCGGGTGCCGAAGTCGGCTGCCAGGGGGAAATTGGCGTAGCCTGTTCAATGGCGGCTGCCGGGTTGACAGAGTTGCTTGGCGGTAGCCCGTCTCAGGTGTGTATTGCGGCGGAAATCGCTATGGAGCATAACCTGGGGCTGACCTGCGATCCGGTGGCCGGGCAGGTGCAAATCCCGTGCATTGAACGTAATGCGATCAACGCAGTGAAAGCCGTCAACGCCGCGCGCATGGCGCTACGTAGGACGTCAGAACCACGCGTTTCGCTCGATAAAGTGATCGAGACCATGTATGAGACGGGCAAAGACATGAACGACAAATACCGTGAAACTTCACGTGGAGGCCTGGCTATCAAAGTGATTTGCACTTAACTGAATTTGTGTTTATTTCTCCTTTGGGCGCACTTGAGTGCGCCCTTTTTTTTGTTGTGATCTGCTTCAAAAATAGAAAATAATCCCATTTTGTAAATATAAAATAGAATAATTTTATTAAACATCATGAAATGAAGGGGTATTTATGTGAAGTTTTTCTCTGACCCTCGGCGTATGATTTCTCCATTCAAACGAACTCGCCTGCACGACTCGTACCGCGTATCGCATTGATGCGGAACGGAAAAATAATAAAACCTTACCCTACATTTTGAGCGAGATTTTTATGGAAACGGCAACGAATAACAGCGTAATACTCGACGCATCAGCGCCTGCGCGTCGGGCGGGAATGAACGAAAGCGAATGGCGGGAAGCTATTAAGTTCGACAGCACGGATACCGGCTGGGTCATTATGAGTATCGGTATGGCGATTGGTGCGGGGATTGTTTTTCTTCCTGTCCAGGTCGGGTTGATGGGGCTGTGGGTGTTCTTGCTGTCCTCTATCATTGGCTACCCAGCCATTTATCTGTTCCAGCGCCTGTTTATTAACACGCTTGCGGAATCTCCGGAATGCAAAGACTACCCGAGCGTAATCAGCGGCTATTTGGGTAAAAACTGGGGCATCCTGTTAGGCGCATTATATTTTGTGATGCTGGTAATCTGGATGTTCGTCTACTCCACGGCTATCACTAACGATAGCGCCTCTTATCTGCACACTTTTGGCGTTACTGAAGGTTTACTGTCCGACAGCCCGTTCTATGGCCTGGTGCTGATTTGCATCCTGGTGGCCATCTCGTCACGCGGAGAAAAACTGCTGTTTAAAATCTCCACCGGCATGGTGCTGACCAAGCTGCTGGTGGTGGCTGCGCTTGGTGTATCGATGGTGGGAATGTGGCATTTGTATAACGCGGGCTCACTGCCGCCGATGGCGCTGCTGATCAAAAACGCAATTATCACGCTGCCGTTTACCCTGACTTCAATTCTGTTTATTCAGACGCTAAGCCCGATGGTTATTTCGTACCGCTCTCGTGAGAAATCGATTGAGGTGGCACGCCATAAAGCTCTGCGTGCTATGAACATCGCATTCGGTATTCTGTTTGTCACCGTCTTTTTCTACGCCGTTTCCTTCACGCTGGCGATGGGGCATGACGAAGCGGTTAAAGCCTATGAGCAGAACATTTCCGCTCTGGCGATTGCTGCGCAGTTTATCAGTGGTGATGGTGCAGGTTGGGTGAAAATCGTCAGCGTTATCCTGAACATTTTCGCCGTGATGACCGCTTTCTTCGGTGTTTACTTAGGCTTTCGTGAAGCGACTCAGGGGATCGTAATGAACGTGCTGCGCAGCAAAATGCCAGCCGAGAAAATCAACGAAACCCTGGTTCAGCGCGGCATTATGGTTTTCGCCATCCTGCTGGCCTGGAGTGCAATTGTGCTCAATGCGCCGGTGCTGAGCTTCACCTCTATTTGTAGCCCAATCTTCGGCATGGTGGGCTGCTTGATCCCGGCCTGGCTGGTCTACAAAGTTCCTGCATTGCACAAATACAAAGGCGCCTCTCTGTACCTGATTATCGTCACCGGCCTGTTGTTGTGCGTTTCTCCGTTCCTGGCATTTTCCTGAGTTATCTGAGCAAGGGTTGTTGTTATGTTTGAGACTACATTGAATCCATTATGGGATAGTTTTATTCGCGCGGTGCAGGAAGAAGTAAAACCTGCGCTGGGTTGTACTGAACCTATCTCTCTGGCTCTGGCTGCGGCCGTCGCTTCTGCTGAGCTGGACGGCGCGGTGGAACGCATTGATGCGTGGGTCTCACCAAACCTGATGAAAAACGGCATGGGCGTTACCGTGCCGGGTACCGGGATGGTAGGTCTTCCCGTAGCGGCTGCGCTGGGGGCTTTGGGGGGAAATGCCGAGGCTGGGTTAGAAGTACTGAAAGACGCGTCGCCACAAGCGATTGCTGATGCGAAAACGATGCTTAACGCAGGGAAGGTTGCTGTGATGCTGCAGGAGCCTTGCGAGGACATCCTCTTTTCCCGCGCGAAGGTTTACGGTGCTGAAGGATGGGCGTGCGTGACGATTGTCGGCGGTCATACCAACATTGTACACATCGAGACCAATAACGGCGTGGTGTTTACTAAGCCTGAGCAGGTTCAGGCTGATGAGCAGGAATCCCCGCTGGCAGTGCTATCCCACACGTCGCTGGAAGAGATTGTGGCATTTGTGAATGCTGTGCCGTTTGACGCTATTCGCTTTATTCTTGATGCGGCAAAACTGAACGGTGCGCTGTCTCAGGAAGGACTGCGCGGCAACTGGGGCTTGCACATCGGAACTACGCTGGAGAAGCAGTGCGCACGTGGTCTGCTGGCGAACGATCTCTCCACTGCCATTCTTATTCGTACCAGCGCGGCATCGGATGCGCGAATGGGCGGGGCGACGCTGCCGGCCATGAGCAACTCCGGTTCTGGTAATCAGGGGATTACCGCCACCGTCCCAGTGATGGTTGTAGCTGAGCATTTTGGCGCAGATGAGGAGAAACTGGCGCGTGCGCTGATGCTGTCTCACCTGAGCGCTATTTACATCCATCATCAGCTTCCGCGTTTGTCTGCGCTGTGCGCGGCAACTACGGCCGCAATGGGCGCAGCAGCGGGGATGGCATGGATCGTAGATGGTCGCTACAACACCATCGCGATGGCGATCAGCAGCATGATTGGCGACGTGAGCGGAATGATTTGCGATGGCGCTTCAAACAGCTGTGCGATGAAAGTCTCAACCAGCGCATCTGCGGCGTGGAAAGCGGTACTCATGGCGCTGGATGATACTGCCGTAACCGGAAACGAAGGGATTGTGGCGCATAACGTGGAACAATCTATCGCTAACCTGTGTGCGCTGGCGTGTCGTTCGATGCAGGAAACCGATAAGCAGATCATTGAGATCATGGCCAGTAAGGCGCATTAATCCCCAGGTCGGGTAAGGCGTTGCCGCCACCCGGCATAAGTCTAAGCCGCCTTTTCAGGCGGCTTCTTCATCTTCCAGCCGTAGTTCAGCATCGGCCACAATCGCTTCCAGCTCTGTCAGCATTTCTTCATAGCCGAAGGGAACTGTTTCCTGTTTTTTCGGCGCAGCCTGCGGCTGGTGTTTTTTTGATGACTTCTTGCGCAATAGTCGTACTCCCTTGATTCCAATGACTATACGGGCAAATCTATCAGCAAAGCGCGCAATGGGGTATCGGCAACTAACGTTATGTTAGTTTCATCACGAATAAATGCGCCATCACCGCAGGTGAGCGCTTCTTTTTCGGCACCTGAAGTGACCGCGTGGAACGTGCCATGGATCGACTGCAAATACGCGCGAGGTCCATGTAACTGAAAACTCAGTGATTCACCTTTTTGCAACTCAACATGATGTACCCAGACCTGCTGGCGAAGATGCAGGCTACCCTGTTCACCGTCCGGTGAGGCCAGCAGCTGATGCTTACCTGCACTCAGCGTGGCTTTCTGTACGCAGGCGTTTTCGCGCTGCGGGCAGGCGTCCAGCCAGAGCTGCATTCTGGTCAGGGGCTTATCTTTGCTGATATTGTGCTCGCTGTAGCTGATCCCAGGTTGCGTAGCGAGCAGTAACACCTCTCCGGCTTTGGCCTGAATATGGTTACCTTCACTGTCGCGATACTCTGCTTCCCCTTCGAGGATCAGATTGACGATATCAACCTTTGGATAGGTACGTGGCTGGAAAGAGGCCCCCGGTGCCAGAACTTCCTGGTTCAGAACACGCAGCGAGGCATAACCCAGCAGTTTAGGATCAAAATAGTGTCCAAAGGAGAAGGTATAACGGGCCTGCAGCCAGCCGTAGTCTGCTTGCCCGCATTGTTTGGCTGTACGGGTAGTAATCATAGTTCTTGACCTCTCTTTACTTCCTTTTATGTTAAATGGCTAGACGCTGCATTGTTAGCCAGATATTCTGCCCGGTATGTTCAAATTTCCTGAATGAGAACGAGATGGCCAAAGAACGGGCTTTAACGCTTGAAGCGTTACGCGTCATGGACGCAATAGACAGGCGCGGCAGCTTTGCCGCCGCGGCAGATGAACTGGGACGCGTACCTTCCGCCCTCAGCTACACCATGCAGAAACTGGAAGAAGAGCTGGACGTGGTGCTGTTTGACCGCTCAGGTCACCGCACAAAATTTACCAACGTCGGGCGTATGCTGCTTGAACGTGGCCGCGTGTTGCTGGAGGCTGCGGATAAACTGACGACCGATGCTGAAGCACTGGCCCGTGGTTGGGAAACGCATCTGACGATTGTCACTGAAGCGTTGGTGCCAACGGCGGCATTCTTCCCGCTTATTGACCGCCTTGCCGGAAAGGCGAACACGCAGCTTTCCGTCATCACTGAAGTGCTGGCCGGGGCGTGGGAGCGTCTGGAGCAGGGCAGAGCGGATATCGTGATCGCGCCGGATATGCATTTCCGCTCATCATCAGAAATTAACTCGCGCAAGCTGTACTCGCTGATGAACGTGTATGTGGCGGCGCCGGATCACCCGATCCACCAGGAGCCGGAACCGTTGTCAGAAGTCACTCGTGTGAAATACCGGGGCATAGCGGTGGCGGATACTGCCCGTGAACGCCCGGTGCTGACAGTTCAGCTTCTCGATAAACAACCACGCCTGACGGTGAGTACGATAGAAGATAAACGCCAGGCGCTGTTGGCTGGACTTGGCGTGGCGACGATGCCATACCCGCTGGTGGAAGCGGATATTGCGGCTGGCCGGCTGCGTGTGGTTAGCCCGGAATCGACAAACGAAATAGATATCATCATGGCCTGGCGTCGGGACAGTATGGGCGAAGCGAAGTCCTGGTGTTTGCGGGAAATCCCCAAGCTGTTTGCCGGGAAATAAGAAATACGCCCCTTCAACGGAAGGGGCGTATTTAAATTCAGGACAACTGTTTGGGGTCAGCGCCGAAGCGGTTGCTCCCCGGCGTGCCGTTTTGACAGTTGAAAATAATGATGACCAACCAGCCGACAATCGGGATCAGCAGCACCAGTAGCCACCAGGCTGAACGGTCGGTGTCATGTAAACGCCGGAACTGTACTGCCCACCACGGTATAAAAACCAGAATTGCATAAATCGTTGTTAATATGCCTTCTCCCCCGGTGCGTTGCCAGCCAAACATCCTGTCTAACACGCTCAGCACGAACGTAAAGATGATGTTGACCAAAATAAACATCCAGTACTCTTTGCGCCGTGCACGACCACCAAAACCAAAGTAGTTCTTTAATACGTTTAAATACCAATCCATTTTCGCCTCGTTCTGCGTTCAATTACTTGTTTTTAAAGCAATCAAATTAAGAATAGCTGCGAATGGAATGCTGGTAAATGTTTGTAGTATTAATTATTTGGCCCGCAGATGGGTAATGCTATTCAGTTAACGCCTCAGTTTCAGAAAGTATCGCCTGTGTGGGTAGAAGTTATGAATATGCTCTCTCAGAGAAAGGGTTCCGTTCACCTCATGTTCATAGTTTCTCTGAAACACCGATTCCTGTGAACGTGTAAAGGGCGTTCACGGGTATCAGCGCTTCAGAAAAGTGATACCGCTGAGGTGAACGGAACCCTGAGTCGAAATCTCATGTTCTGCAGAATGCTTAACTGACAAGCATTCCCCCCAAGGAGACCTGTGTAAATTATGCAAAACGGCTGTCACGTCCATGAGGTTCGCTGAGGTCCTGCCACGGCCCAACAGAAATAATACCGGTCGGGTTGATTGTTTTGTGGCTACGGAAGTAGTGATGACGGATATGGTCAAAGTTGACGGTCTCCGCAATGCCCGGCATCTGGTAGATATCACGCAGGAAACCGTACAGATTCAGGTAGTCACTGATGCGGTGTTTGTCGCACTTGAAGTGGGTGACATAAACCGGATCAAAGCGTACCAGCGTGGTCCACAGGCGAATATCGGCCTCAGTTAGCTGGTCTCCGGTCAGGTAGCGATGCTGACCCAGGATCTGCTCCAGTCGCGCCAGCGATTGAAAGACTTTTTCTACGGCGTCGTCGTAAGCTTCCTGGCTGGTGGCAAATCCCGCTTTATACACGCCGTTATTGACGTTGTCATAAATCCAGCCGTTCAGCTCGTCGATTTTGCTTTGCAGGGCAGGTGGATAGTAATCTCCGGCTTTCGCACCCAGCGCATCAAACGCAGTGTTAAACATGCGGATGATTTCTGCAGATTCGTTGCTCACGATGGTGTGATTTTTTTTATCCCACAGCACCGGAACCGTTACCCGGCCGCTGTAGTGCGGATCGGCGTGTAAATACAGTTGATAGAGAAACTCGTGCTGGTAAAGCGTATCGCCGGTGGCCGCAGGGAAGTTGTCATCAAAGGTCCAGCCGTTTTCCAGCATCAGCGGATTGACAACGGAAACGGAAATAAACGGTTCCAGCCCTTTGAGTTTACGCAAAATCAGCGTGCGATGTGCCCACGGACAGGCCAGAGAAACGTACAGGTGATAGCGGTCTTTTTCGGCGGCGAAGCCACCTTCACCCGTTGGGCCTGGGGCGCCATCCGCGGTGAGCCAGTTACGGAAAGCCGATGCAGAGCGTTGAAATTTCCCCCCGGTTGATTTGGTGTCGTACCAGGTGTCATGCCAGACGCCGTCAATGAGTTGTCCCATAATTTTCGCTCCTCAGATAGCAAAAGCGAGGAGATATCTCCTCGCTTTTTGATGTGTTCAGTATAGTTTGCTTACCACTTTTTATTCAGTACGCGGTCAATACTGAATGCGCCCGGACCGGTGATAGCCAGCAGCAGGAAGCCGCCTGAGATGGTCAGGTTTTTCATAAACATCAGAGAGTTCACACCTTCCGCAAAGTTGCTGTGGAAGAGGAATGCCGTCAGCAGCGTGAAGCCTGCGGTGAACAGCGCGGTAGTACGGGTCAGGAAACCGAACAGAATTGCCAGACCGCCGCCAAACTCAAGCAGAATCACCAGCGGCAACATAAATCCTGGGACGCCCATGGCTTCCATGTACTGTTGGGTACCCGCATATCCGGTGATTTTTCCCCAACCTGCGGTAATAAACAGGATTGGCATCAGAATGCGCGCTACCAGTACACCAACATCTTCTAATTTCTTCATCATACTCTCCAGGAAACCACTCAGGCGGCTTATTGTGTTTTTTTGTGCAACGACGCCGCAGAGGGCGTCATTGCTGTCGATGAAGAGAATAATAAACGTGGCTAATGAGAATTGTTAGCAAGGAAAACTGTCAGAAATTTTCAAAAAATTTGAGGTTAGGTGGAAGGTGAGGGGATCAGCCGCGCAACTGCTGTTGTCTGATGGTCGATTTCACCAGACGCCAGATGCTCCAGGCGCTAAAGCCGCGTTTGGCCCAGCGTACCAGCAGGTTCGGATTACGGATGGTGCGAACCGCCATAATACTGCTCCCGACTAACACCCAACCACGCAGGTTCAACAGCGTTTTCCAGCCGCGATCGTAGACTTCAGTAGCCTCCAGCCAGTCGCGGCGAGTGGCTGACAGATCCAGCCGTTGCTGCTGGATCTGTCCAAGCAGTTGCGCCTTACGCTGTAGACGTTCGACTTTACTGCTCATTATGCATCATCCTCCAGGGCCTTCCTGTCGTTAGCGAGTTCATTGCGCGTATGGCGCAGCAGCGTTGTTTTACGCGCTTTTCGCAACGTCCATAGCCCACCGATAAGCGCTAAAAGCAACAGCACAACGGTAGTGGCAATCATGGCGTTCAGGCGATATTGAGGGTCGATGGCCCAGATGATAAGCACCATCAGGCTCATCAGACCAAACGCCGCAAACAGCATGGTCAGCCCAAGCATCAGCAGGATCTGGATGAGATTGGCTTTTTCCTCTTCCAGCTCAACGACGGCCAACCGCAGCCGCGTCTCTACGATCTCAACAAAAATCGTCAGGACCCGTTGTCCAATCCCCAGGACGCTTTTGCCTGGACCTTGTGCGTGTTGAGAGTCAGCCATTGTTAGCGGCGCGACAGCAGTACACCAAGCACCACACCGACCGCAGCGCCAATGCCGACGCCTGTCCATGGGTTTTCGCGCACATAGTTGTCGGCTTTAGCGGCCGCTTCACGGGTTTGCTTAGCAATCACATCGCTGGTCTCGCTCAGACGATGGCGGCTCTCGCGCAGCGCATGTTCGGCTTTGCTGCGAATTTTACTCATCTCTTCCTTCGACTTATCGCCAGAGGAGCTCAGTACTTCTTCGAGCGTATCCGCAAGGGATTTCAGTTCAGCGCGCAGATTTTCCGTAGCGTTATCTTTTGACATAGTTTTCTCCAGGTGAGTGGGTAGTTACCTTACTTAGTAATCGCGGGTCTCAAGTTCTTTCAGCTCTTTCTGAGCTTCTGCAAGCTTACGTTCGCGTTTTGCGATTTTATCAGCATCGCCTTTTTGCTTAGCTTCGGCTAAATCACGCTGACGTTCGGCTATCTCATTTTTCTGCTCTGCGATTTTTTTCTGGTGATTCGCGCGCAGTTTGCTGTCAGTACAGTTTGCCCGAACTTCACTAAGCGCTTTGTTTAACCCATTGATGCGGCTCTGATTATTGTGCTTTTCGGCATAACTAATTTCCCGCTGAATATCTTGTTCTTTTTCCTGACAGAGGGTGGACGCGTAGCTGCCGGCGCTGAGTGCGAAAAGGCTAATGGCCAAAGCGATGTGGTATTTCATTCTTGAACCTTCCATTGTGATGCGACCCGATGTTTTGTGGTCGATGCTCCAGAATAATAAAGCTGTAGGTCATAACTTCAGTTTATTAATCATAGGCACTAAACGGTGAAATCACCAAAGTGAGTGATCTAATTCAGATTCCTGGAGATTAACCAAAGCGGTGCGGTGTATCCCGTAAACGAGATAACCACTGCACTGCCTGATTGTCATCATCCTGTTGAGCGATAACGAAGCCGTGTGGCAACGTTCGGTCCAGCACGACCTTTGCGGCTGCGCTCTGCGCGCTGGAATCAAAGGTGATCAGCAGCGCGTCATTTTGTGGAGTAATGCTTTTAAAGCGAATGCCGTTGGCGTCCAGGTGATGCCAGATAGAGAAGCCATCAGGCATGCTGGCTCCCTGGTTTACAGCACGAATGGCAAGCGTTGACTCCTGCTGGCGGATGACCGACCAGGTCAGGAGCAGCGCGCCGATAAACAACATAAAGGTGGTGGACCAGGCCAGTCGTCGGATCGTTATGCGTGATTTCAGCATAATTTACCCTCGGTTCCCGTATTTCTTTTTCCAGAGTACAACCAGTGAACCGGCCAGGCCAACCACCAGTAATACGACAGGAAGCAGCATCAGGCAGGACATGAGCTGATCTTCATACTTAAGAAAAACAGGTGTTTTGCCCAGTAGATAGCCTAGCGTGGTCAGAATCAGTACCCACAATAGCCCGCTCATCCAGTTGAAGAACTGAAAACGCGCATTATTCAGGCCTGACAGCCCGGCAATGGTCGGCAGTAATGTTCTGACGAACGCAATGAAGCGACCGACCAACAGCGCGGATAAGCCATGCTTGTGGAAAAGATGATGCGCGCGTTGGTGATAATGAGCCGGAAGATGTGAAAGCCAGTTCTGCACCGTGCGGGTATTACCCAACCATCGGCCCTGAATATAGCTGAGCCAACAACCGAGGCTGGCTGCGGTGGTGAGTAGCAGTACCGTTTGCGGAAAACCCATTGCGCCTTTGGCAATAAGAACGCCGACCAGTACCAGCAAACTGTCACCAGGTAAAAAGGCCGCGGGTAGCAACCCATTTTCCAGAAACAAAATTGTAAACAGTACAAAATACAGCATACCAATCATGGAAGGATTGGCCAGAGTTTCAAAATCCTGAGCCCATAAAGCATTCAATAATTGAGTCAGTAGTTCCATTCAATATTCCTGGAGAATCGGTTGTTGTCATGCCGGTTTTCTGGAGTTTGTAACGCCGCAATTTTATTGGTGTTTTTTACATGGTTCGCGGTCTGACACAAATTCACGGCCTGAACTATTCCCTGTAAAGTTGTGAAGTAAGCAAGCTCTCAAACATAAAAATTCAAATAGCATCTAATTGTAACAAAGGTCAACGTTGTCCGTTATATAAATTACGGTGGTTGAACTCTGATTTTGCTGATCGCAAGGGAGTGAGGCGAGAGGATTTACACAGGCTGACACTTTATACCTAATGCTTACTGAGTGTCAGAAACAGGCGCTGTTATCGCGCCTGTGAAAGTCAGAACGTTTATTTTGTGCTGTTTGCCGCGGTATCCAGATGAACGACCGGATTTTCCGTGAAAAGGTAACGATCCGCGTTGAACTCGAAATCATCGCTGGTTTCGTTAAACAGCATCTGTTTCGTGTTCTCAAGGTGCTGCCACATCGCCAGCTTGGCTGCATGCGGATCTTTGCGAATTAATGCCCGCAGGATCTGGTCATGGTCATCACACCAGTTGTCTACCGTGCGCAGATCAATGTGATCGTGCAATTTCTTCCAGTAGGGGTTGTGAACGCGCTGAGTCCACATTTTTTCAACAATGGCGGCCAGAGCTGAGTTTTGCGTCGCTAGCGCGACCTGAACATGGAACTGCAGGTCCCATTCGGAGTCACGAAAGCTTTTTTCGTTGCGCGACTTCTCCTGGATTTCCATCAGTTTCATGATGTCCTGCTTGGTCACCTGGGTGGCGGCAAACTCGGCGATGTTGCTCTCAATAAGCTGACGCGCTTGCAGCAATTCAAAAGGACCGTAGCTGGCGAATTCCAGACCTTCGTCGGGAGCAACATAATGTTTGGGTTGGTTAGAGATGACGTGGATACCTGATCCTTTACGCACCTCAACGTAGCCTTCAACCTCGAGCATGATAATCGCTTCACGAACCACGGTACGGCTGACATTCTTTTCATCGGCAATAAAGCGCTCGGCGGGAAGTTTATCGCCCACCAGATAGACGCCTTGCTCGATGCGTTCTTTTAGATCGGCAGCAAGTTGTTGGTACAAACGTCGTGGTTCAGTGATTTCCATATGCACTCCAGGCATGATACAGCAGACTATATTTGTTATACCACTTTTGCGATGGCGGCTCTACTCGCACCGACAAAAAAGCCGCCAGTTAACTGGCGGCTCTGCATTATATACCTATGACGACTAGCGTCAGGTTAATTTTGCGTAGCGGGAGAGCCGGTTTGCGGACCTGAATCAATCTCGCTTGCCGATTTGTTCTGCAGTACCGTCCAGATGACTAACGCACCGAGCAGGTCGAATACTGCCAGTACGGCGAACAGCGGGCTAAAGCCGATGGTATCAGCCAGGGCGCCAACGACCAGGGCAAACAGAGTACTCGCCAGCCAGGCTGACATCCCCGTCAGGCCGTTAGCTGTCGCGACCTCATTGCGGCCAAATACGTCAGAAGAGAGCGTAATCAGCGCGCCAGACAGTGCCTGGTGAGCAAAACCACCGACGCACAGCAGGGCAATAGCAATATACGGGCTGGTAAACAGACCAATCATCCCTGGGCCAATCATCAGCAGTGCACCCATGGTGACGACCATTTTACGGGACACGATCAGGTTTACGCCGAACCAGCGCTGGAACAGTGGCGGTAAGTAACCCCCGATGATACAGCCCAGGTCAGCGAACAGCATTGGCATCCACGCGAACATCGCAATCTCTTTCAGGTTAAAGCCGTAGACTTTAAACATGAACAGCGGGATCCAGGCGTTGAATGTCCCCCAGGCTGGTTCTGCCAGAAAACGTGGCAGTGCGATACCCCAGAACTGGCGGTTACGCAGGATCTGGCCAAGCGACATTTTCTTCGCTGTGCTGTTTTTATGCTGTGATTCCTGACCGTTAAGGATGTAATCACGCTCTTCGTCAGACAGTTTTTTCTGGTCGCGCGGGTGCTTATAGAAGACAAGCCAGGACATCGCCCAGATGAAGCTCAGGGCACCAGAAATAATGAACGCCATCTGCCAGCTGTGCATGACGATAGCCCACACGACCAGCGGCGGAGCGATCATCGCGCCAATAGAAGAGCCGACGTTAAAGTAACCTACGGCAATCGAACGCTCTTTTGCCGGGAACCATTCTGAACTGGCTTTCAGACCCGCAGGGATCATCGCGGCTTCTGCGGCACCGACTGCGCCTCGTGCCAGTGCCAGTCCACCCCAGCTACCAGCCAGAGCCGTGGCACCACAGAAGACGGCCCACAGAACGGCGAACATCGCGTAGCCTACTTTGGTGCCGAGCACATCCAGCACGTAGCCAGCAACGGGTTGCATTACGGTGTAAGCAGCAGAATACGCTGCGATGATATAGGAATACTGTTGAGTGGAGATGTGTAACTCTTCCATCAGAGTTGGCGCAGCTGCCGCCACAGTGTTACGTGTCAGGTAACCCAGCACGGTGCCAAGCGTCACCAGTGCAATCATGTACCAACGTAACCCTTTAATTTTACGCATGTAAAACCTCATCGTTTTGTTATGTCCGCTAACGAGCGGTCATCTTCCAGTCCAGGGCGGAGGATGTTCTTTTACGAAGGGCGTGACCGAAAAAAAACCGGCACTGCCCCGAACTTTGCCATGTCAATGATTGTGCTAATTCGGTTTCCGTACCGGTCAATCCGATGGCGGACCATCGGTAATTTGCATTCCGTCGGCTTATGTATCGCGACGGCAAAAAGATAACTTGTCATACAGCTTTAAAAGGTGAGTGCCATCACAAAAGTGTGAATCTTCGTGTGGTCATTAATTCGATTCAGCAAAGCCAGTGCTGGCGCGGCTTGCCGTGAGTTTTACCTCTTTGAGAGTAATTTTTTTGTCATCATTTGTTGATCTAACTCACGAAAATATCTTCAGCGTATGGAAATTGGTGTGATAACTTTGACAACATCAAAACATAAGCAATCTGACGCACTCGCTGAGAGGAAGACGATAATGACCCCGTTTATGACTGAAGATTTCCTGCTGGATACCGAATTTGCCCGCCGTCTGTATCATGATTACGCTAAAGACCAGCCAATCTTCGACTACCACTGCCATTTGCCGCCGCAACAAATCGCGGATAACTACCGTTTTAATAACCTGTATGACATCTGGCTGAAAGGTGATCACTACAAGTGGCGCGCCATGCGCACTAACGGCGTCGCTGAACGCTTGTGTACCGGTGATGCGTCCGATCGCGAGAAGTTTGATGCATGGGCCGCGACGGTCCCACACACCATCGGTAACCCGCTCTACCACTGGACGCATCTTGAACTGCGTCGCCCATTTGGTATTACAGGTAAGCTGTTGTCTCCTGCAACTGCCGATGAAATCTGGAATCAGTGCAACGAATTGCTGGCGCAGGATCGGTTTTCCGCACGTGGAATCATGCAGCAGATGAATGTGAAAATGGTCGGCACCACCGATGACCCGATCGATTCTCTGGAGCATCACGCAGCGGTCGCGAAAGACAGCACCTTTGCTATCAAAGTGCTGCCAAGCTGGCGTCCGGATAAAGCCTTCAACATTGAACTGGCGACCTTTAACGATTACATGGCGAAGCTCGGTGAAGTGTCTGACACCGAGATCCGCCGCTTTACCGACCTGCAAACCGCGCTGACCAAACGTCTTGATCACTTTGCTGCGCACGGCTGTAAAGTCTCCGACCATGCGCTGGATGTGGTGTTGTTTGCCGAGTCTAACGAAGCTGAACTGGATAACATCCTGGCGCGTCGTCTGGCGGGTGAAACTCTGAGCGAGCATGAAGTTGCCCAGTTCAAAACTGCCGTACTGGTGTTCCTTGGCGCTGAATACGCACGTCGCGAATGGGTGCAGCAGTACCACATTGGCGCACTGCGTAATAACAACCTGCGTCAGTTCAAACTGCTGGGCGCGGATGTCGGTTTCGACTCCATTAACGATCGTCCGATGGCTGAAGAACTGTCCAAACTGCTAAGCAAGCAGAATGAACAGAACCTGCTGCCGAAAACCATCCTGTACTGCCTGAACCCGCGCGATAACGAAGTGCTGGGCACCATGATCGGTAACTTCCAGGGCGAAGGTATGCCGGGCAAAATGCAGTTCGGTTCCGGCTGGTGGTTCAACGACCAGAAAGACGGGATGGAACGTCAGATGACCCAACTGGCACAGCTCGGTCTGCTGAGCCGTTTTGTGGGTATGCTGACTGATAGCCGCAGCTTCCTGTCTTACACGCGCCATGAATACTTCCGCCGTATTCTGTGCCAGATGATTGGCCGTTGGGTTGCCGCCGGTGAAGCACCTGCCGACATCCAGCTGCTGGGTGAGATGGTGAGAAATATTTGCTTCAACAATGCGCGTGATTACTTCGCCATTGAACTGAACTAAGAGCCTATCCATTAGGCTATTTTACTTGCCAGTTTGAACCTGGGCAGTGCTCAAAATCCTCACGTACTGCGTGTACGCTCCGGTTTTTGCGCGCTGTCCGTGTCCAAACTGGCTGCGACAATATACGCCTACTGAGATAGGCTCTAAGGTCCGGGTTGATATGCAATACATCAAGATCCATGCGCTGGATAACGTCGCGGTAGCGCTCGCTGATTTGGCTGAAGGGATGGAAGTTACCGTTGATGGTCAGGTCGTCACCCTGAGCCAGGCGGTGACTCGCGGTCATAAATTCGCTTTACGCGATATTGCGAAAGGCGAAAACGTCATTAAATACGGTTTGCCAATCGGCCATACGCTGGCGGACGTTGCGGCGGGTGAGCATATTCATGCTCATAACACGCGCACCAATCTGAGCGACCTGGACACGTATCGCTACCAACCTGATTTCCAGCCGGAAGTCGCGCAACCTGCCGATCGCGATGTGCAGATTTATCGTCGCGCGAACGGTGACGTTGGGGTGCGTAATGAACTGTGGATCCTGCCAACCGTAGGCTGCGTCAACGCCATGGCGCGCCAGATGCAGAACCGTTTCCTGAAAGAAACGAATGACGCTGACGGTATCGACGGCGTGCATCTCTTCAGCCACACCTACGGCTGTTCACAGCTTGGCGATGACCACATCAACACTCGCACCATGCTGCAAAACATGGTGCGTCACCCGAATGCGGGGGCGGTGCTGGTGGTTGGCCTCGGTTGTGAAAACAACCAGGTGGATGCTTTCCGCGAAACGTTAGGGGAGTATGATCCTGACCGCGTTCACTTTATGGTCTGCCAGCATCAGGAAGACGAAGTGGAAGCAGGGATTGAACATCTCCATCAGCTGTACAACGTGATGCGTAACGATAAGCGCGAGCCGGGTAAGCTCGGCGAGCTGAAGTTTGGTCTGGAATGTGGCGGATCTGACGGCTTGTCCGGGATCACCGCTAACCCGATGCTGGGACGTTTCTCTGACTACGTGATCGCCAACGGCGGGACTACCGTGCTGACTGAAGTTCCGGAGATGTTCGGTGCCGAGCAGCTATTAATGGACCACTGCCGCGATGAAGAAACCTTCGATAAGCTGGTGACCATGGTCAATGACTTCAAGCAATACTTCATTGCTCACGACCAGCCGATCTACGAGAACCCATCGCCGGGGAACAAAGCGGGTGGTATCACCACGCTGGAAGATAAATCACTGGGCTGTACACAGAAAGCGGGTTCCAGCAAAGTTGTCGATGTACTACGCTACGGTGAACGCCTGAAAACGCCTGGTCTGAATCTGTTAAGTGCTCCGGGTAATGACGCCGTTGCGACCAGTGCGTTGGCGGGGGCCGGCTGTCATATGGTGTTGTTCAGTACCGGGCGCGGTACACCGTACGGCGGTTTTGTACCGACGGTGAAAATCGCGACCAACAGCGAGCTGGCCGCGAAGAAAAAGCATTGGATCGATTTTGATGCCGGGCAGCTAATCCACGGTAAAGCGATGCCGCAATTGCTGAACGAGTTTGTCGATACCATCGTTGAGTTTGCTAACGGCAAGCAAACCTGCAATGAGCGCAACGATTTCCGGGAACTCGCGCTGTTTAAGTCGGGAGTGACGCTGTAATAAATCCCTGATGGTGCCTGCAGGTCTGCGCAAACCGTAGGCCTGATAAGCGTAGCGCCATCAGGCACAAACCGTTGCCGGATGGTGGCGAACACGCCTTATCCGGCCTACAAAATGGAGTTGGGGTTGCTTGCATGACCGCGTATTGGCTGGCCCAGGGTGTAGGTGTCATCGCCTTTCTGATCGGTATTACCACTTTTTTTAATCGTGACGAGCGCCGGTTCCGGCTACAGCTCGCCGTCTATAGCGCCACCATTGGCGTGCATTTTTTCCTGATGGGGGCCTGGCCCGCGGGAATGAGCGCTGAGCTTAATACCGTACGTACCCTGGTCTCAATGCATACCCGCAAACTGTGGGTAATGACCGTTTTTATTCTCCTCACGCTGGTTCTTGGGTTGGCAAAATTGCAGCATGCTATGGAGCTACTGCCTATTATTGGCACGCTTGCCAGTACCTGGGCACTGTTTCGTTGCAAAGGGCTAACCGTGCGCTGTGTGATGTGGTGTGCAACCGCCTGCTGGGTTGTTCATAATTTCTGGTTAGGATCGATTGGCGGGACGATGATCGAAGGCAGCTTTCTGGTGATGAACGGCCTGAACATTATCCGCTTTCGGCGGATGCAAAAGCGCGGAATTGATCCGTTCAAAATTGAAAAAAGCGTACAGCAAGAAAAGCCCTCCGCCCGATGACGGAGGGGCTGTGATTAGCCGCGCAGGGCGTTATTTGCCAGACGTTCGTCTTCAGCCTGGCAGGCTGCTGCGGTAAACAGCACGTCAGTAGAAGAGTTCAGCGCCGTTTCACAGGAGTCCTGCAATACACCGATGATAAAGCCAACGGCCACCACCTGCATGGCGATGTCATTCGGGATACCGAACATATTGCACGCCAGCGGGATCAGCAGCAGGGAGCCACCCGCTACGCCCGATGCGCCGCAGGCGCACAGCGACGCCACCACGCTCAGTAACAGCGCCGTCGGTAAATCAACCGGGACTCCCAGCGTATTCACCGCCGCCAGCGTCAGCACCGTAATGGTGATCGCCGCGCCCGCCATATTGATGGTGGCGCCCAGTGGGATAGATACCGAGTAGGTATCACGGTCCAGATTCAGCTTTTCACACAGCGCCATATTCACCGGAATGTTGGCGGCAGAGCTACGGGTAAAGAAAGCGTACACGCCGCTTTCGCGCAGACAGGCCAGCACCAGCGGATACGGGTTACGGCGAATTTTCCAGAATACCAGCAGCGGGTTGACCACCAGCGCCACCAACAGCATACAACCGACCAGTACGGTCAGCAGCTGCGCGTAGCCCCACAGCGTGGCAAAACCGGTGGTTGCCAGCGTGGAGGAGACCAGGCCGAAGATGCCGATCGGGGCGAAGCGGATCACCAGCTTCACCATAAAGGTAACGGCGTTGGACATATCATTGACCAGATTTTTGGTCGTTTCATTACCGTGGCGCAACGCAAAGCCCAGACCGACGGCCCAGACCAGAATACCGATATAGTTGGCGTTAAGCAGGGCGTCAATTGGGTTGGAAACCATGCTCATCAGCAGGCTACGCATCACTTCAACAATACCGGATGGCGGCACGATATCGCCAGCGCTGCTGGAAAGGTGCAGTGTCGACGGGAAGGCGAAGCTGAAGACGACGGCTGCTAACGCGGCTGAAAACGTTCCGAGCAGGTAGAGGAACAGGATGGGGCGGATGTTGGTTTTTTGCCCGTGCTGGTGGTTGGCGATAGAGGCCATGACCAGCATCAAAACCAGAATTGGCGCGACGGCTTTTAATGCGCCGACGAACAGCGTACCCAGCAGACCAACGGCTTCTGCCGCAGGTTTTGACACCAGTGCGAGTAAAATCCCCAGTACCAAACCTACCAAAATTTGTTTAACCAGGCTCCCTTGCGCCAAACGCAAGAGTAGCCCCGATGAACGTTGCGTAGTCATGTCGTGATCCTTTGATTGTGTTGTTGCTCATCCATTGTGCGTTCTCATGACGCATCTTTCTGGATGTAACAAAGTGTTTGCCTGGTTGAGTATAAGGAAAGATAAAGCTTCGGGAAGAGAAATATGCTGGATTCCGCGTTGAGATCATATTTTATAACTTTGGGTTAACATTATTTTGACATGATAAACAAAAAGCCCGACGCACATAGTGTGCCGTCGGGCTTTTCAGCTAGCAGATAACCTTACTGTATTTGTTGCTTTTTATCGTGCTGGTGGTTGACCCACGCGTTCACAATCAGCGTTACAAACAGAATACCGAACACTACGCCTAACGAAATAGCGATCGGGATATGGTAGAAATCGACGATCAGCATCTTGATACCGATAAACACCAGGATGACCGCCAGACCGTACTTCAGCATGGAGAAACGCTCCGCCACACCTGCCAGCAGGAAGTACATCGCGCGCAGACCTAAAATAGCAAACAGGTTCGAGGTCAACACGATGAACGGATCGGTGGTGACGGCGAAGATTGCCGGAATACTGTCGACGGCGAAAATCACGTCGCTCAGCTCAACCAGGATCAATACCAGCATCAGCGGCGTCGCAAATAGCAGACCGTTTTTACGCACAAAGAATTTTTCGTCTTCAATGGTATCGGTCATACGTAAATGGCCGCGCAGCCAACGCACTAAGGGTTTGTCGCCAATACCGGAAGCGTCTTCTTTCGCCAGCGCCATCTTCACGCCGGTAAACAGCAGGAACGCGCCGAACACGTACAGCAGCCACTCAAACTGGGCGATAAGCCAACTGCCCGTGAAGATCATGATCGTACGTAATACAATCGCACCCAGTACGCCATACACCAGTACCCGACGCTGCAATGCAGGGGGGACGGAGAAGTAGCTGAACAGCATCAGCCAGACAAAGACGTTATCTACTGCCAGCGATTTTTCAATTAAATAGCCGGTAAGGAACGCCAGCGCCTGCGGGTCGGCAACGGCGCGGCCCTGAGTCTCAGCCAGGTACCACCAGAATGCCGCGTTAAACAGCAACGACAACGTTACCCAGACGATTGACCAGGCCGCAGCCTGCTTCATCGACATCGTGTGCGCGCCACGACGACCCTGCAACAGCAGGTCAATGGCCAGCATAATGACCACCACAACAGCGAAGCCACCCCATAACAACGGTGTGCCGACAGTATTCATTTTATTTCCCCATGCATAAAAAAACGGCCAACGCCGAATGACGTTAGCCGCTGCTTTTTATGCATAGACCTTGCCATTCGGCAAGGTCTCACTTACAACAACAAAGGAATACGATGGCGTATTCCTTTGTTATCGCCCGGTGACCGGATGTGGTTTTTCACACATCGTAATGACGATCAACCGACAACGAAGTTACTCCCCTTTGCGGGTTACAAAATATTACAGGCCATGCATTCAGTCAATGGCCTGCAACATTCGTTTTACACACATTTACGCAGTCAGCGGGATTACCGTTTCGTCTGCCGGGAAAACTACACCGGTCTGGCGGCGAATTTCCGTTTGCAGTTTAGCGGTGATACGGCTGACGGCCAGTGCCGGGTGATCCACTTCGCCGGATTCAACCAAATGAGCAAACGCCTCTGCCTCATAAAGCATAGTATTGATGTGCTGAGGCACCGTAAGATCCTGCGTTTTGCCCCCGCGCGGAATAAAGCACACTTTCTGACACTCGGAAATCTTCTCGATAACCAGTGACCCTGATTCGCCCTGAATTTCGCTGGCCAGTACGGAATCACTGACTTTCGAGTGCTGCAACGTGACGCTAAAATCGCCGTAATTCAGCACCACCACGCCGTGGGCATCCACACCGCTCTCCAGCAGGCTGGCGCTGGCCTGAACGCTTTTTGGCTCACCCCATAGCGCAACCGCCGAGGCCAGGCAGTAAAAACCGATATCCATAATCGAGCCATTGGAGAACGCCGGATTAAACGTATTGGGATTTTCACCGTCGAGATAGCGCTGGTAACGCGAGGAGTACTGGCAGTAATTGATAAACGCTTTTCTGATTCTTCCAACTTTGGGAAGAGATTCCTGTAACAGCAGGAAGTTAGGCAGGCTGGCGGTCTTAAATGCTTCAAACAGCACCACCTGGTTTTCACGCGCGCAGGCGATAGCGGCTTCGGCTTGCGCCAGGTTTGAGGCCAGCGGTTTCTCGCAAATGACATGCTTTTTGTGCTGTAGAAACAGCGTTGTCTGCGGGAAGTGCAGAGAGTTCGGACTGGCAATGTAAACAGCATCAATCGCGTCGCTTTGCGCCATTGCCTCCAGCGAGGTAAACAGATGCTCGACGGGATAATCATTGGCGAAGGTCTGCGCCTGCTCAAGGCTACGGGAATAGACTGCGGTTAACTTATATTTGCCGGTTTCATGGGCGGCATCGACAAACTGGCGGGTGATCCAGTTTGTGCCAATTACTGCGAAACGTATCATAAAGGCCTTCAGGCTGCGAAAAGGGATCCTTGCGTCAATTTAGCATGCCCTGAAGACAAAGCCAGTGCGCTACGGCGCAGTTTGCTTTAACGATTGTTGCGTTAACCACAGGCGGGTATCGAACTCCAGTTGGTGATACTGAGGCTCCATATGGCAGCAGAGCTGGTAAAACGCTTTGTCGTGCTCTTTTTCTTTCAGATGCGCCAGTTCATGCACGACGATCATGCGTAAAAAGGGTTCGGGGGCATTGCGAAACACGGTGGCGACGCGGATCTCCGCTTTAGCCTTTAGCTTACCGCCCTGCACGCGGGAGACGGCAGTATGCAGTCCCAGCGCATTTTTCAACACGTGTATCTTACTGTCATACATGACTTTATTCAGCGGCGGGGCGTTTCGCAGAAACTGATTTTTCAGATCCTGGGTATATTGCCAGAGCGCTTTGTCGGTCGCGAAGTCATGCGTACCCGGATAGCGCTTCTCCAGCACCGCCCCCAGACGCTGTTCAGCAATCAGCGTACGAACCTGGGAAAGTAAATTCTCCGGGTAGCCTTGCAGATAGGTCAACTGACTCATTAGTGCCCCATATAAAGTATAAAAAGTGTATACTCACGCACCCTTTTCAGGGATACGCCGAAATTTTACCATTCAGGAGGGCCGATGAGCCACATAGACAACGGTTTCCGTTCGCTGTCACTTAAACGTTTCCCGGAGACGGATGACGTTAACCCGCTGCTGGCGTGGGAAGCTGCAGATGAATATCTGCTGCAACAGCTGGACGATACCGAGATTAGCGGCCCGGTGCTTCTCCTGAATGATACTTTCGGCGCGCTGGGCTGTGCGCTGGCGGAACATACGCCGTATAGCATTGGCGACTCTTATCTCAGCGAGCTTGCCACACGCGAGAACCTGCGTCACAACGATATTGCCGAGTCGAGCGTCAAATTCCTCGACAGCACCGCTGAATATCCGCAGGCGCCGGGCGTGGTGCTGATTAAGCTGCCAAAAACCATGGCGCTGCTGGAACAGCAACTGCGCGCGCTGCGTGAAGTGGTGACGCCACAAACGCGCATCATCGCGGGCGCGAAGGCGCGCGATGTGCATACCTCGACGCTGGAGCTGTTCGAAAAAGTGTTGGGGCCAACCACCACGACGCTGGCGTGGAAAAAAGCCCGTCTGATCAACTGTACGTTCAGCAAACCTGAGCTGGCCGCTGCCTCGCAAACGTTGAGCTGGAAGCTGGAAGGCACCGAGTGGACTATCCATAACCACGCCAACGTCTTCTCCCGTACCGGGCTGGATATTGGTGCGCGCTTCTTTATGGAACATCTGCCGGAAAACCTCGAAGGCGAGATTGTCGATCTCGGTTGTGGCAACGGTGTGATTGGCCTGACTTTGCTGGAGAAGAACCCGCAAGCCAGCGTGGTCTTTGTGGATGAATCGCCGATGGCGGTCGCTTCCAGCCGTCTGAACGTCGAAAGCAACATGCCGGAAGCATTGGATCGCTGCGAGTTTATGATCAACAACGCGCTGTCTGGCGTGGAGCCTTTCCGCTTTAACGCTGTGTTGTGTAACCCGCCGTTCCACCAGAAGCATGCGTTGACCGATAATATCGCCTGGGAGATGTTCCACCACGCGCGCCGCTGCCTGAAAATCAATGGTGAACTGTACATCGTGGCCAACCGCCACCTCGACTACTTCCACAAGCTGAAGAAGATTTTCGGCAACTGCGTGACCATCGCCACCAATAATAAATTCGTGGTGCTGAAAGCGGTCAAAACTGGTCGTCGCCGCTAATCGCGTGTGCCGGATGGCGGCTAACGCCTTATCCGGCCTACGAAAGACGTGACGTTAAATTTCCAGTGCCAGTCGGGTGCCTTGTGCAATAGCGCGTCGGGCATCCAGTTCCATTGCCACATCGCAGCCGCCGATCAGATGCACAGTTTTACCTGCCGCGTGCAGCGGATCGACCAGTTCACGGCGTGGCTCTTGTCCGGCGCAAATCACCACGTGATCCACATTCAGGATCTGTAGCTCGCCGTTGATCATCACGTGTAACCCGTCATCATCGATCTTCTGATAGCTCACCGCCGGGATCATTTTTACGCCGCGTGAAAGCAGGGTAGCACGGTGGATCCATCCCGTTGTTTTGCCTAAACCTTGCCCTGGTTTACTGGCTTTACGCTGCAACATCACTATCTGGCGTGGGCTGCGGGGTAGATGTGGGCCTTCCGGACGTAAACCGCCGGGCTGTTGCAGACTGGTGTCGATTCCCCATTCCACGCAGAACTCGGCAATGTTCTGGCTGGTGGGATCGCCAGGCTGGCTCAGATACATGGCGGTATCAAAACCGATCCCGCCACAGCCAATGATCGCCACGCGTTTACCCACTGGCGTCTTATCGCGCAGGACGTCGAGATAGCTCAGCACTTTAGGGTGATCGATCCCCTCGATCGGCGGCATGCGCGGCTCGATCCCGCTGGCGAGGATCACTTCGTCGAAGGTGTGCAGATCGCGTGCGCTGACAAAGTGATTCAGTTTCAGCGTTACGCCAGTCACGTCGATCATCCGGCGGTAGTAGCGCAGGGTTTCATAGAATTCTTCCTTGCCGGGGATCTGTTTGGCGATATTAAACTGCCCGCCAATCTCGCCATATGCGTCAAACAGCGTAACGTGATGCCCGCGCGCGGCGGCATTAATGGCGAAAGCGAGACCCGCAGGGCCCGCGCCGACCACCGCCAGATTTTTCGGCTGAGTGGCCGCAACGATCGGCATTTTGGTTTCATGGCAAGCGCGCGGATTGACCAGGCAAGAGGTGACTTTGCCGACGAAGATCTGATCCAGGCAGGCCTGGTTACAGCCGATACAGGTATTGATCTCATCCGCTCGTCCGCTTTGCGCTTTTGACAGCAGTTCGGCATCGGCGAGGAACGGGCGAGCCATCGACACCATATCGGCATCGCCACGGGCCAGAATATCATCGGCGACTTTAGGATCGTTAATGCGGTTGGTGGTAACCAGTGGGATCGTCACATGCCCTTTCAGCTTTCGCGTCACCCAACTAAACGCGCCGCGCGGTACCGGGGTCGCGATAGTGGGAATGCGTGCCTCATGCCAGCCAATACCGGTGTTAATAATGGTGGCGCCTGCAGCTTCTATCGCCTGTGCAAGCTGGACGGTTTCGTCGAAGGTTCCGCCGTTTTCCACCAGGTCGAGCATCGACAGGCGGAAGATAATGATAAAGTCATTGCCGGCGCGCTGGCGTACCGCCCGTACCACCTCAACGGCAAAACGCATGCGGTTGGCATACTCGCCGCCCCATTCATCATTACGCTGATTGGTGCGCAGAGTCAGGAATTCGTTGATCAGATACCCTTCGGATCCCATCACTTCCACGCCATCGTAGCCCGCTTCCCGCGCCAGTTGGGCGCAATGGGCAAAATCTTCAATCAGTTGCAGCACTTCATCGTGCGTCAGCTCATGCGGCGTAAAGCGGTTAATAGGGGCCTGAATGGCTGAAGGCGCAACCAGATGCGGTTGATAGCTGTAGCGACCAGTGTGCAGGATTTGCAGGGCGATTTTCCCGCCTTCATCGTGAACCGCATCGGTAATGACGCGATGGTGTGCGAGCTGGCTGGTGTCGTTCAGCATCGCCCCGCCTTCCATACCCACGCCCGATAACGCGGGCGCAATTCCTCCGGTCACAATCAGGGCTACGCCGTGACGAGCGCGTTCAGCATAGAACGCGGCCAGCCGTTCTGCACCATCAGGATACTCTTCCAGACCGGTATGCATTGAACCCATCAGCACGCGGTTTTTAAGCGTGGTGAATCCCAAATCGAGCGGGGCGAACAGCGACGGATAGCTCATAAAGGTGTCCAGTATGTAAAATTATTGTTATGTGGTCGGATGAGTTACTAATTTAGCCGTCGCCGCGTAAAAGGGAAAAGGGGAATGCCGTGATTGTGATGGGATTCAAAAAAGAGGCTCTCCTTTTCAGGAGAGCCAATCGACGTTACTGCTGTTTAAGAAAATCGTTATACAGCATATAAAGATGTGCCGCGCTCCAGGAGAAGTTAGGTGCGCCCTGCTGTGCGCCGGTCAACGGGTTGTAGTTTTCCTGAATTGGACCTTCTGCCGTCAGCCCTTTGGCATGCTGGAAGAAAGTATCGGCCAGTTTTAATGCTTCAGCGCGATAGCCATAACGCGCCATCCCTTTTAGCCCGAACCAGAACTGATCCACCCAGACGCGTCCGCGCCAGTATATGTCCGCGCCGAAGGCCGGATTGGTCAGTGCTGCGGTGCCAAGTGGGACATATGTGTTGAACTCTTTCGGATCGAGCATCACGCTAACTACCGCATCCGCATGGGATTGTGTGGCCGCACCGTTAAACAGCGGTGACCAGCCTTCCGGTCCTTAACCGGCCTACAAAGGAGGTCCTTTAGTAGACCGGATAAGATACGTTAGTATCGCCATCCGGCAGTGGTTAGACCTGCTCCACGCTCACCCGTAATGCGGCCAGGGCTTTGCGGGTTGATCGCAATACCAGTTCGCATTGCTCGATCGTTAATGTTAACGGCGGTTCAATACGGATCGTCTTCGCGTTATTCAGTGTTCCGGCGACCAGCACTCGCTGACGGAACATTTCACTGGCAAAGCTGTAGCCAATCTCATTATCGACAAACTCAATCGCCATCAGCATGCCTTTGCCGCGAACGTCGTGTACCAGATCCGGATATTCACGCGCCAGGTGACGGAAGCCATCCAGCAACATATCGCCTTTCTGCTCTGCCTGAGCGGGTAAATTTTGCTCCAGCAGGACGTTAATGGTCGCCAGCGCCGCCGCGCATGAGAGCGGGTTGCCACCGAACGTGGTGGTATGCAGGAAAGGATTGTCGAACAGGACGGAGAACACTTCTTCTGTGGCAATGGTCGCGCCAATTGGCATTACGCCACCCCCAAGCGCCTTGGCCAGGCACAGAATGTCAGGCTGCACGTTTTCATGTTCGCAGGCGAACATCTTGCCGGTGCGCCCCATGCCGGTTTGCACTTCGTCGAGGATCATCAGCGCGCCAAACTCATCGCAAAGTTTACGTACCGCGGTTAAATACCCTTGCGGCGGCAGGATCACGCCTCCTTCCCCCTGGATTGGCTCCAGAATCACGGCGGCAACATCGTCGCCGGTCTTTTTGCATTCGTTCAGGACGGTGCGCATGGCATCAATATCGCCAAAAGGAACATGGCGGAAGCCCGGCAGCAGCGGCATAAACGGTTTGCGGAAGGTTGATTTAGCGGTGGCGGATAGCGACCCCAGCGATTTACCGTGGAAGGCTCCGCTGGTGGCAATAAATGTAAATTTACCGCGCGGCGATTGATACGCTTTCGCCAGTTTTAGCGCCGCTTCAACCGACTCGGTCCCGCTGTTACTGAAGAAACTGTATTTCAGCTTTCCGGGAGCCAGTGCAGCAAGCGTTTTTGCCAGCATGGCCCGTAATGGGTCAAGTAATTCCTGGCTGTGCAGAGGTTGTTTCGCGAGTTGATTCTGTACGGCGGAGACCACTACTGGATTACGGTGCCCCACGTTGAAAATTCCAAAACCTCCCAGGCAATCGACAAACTCCTGTCCCTGGGTGTCGACAAGCGTATTCAGGCTTCCCGCTTGCCACTCTACGGCTCCGTAATCCCCGCCGGCAGTTACAGATTTTCTATACTCTAAGAACCCCGGATTGACATGCTCTTTGAAGTAATCAATCACCTCTCGGTTTAGTGCTTTCATTTCCTCATGATCAAGCGTTCGCTTCTCGATGAGATTCAGTGCGTGTGCGCTGCAGGCCAGAGCCGATGCGCTGGAAGGTAACCTGTTCAAAATATGCTCCCGGAGCTCGCGTATCACATGATACTGAATTAAGTATTGCAGGGATTGCGCCATCCCGACGCGCTTAACGAAAATCGGGATAAACACCAGGGAAGATCTTGCTTGTACAACATTTAATCTCAAACATTAACATTTGCTGGCATTTTGCCCAGGTTTACGCGCGTAAAACCGACGAGAAAAACGCGTTATTGCGCTAAAAGTGGGCAAAAATTGCACTATTGCGGTGCGCTGAGTGAAGGTGCATTGAATAGTTACGCAATGAAAGTATTTTAAATCAATGAATTAGAAAACATACAAATTTTGAGGTTTAATCGCAAATTGCGATCTAAATCAAATTTAACAACTAAAGTTAAAAAGATTAGCGCCGAAATAACATAAGCCGAAAGAGTTAACAACCAGATAACCTGCACAGGACGCAACCATGTCTTCTCATCCCTACGTTAGTCAGCAAAATACACCGCTGGATGATGATATCACCCTCATGTCGACCACCGATTTACAAAGCTATATCACCCATGCGAACGATACCTTTGTTCAGGTCAGCGGCTATCAGCTGAATGAATTACTTGCTCAGCCGCACAACCTGGTTCGTCACCCGGACATGCCGAAAGCGGCGTTTGCGGATATGTGGTACACCCTGAAACAGGGGGAACCGTGGAGCGGTATTGTGAAAAACCGGCGGAAGAATGGCGATCACTACTGGGTGAGGGCCAATGCGGTGCCGATGGTGCGGGAAGGACGCGTAACCGGGTATATGTCGATCCGTACCCGGGCGACGGAAGCGGAAATCGCGGCGGTCGAACCTTTATATAAAGCACTCAATGAAGGCCGTTGTCATCGGCGCGTCCATAAGGGGCTGGTGGTACGTAAAGGCTGGTTGGGTAAACTCCCGTCGCTTCCGGTTCGCTGGCGGGTACGCAGTGTCATGGCTTTTATGTTTGTCATCCTGGCAACTGCGCTACAGCAGATGGGCGCTGAATGGCCGCAACTGTTGGTGAGCGCGCTGGTGATGATGCTGGCGACGGTTATTTTCGAATGGCAGATTGTGCGCCCCATTGAGAATGTTGCCCAGCAGGCACTGAAAGTCGCGACCGGTGAGCGCAACAGCGTGACCCATCTTAACCGTAGCGATGAACTGGGTCTGATGCTACGGGCGGTGGGGCAGCTAGGGTTAATGTGCCGTTGGCTTATTCATGACGTGTCGAGTCAGGTCAGCTGTGTGCGTAACGACAGTGAAACGCTGGCGAAAGGCAGCGATGATTTAAACAAGCATACGCAGCAGACGGTAGAAAATGTGCAGGAAACGGTCACCACCATGAATCAGATGGCGGCATCGGTGAAGCAAAACTCTGCGACAGCAGCGGCGGCTGACAAGCTGTCTATTGCCGCCAGCAGCGCAGCGACACAGGGCGGTGAGGCGATGGATACAGTCATTAAAACAATGGACGATATTGCCAACAGCACCCAACGGATCGGCACTATCACGACCCTGATTAACGATATCGCCTTCCAGACAAATATTCTGGCGCTGAATGCGGCGGTTGAAGCGGCCAGGGCTGGCGAACAAGGAAAAGGATTTGCGGTGGTGGCCGGAGAGGTACGCCATCTTGCCAGTCGTAGTGCAAGCGCAGCAAATGACATCCGTAAACTGATTGATGCCAGCGCCGACAAGGTGCAGTCCGGCTCCGATCAGGTTCATGCCGCAGGGCGGACAATGGATGATATTGTGGCGCAGGTCCAGAATGTGACGCAGTTGATTGCTCAAATCAGCCATTCAACGCTGGAGCAGTCAGATGGTCTTTCCAGCCTGACCCGTGCCGTAAATGAGTTGAGCAATATTACGCAGAAAAATGCCGAACTGGTCGAAGAGAGCGCGCAGATTTCAGCAATGGTGAAACATCGTGCCGGTCGCCTGGAAGATGCGGTGACCGTGCTGCATTAATTCTCACCCTATCCCATTTTCCCGCCAAACGCTTATCGTCCCCGGTAGGCGTTTTTTGTAATGATTTTGTTAATCATATATTAAATGATACCACTTTGGTATTACGATTCTATTTTCCTTATTCTGTTCTGACCGCGAGCGTCCTGTTTTTAAATATTGTTAAATATCGCTTATATAACGATCGGTCTTGATTTATTCATCGTCAAAAACTATTTCGTAACATTGGTGAAAATTAAAAAACGATCAATATCATAAAGTTAGATGATTGTTGACCGATAAGGATATCTGTCTGAAGAAAACTGTCTCCAGGGAGAAAATATGTTCTTGCATAACGTAAAGATTCGCTCGAAATTATTTATCGCGTTTGGTTTGTTTATTGTACTGATGATGGTGAGTTCGGGCCTTTCGCTGTTGAGTCTGGATCGTAGTAACAGTGGGATGCAGAACATCATTACCAATGACTATCCGATTACGGTAAAAGCCAATCTGCTCATTGATAATTTTCAGGAGTTTGTCAGTACTCAACAATTGATGTTATTGGATGAGGAAGGCAAATGGACCCAGGCGTCCCAGAAAAAGCTCGATACCATCAGCCAGCAAATTTCTGCTCTGCTGGATGCGCTGAGTGCTGCACCTCTCAATGATGCATCCAAAAAAATTGTTGCGGATATCCGCGATGTGCGTGAGCAGTATCTGGCTTCCCGATTCCGCATTCTGCAGGCGCTGCAGAATCACGATCGCTCCGGTGCGATGCACGAGATGATGACCCGCACGGTGAATGTGCAGCAGGCGTATAAAGCAAAAGTGCAGGAATTGATCGCCATTGAAGATGCCCAGATGCAGAAGGCGGGCGCTCAGGTGGAATATGATTTCCACACCAATCGCGCGCTGTTGATTACTCTGGCGCTGATAAGCATTGCCGCCGGTTGTGTGATGGGGTGGTATATTGTGCGCTCAATTACCCGACCTCTTAATGAAGCTGTGCAGTTTGCCGAGGCGATTGCGCAGGGCGACCTTACTCGCAACATCAGTATGGAACAGAAGGATGAGACCGGTGTGCTGCTGCAAGCGCTGATGGCAATGAAAACCCGACTGTTAGAGATTGTCGAGGAAGTGCAAAACGGCTCCGAAAATATCTCTGCGGCGGCGGCGCAGATTGTCGCGGGTAATCAGGATTTGGCTGCGCGTACCGAAGAACAGGCAAGCTCGGTAGAACAGACAGCGGCGTCGATGGAACAAATTACAGCGACGGTCAAAACGACGGCAGACCATACCCATGAAGCGACGAAGCTGTCTACGGGAGCGGCGGCGGTGGTGAAAAACAACGGTGAGATGATGAATCAGGTGACGCAGAAAATACGCGTGATTAATGAAACCTCTAACCGTATGTCAGAGATTATCAACCTGATAGATTCGATTGCTTTTCAAACCAATATTTTGGCGCTGAATGCGGCTGTCGAAGCGGCGCGCGCCGGTGAGCATGGACGTGGTTTCGCGGTAGTAGCCGGAGAAGTGCGTCAACTGGCGCAAAAAAGCGCATCGTCTGCCAGTGAGATCCGCAATCTGATTGAAGACTCCACCAGTCAAACCCGGGAAGGACTGGTGCTGGTTGAAAAAGCCAACGCGTTGATCAATGGAATGGTCACTAACGTTGAAGAAATGGATGTGATATTGCGGGAAATTGGTCAGGCCAGCCGCGAGCAGACGGACGGTATTTCGCAGATTAACAGTGCGATTGGCCTGATCGACACCACCACGCAACAGAACTCCTGTCTGGTAGAGGAGTCCGTTGCGGCAGCGGCGTCATTAAACGAACAGGCATTACACTTAAAAGAGATGATTAAAGTGTTCCGCGTACGTAAAGAGGACGCGCAGCCTGCTTAATCAAGCTGGGTGATGTCCAGCGATGCGCGATCGATAATACCGATGATCTTCTTGATTTGCGCTTCGCTGGTGTCACCGTGATTGACCCGCAGATCCAGCACGGCTTTAAAATTCTCCAGTGCTCTTTTCATCTGTGGATTCTTGCGTAATTCAAAGCCGACACAGCGTGCTTTAATACGTTCGTGGATATGTTCCAGATGTTCCTGGTTCTCTTCCAGCCATTGCAGGCCTTGCTCGGTGATTGTGATTTGCTTACGTCCGCCTTCCTCGTCACGGATGGCGATAAGCGACTGATCCTGCAAGAAATCCAGTGTCGGATAAATCACGCCCGGGCTTGGGGTGTAATTACCCTGAGTCAATGTTTCAATGGCTTTGATTAGCTCATAACCGTGACTGGCATCGCGGGTCAAAATATCGAGAATCACCAGCCGTAATTCGCCGTGGCCGAAGAAACGCTGACGTCGACCGCCACCGCCACCGCCGCCGCGACCGTGGCGGTGTCCGCAGCCATGCTCATGGTGGTGTTCTTTGTTACAGCCTTCGTGATGACGTTCTTCACCTTTACAGCAACCTTCGTGGTGTTCGCTGTGATGACCTTCGTGGCGATGTCCTTCACCCTTACAGCAGCCTTCGTGCTGGTGTTCTGCATGTTTGCAGCACCCTTCATGATGATCTTGCATCATTCATCTCCTGACATTATTTAGATATATCTAATTTATATCTAAACTTTTTCTATTTGCAAGTGCATGCAGGAATATTAATTTAATTTATTGATTTATATATATTTATTTTTTTGTTTCGCGTTTGGGGTGCGCTATCCATACTCTATCAAAAAAGTTCTTGCAATATTCTCAATTAGCAATCATTATCATTTAAAATTTATTTAGATATATCTAATCTCTGTCACGAAGGCGAAAAAATGACAAATAACACTCCACGCTATCCACAGCGCGTTCGCAATGAGCTGCGCTTCCGTGAACTGACCGTCCTGCGGGTTGAACGTATCAGCGCGGGTTTCCAGCGCATTGTACTGGGCGGTGACGCTCTGGATGGTTTTAGCTCACATGGTTTTGACGACCACACCAAGGTCTTTTTCCCTGAGCCGGGCAGTCACTTTGTGCCGCCCGTAGTGACGGATGAGGGGATTGTCTGGCCGGAGGGTGTGCGTCCGGTATCCCGTGATTACACGCCGTTGTATGACCAGGCACGCCATGAACTGGCGCTGGATTTTTATATCCACGACGGCGGCGTGGCGAGTACGTGGGCGATGAATGCGCGTGAAGGTGACAAATTGACGATTGGCGGACCGCGTGGCTCGCTGGTGGTACCAGAAGACTATGCGTACCAGGTTTACGTGTGTGATGAATCTGGAATGCCTGCGCTACGTCGTCGGCTGGAGGCGATCGGTCGTTTAGCGGTACGTCCAAACGTGACGGCGCTGGTTAGCGTACACGATGCAGCGTATCAGGATTATTTCGCTCATCTCGATGGTTTTACGATTCAGTGGTTTGTCGGCCATGACGAACAGGCAGTGAATGATCAGCTTTCACAGCTGACCGTACCTGCACAGGATTATTTCATTTGGATAACTGGCGAAGGAAAAGTGGTGAAAAACCTGAGCGCTCGCTTTGCTACTGAGGCTTTCGATCAGCAGTTGGTGCGTGCCGCGGCTTACTGGCATCAACGTCGGAACGTTAATTAATAATGTGACGGTGAAACGCCAAACGCCTGGCGGAATGCATAGCTAAACGCTGCGGTGCTTGAATATCCCACATCGAGCGCCACGGCGGTTACGCTTTTATTTTTCTTCAGCATGAGTACAGACTCCAGAATTCGCATTTTTTGCTTCCAGACGCTGAAGGGTAATCCGGTTTCTTTTTTGAAATGACGCGAAAAGGTACGGGCAGACATACCCAAATGTTGTGCCCAATACTCTACTGAATGTTCCAGCGCCGGTGACGCTTGTATTGTTCGGCACACATGGGTTAATTCACGATCCTGCGGCCAGGGTAATACAAAGGCGACCTCTGGTAATTGCAGAATAATGTCAACCAGCACACTGACCAGTTTGCCTTCTTTTGACTGGCTATCATAATGGCCTGAAATTGAATTCGTGGCGTAATGAATAAACTCTCTGGCGAAATCACTGATCGCCACGACTTTACACTCATAGATACTTTCTTCGAGAAAACCCGGTTTAATATCCAGATTCTCTAAATGCACATCATCCAGCGCCCAAACTGCATGCTCAGTATTATTGGGGATCCAGATGCCGTAATGCGCGGGGATTATCCAGCACTTGCCGGCGACATCAATGCGCATACTGCCTTTGCGGGCAAAATGAAACTGCATAAAAGCGTGCGAGTGCTGCGGAACATGGTGGTTGGCTTCCAGGACATAAGAGCGAAAGTAAACGTCCTGCGGCAGTTCTGCCATGGAATCGTCCGGGAAGGAATTCCAATGTTTTTGCGCGAGAGTTTCCATAAATAAATCGTCAATGCTCCCGGTGGTGTGGCCGCTGTTCGATAGATCTTGTCCGCAAATCATAATACATACATTCTTTTTTCCATAATAATCTTGCGTAATAATTAATAGCCCACTTTTGGTAAATACCATGAACACGCTTTGTTCAGATGCTGTCATCGTCAATGAAACAAATGATAACTGGACCCGAATGGGAAAAGAGCTGCTCCAGCAAGCAGATATTCAGATCAATGGTTCCCGCCCCTGGGACATTCAACTTCATCATGCCGGTTTCTTTAAACGGGTGCTGCAACAAGGCTCCCTGGGGCTTGGCGAAAGCTATATGGAAGGCTGGTGGGACTGTGAACGCCTCGATGTTCTGTTTTGCAAAATTCTGAAAGCAAAACTCGACCAGCAAATGCCGGGAAATCTGAAAGATATATTACGTATTGCCAGCGCCCGCCTGTTTAATTTGCAGTCTCGCAGTCGTGCGTGGATTGTCGGTAAAGAACACTACGATATTGGCAACGATCTCTTTGCACTCATGTTGGATCCCCACATGCAATATTCCTGTGGCTACTGGAAAGAGGCAACCACTTTAGAAGACGCGCAAAACGCCAAATTAAAAATGATTTGCGAGAAGCTGCAACTGAAACCGGGTATGCGTTTACTCGATATTGGTTGTGGCTGGGGCGGGCTGGCCGAATATGCGGCGCGTCATTACGGCGTGGCGGTAGAAGGCGTCACTATCTCGAAAGAGCAGCAAAAAATGGCGCAGCAGCGCTGTGAAGGGCTGGACGTTAATATTCTGCTGCAGGATTATCGCGACCTCGATAAACACTACGATCGTATTGTCTCCGTGGGGATGTTTGAACACGTAGGGCCGAAAAACTACGACACCTATTTCAGCATCGCCGACCGTTGTTTAAAACCGGATGGGCTGTTCCTGTTACATACTATTGGTAGCAATAAAAAAGGGATGAGTGTCGATCCGTGGATCAATAAATATATTTTCCCGAATGGCTGCTTACCGGCGATTTCTCATATTGCTGAAGCGAGCGAGTCGCGATTCGTGATGGAAGACTGGCATAACTTTGGCAGTGACTATGATAAAACGCTGATGGCCTGGCATGCGCGGTTTAATCAGGCGTGGCCGGAGCTGTCATCGCGTTATTCCGCGACTTTCAGAAGGATGTTCAATTATTACCTGTGCGCTTGTGCTGGTGCGTTCCGCGCCAGAGATATTGAGCTGTGGCAAGTACTGTTTAGCCGGGGCGTAGAAGGCGGGATCCGCGTTTATCGTTAACGTTCCGCCGGATGTCGGCGTTGCCTTATCCGGCCTACAAAGCTTTGCACTCGTAGGCCTGATAAGTGCAGCGCATCAGGCACTTATGGCTTATCCCAACTCACTCTCTGCCAGCGCTTTAAACACCATTGCGACGGCGTGCGCGCCGGGGTCCATATTGCCCAGCAGGCTTTCGCCGCTGAGATACGATGCGCGGCCCGCATTGGCTTTGCTCGACAGACAGGTACGTTCTGCGCCTGCCTGTGCGGCGTCAAAAGCGGCTTGCAGGTTTTGCGGTTGTGCCAGCAGAGACGTCAGTGCGGGTTGCAGCGCGTCAATCATCGTACGGTCACCTTCGTCTGCACCACCGTAGAACTTCATCTGCGCCAGGCCCGTATTCAGCGCCTCGGCAACGTTAGCCCCTTGTTCGAGTTTCTGCCCGGCGGCGGTAAAGAAGATGGACATCAGTACGCCGCTGGACCCGCCCATCACCACGGTCAGGCGTTCGCCGATCAGGGCGAACAGCGTGGCAAGGTTATCCAGTGGCAGTCGCTGACGATGCAGCAGGTCAGCGATTTCACGTGCACCAGCGGCAAAAGTTGAACCCGTATCACCATCGCCTACTTTGGCATCCAGCGCGTTGAGGTGTGTTTCCAGATCGGAAAGCGTTCCGGTGACCTGCTCAATAATCCCGGCAACCAGCGTGTTGGCTGAGGGCTGGAATTCGACACGCGCGCTGCGCTGCGATGACGGCACACAGTTGATTTCGCGTGGTGGAACCGGGGTTGGCCAACTGCTGGTTTCTACTTCGGTTAACAGTGCTTTTTCGATGCTCTCTTCCAGTACGATGGCGGTCAGCGAGAAACCTTTCATATCCAGGGCGGTGACCAGCGAGGCCGGGCCAATCAGCCAGTCGATACGCGGATGCAGTGGGCTGTTTGCCAGTTCCCGAGTGATAATAGCCATTTCAGCAACGGACACGCCGCCCAGGTTATTAATCATTACTGCCAGACGGCCGGTTTCGGGCAGTGCCGCCAGCAGTTTATCCACCATCAAATTCACCACCTGCGCACTGTTTTGCGTGTCGATAACCGAAGCACCCGGTTCGCCGTGAATGCCCATGCCCAGTTCGGCATGGCCCGCATGATGGCGCGGTGCAGCGTCGGTTTCCTGCGGCAGGTGGCAACTGGAAATGGCGACGCCCAGGCTGAAGGTGTTACTTGCTGCATACTGCGCTTCACGCAGGACGGTAGCGAGGTTGTAGCCGCGTTCAGCGAAATAGCCTGCCACTTTATGAACCAGGATAGTGCCCGCAATCCCGCGAGGATGCTTGTTATCCGGCAGGGAGATATCGTCGCCGACAATCAGCATTTCGACGTTATAGCCAAGGCGACGGGCTTTCTCGGCGGCGAGACCGAAATTAAGACGGTCACCGGTGTAATTTTTAACGATCAATAAACAGCCCGCCTCACCGGTCACCGCCTGAATGGCGGTCAGTACCGCATCCACGCTCGGGGAGGCGAAAACGTCGCCACAGACCGCAGCGGTGAGCATGCCTTTACCGATAAAACCAACGTGCGCAGGTTCGTGTCCCGAACCGCCGCCAGAAATGACCGCCACGTTATCTTTGTTGAGATCGCGACGTACCACGATGCGAATAGCCGGATCGCTTTCCAGACGCGCCAGATTGTTCCACGGACTGGTGATAATCGTACCGTCGATGACGTCGTTAACGAGTTGGGTACGCTGATTAAAAAAGAATTGAGACATAACGGCTCCTCGAGGTTGAGTGTAAGACAAACCCCCGAATGCATTGTCATGGTGCGGAGGCGATGGGGAGATTCTGGCGGAGTCAGCGTGGAAAAAAACAGCGGCAAAATGAGTTTCATTACGGAACGTAATTGTTATTTTTTGTTCCGTAATGGAACGCATTTGTGAGATGAACGATCACAATGCGAGCCCGCTCGACTTTTTTATCGCCTTTTCAATGCTGGCCACACCGCACAGTAAACGTTTTGTTACTGCTTTTAACGGCGTCAGAGAGGGGCAAAGGGAATTTGATTTTCGCGTTCTGCAAGGATTTGTCGGAAAATGAACGGATCGGGATCGCAAACCTTAGTATTTTCAGGGTTAACCGTTTCAATATGGAACGCATGTCATTTTTATCTGTTTCATATCAGAACAAAAAGACGAATGATTTTTTTGTTCCCGCCTCGCCATACAGTTATTGCATCGCTCCGGTCTCCCGTTTTCGCCGTTCGCAATAGGCTAAACAGGTTAACGCCAGGGCTCACCATGTAAAAACATGTACTTATTTGAGGATGAAAGGAATGCTAAAAGTTATTCAATCTCCAGCCAAATATCTCCAGGGTCCTGACGCTTCTACCTTATTTGGTCAATACGCTAAAAATCTGGCAGACAGCTTTTTCGTGATTGCAGATGACTTCGTCATGAAACTGGCGGGAGACAAAGTACTCAATGGCCTGCACAGCCACGGTATTAGTTGCCACGCGGAACGCTTCAATGGCGAATGCAGCCATGTTGAAATTAATCGCCTGATTGCCATTCTGAAGCAGCACGGTTGCCGTGGTGTGGTTGGGATTGGCGGTGGGAAAACGCTGGATACAGCCAAAGCGATCGGTTACTACCAGAAACTGCCGGTGGTGGTGATCCCAACTATCGCCTCAACTGATGCGCCAACCAGTGCGCTGTCTGTTATCTATACCGAAGCCGGTGAGTTCGAAGAATATCTGATCTACCCGAAAAACCCGGATATGGTTGTCATGGATACGGCAATTATCGCCAAAGCGCCGGTACGTCTGCTGGTAGCCGGGATGGGCGATGCGCTCTCGACCTGGTTTGAAGCAAAAGCGTGTTTTGATGCCAGAGCGACCAGCATGGCGGGAGGACAGTCCACGGCGGCGGCCCTGAGCCTGGCGCGCTTGTGCTATGATACGTTGCTGGCAGAAGGTGAAAAGGCTCGCCTGGCGGCGCAAGCTGGCGTGGTGACCGATGCTCTGGAACGTATCGTGGAAGCGAACACTTACCTCAGCGGCATCGGCTTTGAAAGCAGCGGTCTTGCAGGGGCGCATGCGATCCACAACGGCTTTACGATTCTGGAAGAGTGCCACCATTTGTACCACGGTGAAAAAGTCGCCTTTGGTACGCTGGCGCAACTGGTGCTGCAGAACAGCCCGATGGAAGAGATCGAAACGGTGCTGAATTTCTGCCAGAAAGTAGATCTGCCGGTAACGCTGGCGCAAATGGGCGTGAAAGACGGCATCGACGCTAAGATTATGGCCGTTGCGAAAGCCACCTGCGCGGAAGGTGAAACCATTCACAATATGCCGTTCCCGGTGACGCCTGAAAGCGTCCATGCCGCTATTCTGACGGCAGACCTGCTGGGACAGCAGTGGCTGGCACGTTAATCAGACGTCGGTAAGCCTTTTATTTGGCATCTTCTCCCCCTCTGGCAGTCTCTGCCGGAGGGGTTGTCTATGGTAAAACAGCGGAAATGGATATGACGGCGCACACTCATGGCATCGGGAAGGAAGTCTCTTCGGTCATTGCTCAGTCATGGCATCGTTGCAGCAAGTTTATGCAGCGGGAAACCTGGCAGGCACCGCATCAGGCACAGGGACTGACTTTTGCGTCGATTTGTCGCCGTAAGACTGCGCTACTGACGATTGGACAGGCTGCGCTGGAAGATGCCTGGGAGTTTATGGATGGACGTCCGTGCGCACTGCTGATTCTGGATGAATCGGCTTGTATTCTCAGCCGGTGCGGCGATCCGCAGACGGTGGAACAGCTGGCGGAACTTGGCTTTCGTGACGGTAGCTACTGTGCGGAAAGCATTATCGGCAGTTGTGCGCTATCGCTGGCAACGATGCCAGGGCAGCCGACAAAAACCTCTGGCGATCAGCATTTTAAGCAGGCGCTGCATCCGTGGTCGTTCTGCTCGACGCCGGTATTCGATAACCATGGTCGACTGTTTGGCTCTATTTCCTTGTGCTGTCTGGTAGAGCATGAGTGCGTTTCTGATTTGTCCCTGACGCTGGCGATTGCCAGAGAAGTCGGCAACTCTTTGCTGACTGATAGCCTGCTGGCCGAATCTAACCGCCATCTGAATCAGATGTACGGACTGCTGGAAAGCATGGATGATGGCGTGATGGCGTGGAACGAGCAGGGCGTTCTGCAATTTCTTAATGCCCGTGCCGCTTTGCTTTTACATCTGGATGCACAGGCCAGCCAGGGTAAAAACATTAATGACTTGCTCAATCTGCCCATGCTGCTGCGCCGGGCGATCAAACATGCCCGCGGCCTGAATCACGTCGAAGTCACCTTTGAAAGTCAGCATCAGTTTGTTGATGCCGTCATTACCCTGAAGCCGATTGTTGAAGAGCAGGGTAACAGCTTTATTCTGCTGCTGCACCCGGTCGAACAAATGCGCCAACTGATGACCAGCCAGCTCGGAAAAGTCAGCCACACCTTTGAACAGATGTCGACGGATGACCCGGAAACCCGCCGGCTGATCCATTTTGGTCGCCAGGCGGCGAGAGGGAGTTTCCCTATTCTGTTGTGTGGTGAAGAGGGAGTGGGTAAAGAGCTATTGAGCCAGGCTATTCACAATGAAAGTGAACGTGCCAGCGGGCCGTATATCGCCGTGAACTGCCAACTGTATGCCAACAGCGTGCTGGGGCAGGATTTTATGGGCAGTGCGCCAACCGATGATGAAAACGGTCGGCTGAGCCGCCTTGAACTGGCGAACGGCGGTACGCTGTTTCTGGAAAAAATTGAGTATCTGGCACCAGAGTTGCAATCCGCGTTGTTGCAGGTTATCAAGCAGGGCGTATTGACCCGACTTGATGCCCGCCGCCTGATCCCGGTAGATGTCAAAGTGATTGCTACTACCACGGTTGATCTCGCCAACCTGGTGGAGCAAAACCGCTTTAGCCGCCAACTGTATTACGCGTTACACTCCTTTGAAATTGTTATTCCACCGCTGCGGGCACGGCGTAACAGCATTCCGGCGCTGATTCATACACGCTTAAATAGCCTGAAAAAACGCTTTTCATCTAGCCTGAAGCTGGACGATGACGCGCTGGCGCAACTGGTGGCCTACTCGTGGCCGGGCAATGATTTTGAACTCAACAGCATTATCGAAAATATCGCCATTAGTAGCGACAATGGCCATATTCGCCTGAGTAATCTGCCGGATTATCTGTTTGCCGAACGTCCGGGTCTGGAAGCAGCATCTTCACTGCTGCCAGCCAGCCTGACGTTTACCGCCATCGAAAAAGAGGCGATTATCCATGCCGCCCGCGTCACCAGCGGACGTGTGCAGGAAATGTCGCAACTGTTGAATATTGGCCGCACCACCTTGTGGCGCAAGATGAAGCAGTACGACATCGATGCCAGCCAGTTTAAGCGCAAACATCTGGAGTAGTTTCTTCGATTCTGGCCATCGAAAACAGCGCATCTGACAGACGATTGATGTAACGCTTAAGCTCATCACGCAGCGTCAACGTTCTGCCCATGGTGATGAGGAGTCGCTCCAGCCGACGCGCCAGCGTGCGCGCAACGTGTAGCTGTGCCGATGCGAGGTTTTTCCCCGGAATAACAAACTCTTTTAGCGGACCGCTTTGCGTCATATTGCGATCAATAAGCTGCTCCAGCGCCTGAATATCCTCGGGACTGATCGTCTGCGTTAAGCGAGCAAGACCCTTCTCATCGCTGGCAAGTTCCGCGCCGAGCACAAACAGCGTCTTCTGGATGGTATGTAAATCCTGGCGAAGCTCTGTCAGGCGCGTGCTGGCGTAGCAGACGCCAAGCTGGGAAATCAGTTCGTCCACGGTGCCATAGGCATTCACGCGGATATCGTCTTTGTCGATACGGCTGCCGCCAAACAGCGCGGTTGTGCCCTTATCACCAGTGCGGGTATAGATACGGTACATTTATGTTATCTCGCTGAAAGGAAGCACTTTGACCAGTTGACCAGCATTGGCACCAAGCGTGCGGATCTGCGCCATTCCGGCGGCGATATGACCACGGATCAGCGCCCGATCCTCTGGCAACTGGGCGTGGGTTAAAGCAATATCACCCGTGGCGTTAAGACCAAGACCGACACGCAGCGTGGAGCTTTTGGCCGCAAGTTTGCTCAACGCCAGCGCACAGTCATTCTCGTCGCAACAGACCGTCCGGCATGGGACGCCTTGCTCTTCCAGTCCCCAGCACAGTTCATCAAGCGCGCGGGTATCCTGCCAGCGTGGGTGATAAAACAGATGTACGCCCGGTGATGAAAGTGACATTGCGCCCCCTTTGGATTAGAAAGCCTGACGGAAGATCTCGGCAATTTCTTTCTCGTTCCCTTTGCGCGGGTTAGAGAAGGCGTTGCCGTCCTTCAGCGCCATTTCCGCCATGTACGGGAAATCGGCTTCTTTGACGCCCAGATCGCGCAGATGCTGCGGAATGCCGATATCAGCGGAGAGACGGGCGATGGCGTGAATGGCCAGCTCAGCGGCATCCATGGTTGACAGCCCGTCGGTGTTCTCGCCCATAAACTCAGCGATATCGGCAAATTTTTCCGGGTTAGCGATGAGGTTATAACGGGCTACGTGTGGCAGCAATACCGCATTTGCCACGCCGTGCGGCATGTCGTACAGACCACCGAGCTGGTGTGCCATCGCATGAACATAGCCGAGATTGGCGTTGTTGAAGGCCATACCCGCCAGCAGCGAAGCATAGGCCATATTTTCACGGGCTTTCAGGTTGCTGCCCAGCGCCACAGCCTGACGTAAATTACGCGCGATCAGGCGGATCGCCTGGATAGCGGCGGCATCGGTGACCGGGTTGGCATCTTTGGAAATATAGGCTTCCACGGCGTGGGTCAGGGCGTCCATCCCGGTGGCGGCGGTCAGCGGGGCGGGTTTACCGAGCATCAGCAGCGGGTCATTAATGGAAACCGACGGCAGGTTACGCCAGCTGACGATCACGAATTTCACTTTGGTCTTGGTATTGGTCAGCACGCAGTGGCGGGTGACTTCGCTGGCGGTACCGGCAGTGGTATTCACCGCGACAATCGGCGGCAGCGGGTTGGTCAGGGTTTCAATCCCGGCATAGCTGTAGAGATCGCCTTCGTGCGTGGCTGCGATACCGATACCTTTACCGCAGTCATGCGGGCTACCGCCGCCGACAGTAACGATGATATCGCACTGCTCTTTACGAAAGACCTCCAGACCGTCGCGCACGTTGGTATCTTTAGGGTTCGGCTCTACGCCGTCAAATACGACCACCTCAATCCCGGCTTCACGCAGATGTGCCAGCGTTTTATCTACCGCACCGTCTTTTATCGCCCGCAGACCTTTATCGGTGACCAGCAGCGCTTTTTTACCGCCTAATAGTTTGCAACGTTCGCCGACAACGGAAATAGCATTGGGGCCAAAGAAGTTCACATTTGGCACCAGGTAATCAAACATACGATAGCTCATAATATACCTTCTTAGATTTAAATTATAATTCAGAGAAACAATTCAGTGCGGTTTCTGCTAATAATCTGTCTTGTTCCACGGTGCCGCCGCTAACGCCGACGGCACCAATTAATTGACCGTCAAATACAACAGGTAAACCGCCACCAAAAATAACGATTCGCTGTTGGTTGGTGAGCTGTAAACCATATAGAGAAGCACCTGGTTGTACTGCATCGGTAATTTCATGGGTGCCCTGCCGCAGACAGCAGGCGGTCCAGGCTTTATTGAGAGAAATATCACAACTGGTGACAAACGCCTCGTCCATGCGCTGCATCAGTAGCGTGTTTCCGCCGTGGTCGACCACGGAAAAGACCACCGGAACGTTGATTTCAATCGCTTTTGCCTCGACGGCAGTCGCCATTTTCTTTGCGGCCGCCAGCGTAATGGTGGCAATTTGTTGGCTCTTATTCACAGTATCTCCTGACAAGGTTGTAGGGCTGAGGTCGCAAAAAATATCGCGCTACAGCTATTTTTTCTCATTGGGTTTTCTGTATTTTCTCGCGACGCGTTATTAAGTCAATAGTGTGGATTTTTCTAAAATATTAATTTAATTCCCTGCGTTCGGCATTTGTTGATAATGATCATTTAAGCGCGTCACAATTCTTTATGGATATTCCTGTTGACCGTTTCAATATGAAACGCTGACATTTAAATATGTATCAAATTGGAACGTAATTAATTTTATTTTTTTATCGGCCTGCTCATTTAAAGTTCGGCTATTGCTGATAAAGGCGATTGCTGGGGGGATAGAGCACCAGCGATACAGCCTGGCGTCCCTATTCTTTATCTTTTGAGTCTATAAACTATGAGAAGATCAAAACGATTCGAAGTTCTTGCGAAGCGCCCTGTAAATCAGGATGGGCTTATTGGCGAATGGCCGGAAGAAGGTCTGATCGCCATGGAAAGTCCCTACGATCCAGCCTCTTCTGTGAAGGTGGAAAAGGGTCGTATCGTTGAACTGGACGGCAAGCGCCGCGCCGAGTTCGACATGATTGACCGCTTTATTGCCGACTACGCGATAAACGTGGCTGAAACCGAGCGTGCCATGCAGCTCGACGCACTGGAGATCGCCAGAATGCTGGTGGATATCCACGTCAGTCGCGAAGAGATCATTGCTATTACCACCGCTATTACCCCGGCGAAAGCGGTGGAGGTGATGGCGAAAATGAACGTGGTAGAGATGATGATGGCGCTGCAAAAAATGCGCGCCCGACGCACCCCCTCTAACCAGTGCCATGTGACCAACCTGAAAGATAATCCGGTGCAGATTGCCGCCGATGCCGCTGAAGCGGGGATTCGTGGTTTTTCCGAACAGGAAACGACGGTCGGGATTGCCCGCTATGCGCCGTTTAACGCCCTTGCGCTGTTGGTCGGTTCTCAGTGTGGTCGCCCTGGCGTACTGACACAATGTTCTGTTGAAGAGGCTACTGAGCTGGAGCTGGGAATGCGTGGGTTAACCAGCTACGCCGAAACGGTGTCGGTCTACGGAACGGAATCGGTATTCACTGACGGCGACGATACGCCATGGTCAAAAGCATTTCTCGCCTCGGCCTATGCGTCCCGCGGCCTGAAGATGCGCTATACCTCCGGTACCGGTTCGGAAGCCTTGATGGGCTATTCCGAAAGTAAATCGATGCTGTACCTGGAGTCGCGCTGCATTTTTATCACCAAAGGCGCGGGTGTACAGGGGCTGCAAAACGGCGCGGTTAGCTGTATCGGGATGACGGGCGCAGTGCCGTCGGGGATCCGCGCGGTACTGGCGGAAAACCTGATTGCGTCGATGCTCGACCTTGAAGTGGCCTCGGCTAATGACCAGACCTTCTCACACTCCGATATTCGCCGTACCGCCCGCACCCTGATGCAGATGCTGCCCGGCACCGACTTTATCTTCTCTGGCTATAGCGCCGTCCCCAATTACGACAACATGTTTGCCGGTTCTAACTTCGATGCTGAAGACTTCGATGATTACAACATACTGCAACGTGACCTGATGGTTGACGGCGGCCTGCGCCCGGTAACCGAAGAAGAAACCATCGCTATCCGTAACAAGGCGGCGCGGGCTATCCAGGCGGTATTCCGAGAACTGGGCCTGCCGACTATCAGTGATGAGGAAGTGGAGGCTGCCACCTACGCTCACGGCAGCAAAGACATGCCTGCGCGCAATGTGGTGGAAGATCTGGCGGCAGTGGAAGAGATGATGAAGCGCAACATTACCGGGCTGGATATCGTCGGGGCGCTAAGCGGTAGCGGATTTGAAGATATCGCCAGCAATATTCTCAATATGTTGAGACAGCGCGTGACCGGTGATTACCTGCAAACATCGGCCATTCTGGATCGTCAGTTCGACGTGGTCAGCGCCGTGAATGACATCAATGATTATCAGGGACCCGGCACCGGCTATCGCATCAGTGCCGAACGCTGGGCAGAAATTAAAAATATTGCGGGCGTGGTTCAGCCCAGCTCGATTGAATAAGGCGGTACACCGTGGAATGCACAACTGAACGTAAGCCCGTTTTTACCTTGCAGGTCAGTGAAGGCGAGGCGGCAAAAGCAGACGATCGCGCTGATGAAGTGGTGATTGGCGTCGGGCCGGCCTTTGGCAAGCACCAGCATAAAACCCTGATTGATATGCCGCACAACGCGATTCTGAAAGAGCTGGTGGCAGGGATTGAAGAAGAGGGGCTGCATGCGCGAGTGGTGAGAATTCTGCGCACCTCTGATGTCTCTTTTATGGCGTGGGATGCGGCGAACCTCAGTGGCTCCGGCATCGGGATTGGTATTCAGTCAAAGGGAACCACAGTTATTCATCAGCGTGATTTGCTGCCCCTGAGTAACCTTGAACTCTTCTCTCAGGCCCCGCTGCTGACGCTGGAAACCTATCGCCAGATTGGAAAGAACGCTGCGCGCTATGCACGCAAAGAGTCGCCCTCGCCGGTTCCGGTGGTCAATGACCAGATGGTGCGCCCCAAATTTATGGCCAAAGCCGCGCTGTTTCACATTAAAGAAACCAAGCATGTGGTGCAGGATGCTGCGCCTGTCACGCTGCATATTGCATTAGTAAGGGAATGACAATGAACGACAACATCATGACCGCGCAGGATTATCCTTTAGCTACCCGCTGCCCGGAGAAAATCCTGACCCCCACCGGGAAACCGCTAACCGATATCACCCTTGAGAATGTGCTGGCGGGACATGTAGGGCCGCAGGATGTGCGTATTTCTCAGCAAACGCTGGAGTATCAGGCGCAGATTGCCGAACAGATGCAACGTCACGCCGTGGCGCGCAACTTCCGCCGCGCGGCCGAACTGATTGCCATCCCGGATACCCGCATTCTGGAAATCTACAACGCGCTACGTCCGTTTCGCTCTTCATTCGCGGAGCTACAGGCGATCGCTGATGAGCTGGAACATACCTGGCACGCGACGGTGAACGCCGGATTTGTGCGTGAGTCGGCAGAGGTGTATCAGCAGAGAAACAAGCTGCGTAAAGGCAGCCAGTGACGGAGGGAATATGCCGTTAATCGCAGGGATTGATATCGGCAACGCCACCACGGAAGTGGCGTTGGCGCAGCATGACCGGTTTATCGCCAGCGGGATTGTCGCGACTACGGGCATGAAAGGAACGCGGGACAATATTGCCGGGGTGGTCGCTTCCCTGCAGCAGGCGCTGGAAAAAACGCCATGGTCGCTTAAAGATGTGGCAAAAATCTGTATCAATGAAGCCGCACCGGTGATTGGCGATGTGGCGATGGAAACCATTACGGAAACCATCATTACCGAATCAACGATGATAGGGCATAACCCACAAACGCCCGGCGGCGTTGGCGTGGGAATGGGAACCACCATTGCTGTGGAGAAGCTGGCGGCATTGAGTGAGGATCGATTTGCTCAGGGCTGGATCCCATTGGTGGGTGAGGCAATGGATTTTCTCGAGGCAGTTTGGCTCATCAATGAGGCACTGGATCGCGGAATCAACGTGGTGGCGGCCATCCTGAAAAAAGATGATGGCGTGTTGGTGAATAATCGCCTGCGTCGGCCAATGCCGGTGGTTGATGAAGTCACCCTGCTGGAGAAGGTGCCGGAAGGCGTGCTGGCGGCGGTTGAAGTCGCGGCCGCGGGCCAGGTTGTTCGTGCACTGTCTAACCCCTACGGCATTGCCACGTTCTTTGCCCTGACGCCGGAGGAAACACAAACCATCGTCCCTATTGCCAGAGCGCTGATTGGTAACCGCTCCGCCGTGGTGCTGAAAACCCCGCAGGGCGATGTGCAATCAAGAGTGATCCCGGCGGGTAAGATCTTTATCCGTGGTGAAAAGCGCGGCGGTGAAGCCGACGTAGCGCAAGGTGCGCAGGCCATTATGCAGGCGATGAACGCCTGCGCGCCCGTGCGCGATATTGGTGGGGAAGCTGGTACGCACGCAGGCGGCATGCTGGAGCGAGTGCGAAAGGTGATGGCCTCGCTGACTGGGCATGATATGAACGCGGTGCATATTCAGGATCTGTTGGCGGTTGATACGTTTATTCCGCGCAAGGTGCAGGGCGGCATCGCCGGGGAGTGTTCGATGGAAAATGCTGTCGGCATTGCGGCGATGGTGAAATCCGATCGTTTACAAATGCAGGCTATTGCCAGCGAGTTGAGCGCGCGATTAAACACCTCCGTTGAAGTAGGAGGGGTAGAGGCCAATATGGCCGTGACAGGTGCGTTAACGACGCCTGGATGTGCTGCACCGCTGGCGATCCTCGATTTAGGCGCAGGTTCCACTGATGCAGCCATCATCAATAGCGAAGGGACAGTAAAGGCGGTACATCTGGCCGGTGCGGGTAATATGGTCAGCCTGTTGATTCAGACGGAGTTGGGTCTGAGCGATCCGTTTCTGGCCGAGGAAATAAAAAAATACCCGTTGGCGAAAGTAGAGAGCCTGTTCAGTATTCGTCATGAGAACGGTGCGGTGGAGTTTTTCCGCGAACCACTCAGCCCATCAGTGTTCGCCAAAGTGGTGTATCTGAAAGATGGCGAGCTGATCCCGGTAGATAACCAGACTTCGCTGGAAAAAATTCGTCTGGTGCGCCGTCAGGCCAAAGAGAAGGTTTTTGTGACCAACTGCCTGCGTGCATTGCGCCAGGTGTCTCCCGGCGGATCCATTCGCGATATCTCTTTCGTGGTGCTGGTGGGCGGTTCCTCGTTGGATTTCGAAATCCCACAGATGATTACCGACGCGCTGGCACATTACGGGGTTGTCGCCGGACAGGGCAACATTCGTGGTACCGAAGGGCCGCGTAATGCGGTGGCGACCGGGCTGGTTTTGGCCGGAATGGCGAATTAATCGTGCAGAAAACAGCCGCCGCAAGCGTTTAGCTGCGGGGTAAATCAAATAAAGGCAACGTTCTCTTTGATATCCCGACGGAGTTGGGTACATAGTATAAATGTGTCTCTCACGTGGTTAATTTTAAGGATAAGAGCATGCCAACAGCAATTGAGAAAGCATTGGATTTTATTGGTGGTATGAACACTTCGGCGTCAGTACCCCATTCAATGGATGAAAGTACCGCTAAGGGAATCCTAAAGTATTTGCATGACTTAGGTGTGCCAGCGAGTCCGGAAGTTGTAATGGCACGGGGTGAGCAGGAGGGATGGAATCCTGAGTTCACGAAAAAAGTAGCCGGATGGGCAGAAAAAGTCGCCTCCGGTAACCGTATCCTTATCAAGAATCCAGAGTATTTTTCGACCTATATGCAGGAGCAGCTCAAAGAACTCGTGTGAGCTGACTATCGAATAACACGCTAACGGACGTTTCCATCTCGGGATGGCAGCGTCCTAATGGCATGCCAGCAATATGGGCTGGCGTATCGCATGATATACCTTATTCCCCGCGTGGCGTGTTCCCAGAGATCATTACACATCCCGAACTACTCAATTATTGGTTTGCCAACAATTGAATATATTTCCCATAACAAAAAGGACCTGCGATTTCTCGCAAGTCCTTGTTTTATTTGGTGGCCCCTGCTGGACTTGAACCAGCGACCAAGCGATTATGAGTCGCCTGCTCTAACCACTGAGCTAAGGGGCCGTGGCGGTGGATTATAAAGTAACTCCGCGTTGCAATCCAGACATAAGCGTACGGATGCTGTTTTTATAAACAATGTATTTTCAGTCCGTTATACTTGTCCCTTGATGTATTGTTCGGAGTAATTATGGTTAAGGACATACTGGCACCGGGGCTGCGGGTAGTATTTTGCGGCATCAATCCGGGGCTCTCTTCTGCGGGTACAGGATTTCCCTTTGAGCATCCCGCGAATCGCTTCTGGAAGGTTATCCATCAGGCGGGGTTCACCGATCGCCAGCTTAAACCTGAAGAGGCACAGCATCTGCTGGATTTCCGCTGCGGCGTGACTAAGTTTGTCGACAGACCAACGGTACAAGCCAATGAAGTGAAGCTACAAGAGATGCGTAGCGGCGGTCGTCTGCTCATTGAGAAAATAGAAGAGTATCAGCCCGCCGCGCTCGCAATCCTCGGTAAGCAGGCCTTTGAGCAGGGCCTTAGCCAGCGTGGGGCGCAGTGGGGGAAGCAGACGTTGACCATTGGCGCGACGCAATTATGGGTATTGCCGAATCCCAGCGGGTTAAGCCGGATCACGCTGGATAAACTGGTGGAAGCGTATCGGGAAGTGAACGACGCCCTGCTCAGGCGGGGACTATAAAGAAAAACGCCACCTTGCGGTGGCGTTTATGCTTATGTGGCGAGATTAATCGTCGAGGAAGCTACGCAGTACTTCAGAGCGGCTCGGGTGGCGCAGTTTACGCAGCGCTTTCGCTTCGATCTGACGGATACGTTCACGGGTAACATCGAACTGTTTACCGACTTCTTCCAGCGTGTGGTCAGTGTTCATATCGATACCGAAACGCATACGCAGAACTTTCGCTTCACGAGCGGTCAGGCCAGCCAGAACGTCGTGCGTTGCGGCACGCAGGCTCTCGGTGGTCGCAGAGTCCAGCGGCAGCTCGAGGGTGGTATCCTCGATGAAATCACCCAGATGCGAATCTTCATCGTCGCCGATCGGCGTTTCCATGGAGATAGGCTCTTTCGCGATCTTCAGCACTTTACGGATCTTGTCTTCTGGCATCAGCATGCGTTCAGCCAGCTCTTCCGGCGTCGGCTCGCGGCCCATCTCTTGCAGCATCTGACGGGAGATACGGTTGAGCTTGTTAATGGTCTCAATCATATGCACCGGGATACGAATGGTACGCGCCTGATCTGCGATCGAACGGGTGATCGCCTGACGGATCCACCAGGTTGCATAGGTGGAGAACTTGTAACCACGACGGTATTCAAACTTATCCACCGCTTTCATCAGACCGATGTTACCTTCCTGAATCAGATCCAGGAACTGCAGGCCACGGTTGGTGTATTTTTTAGCGATAGAGATAACCAGACGTAAGTTCGCTTCAACCATCTCTTTTTTCGCACGGCGGGCTTTCGCTTCACCGATGGACATGCGACGGTTGATATCTTTAACCTGCTCGATGGTCAGGCCGGTTTCTTCTTCAATCTGCTGCAGTTTCTGCAGGCCGCGGTGAACGTCATCGGCCACATCGTGCAGTTTTTCAGACCACGGTTTGTTCATCGCGATTGCCGCGTTGAACCAGGTTTCGCTGGTTTCGTTGCCAGTGAACAGGGTGATGAAGTTTTTCTTCGGCATTTTGCACTGCTCAACGCAGAGCTTCATGATCAGACGTTCCTGAGTACGCACGCGGTCCATCATGACGCGCATGCTGTTTACCAGGTAGTCGAACTGCTTCGGCACCAGGCGGAACTGTTTGAACACTTCGGACAGCTTCTGAATTTCTTCCTGCGCGGCAGCATGGCTGCGGCCTTTCGCTTTGATGGTGTCGCGAGTGATTTCGTACTGAGTACGCAGTTCACCGAATTTTTCACGCGCTAACTCAGGGTCGATGCTGTTGTCGTCATCGCTGCTGTCGTCGTCGCCATCTTCTTCATCTTCGTCTTCATCGTCATCCATCTCTTCCTGAGAGAGTTCAGAACCGACGTGGGTCGCCGTTGGCGCCATGTCTTCTTCCGCGTTTGGATCGACAAAGCCAGTGATCAGATCGGAAAGACGTGCTTCTTCAGCTTCTACGCGATCGTACTGCTCAAGCAGGTAGGTGATAGCTTCCGGGTATTCGGCAACGGAGCATTGAACCTGGTTAATCCCGTCTTCGATGCGTTTAGCTATGTCGATTTCGCCTTCGCGGGTTAACAGTTCAACGGTACCCATTTCACGCATGTACATGCGGACCGGGTCAGTTGTACGACCGATTTCGGACTCAACGCTGGACAGAACCTGGGCAGCCGCTTCTTCCGCGTCTTCATCGGTGCTGTTGGAGGTTTCAGCAAGCAGCAGATCATCGGCATCAGGTGCTTCTTCCATCACCTGAATACCCATGTCATTGATCATTTGGATGATGTCTTCGATTTGATCTGAATCGACGATATCTTCCGGCAGATGGTCATTGACCTCGGCATAGGTCAGATAGCCTTGCTCCTTACCACGTTGGACAAGAAGCTTCAGCTGTGACTGCGGGTTTTGCTCCATAAGACGGTATCCACACTTAATTCGTTTGATTGGTGTTGGGCGGTAAAACCGCCAACGGCAAAACGAGGGCATACTTATATTTTGCCGCTGCCTCTCCGTGCGGCTGTCGGGGGCTTCCCGATCGATATTCGGCAGTTAAGCCGTTAAATACTTTTGTCTTTCTGTTATTTCTTCGCCAGTTCCTGGTTCAGTGTCCAGAGTTCCCGGCGTTCTTCGCTGCTTAAACCGTGTGTGCGCTCACGAGCTATCAACTCTTCCTGGCGCAGTTCAAGCATCGAATCAAACATATGGTTGAGTGAGTCGGTGAAGGTTTTTTCTGCGATATCTTTATCTGCTATATCGTCCCACATCGACAGTTTTTCAAGGGTCGCAGCATCATTTGTACCGCGGTAGTGTTCTAAAAGTTGCCCGGTGGTCAGACCTGGCTGAGCCAGACAAGTGTTGACCAGTTCTCTGAATAAGCCAAGTCCAGGCAGCTTATTGCTATCCAGTGCGCCTAACGGTGGAACCAGCGGGGCGAGCTCCGGGTTTTGCACCAGTAACCCTATAAGTATACGCATGGTCGTACGTTTTAGCTGTGGAACCGGGCGGGAAGCCCCATTTTCTGCCAGTTTTGGCATTAAACGTTCAAGCTGGCTGTCATCCAGAATGCCGAGCTTGTTTCCCAACTCCTGTCGCAGGTAAATGCGCAACGTTTCGCCTGGTACCTGAGTAATCAGCGGTAATGCCAGCGTGCTGAGCTGTGCGCGTCCGTCTGGGGTACTCAAATCCACCTGCGGCAACAGGCTGTTAAATAAAAACGCAGAGAGCGGCAGCGCCTGCTCCATCCGGGCTTCAAAGGCCTCTTTCCCTTCTTTACGCACCAGCGTATCGGGATCTTCGCCGTCAGGTAAAAACATAAAGCGTAGCTGGCGTCCGTCTGTCATATAGGGCAGTGCGGTTTCCAGCGCGCGCCATGCTGCATCGCGCCCGGCGCGGTCGCCGTCGTAACAGCAAATTACGTTGTTCGTCGCGCGGAACAACAGCTGAATGTGATCGGCGGTGGTGGATGTCCCAAGGGATGCCACGGCGTAGTTAATGCCGTATTGCGCCAGCGCCACCACATCCATATAGCCTTCTACCACTAACAGGCGCTGCGGATCGGCGTTATCCTGCTGGGCTTCATAAAGGCCATACAGCTGGCGACCTTTATGGAAAATATCGGTTTCCGGGGAGTTGAGATACTTCGGCAGGGCATCGCCCAGCACGCGTCCACCAAAACCAATGACCCGACCACGTTTGTCGCGGATGGGGAACATCACCCGTTCGCGGAAGCGATCGTAACTGCGTCCCTGATCGTTGGTGACCAACATCCCCGCATCGACCAACGATTTGCGATTCTCAGCATTGCCGCCAAACCGTTTCAGGACGTTGTCCCAGCCGGGGGGCGCAAAACCAATAGCAAAACGGGTGATAACGTCGCTACTTAATCCTCGCTTTTCCAGGTACTGGCGCGCAGGGGTAGCGGCGGGCTGCATCAAAGACTGTTGATAAAAAGTGTTCAGGCCGTCCATCAATTGATAAAGGCTTTGCCGTTGATGGCGCTCTATCTGACTGGGGCCACTGCCTGCTTCATAGGGCACTTCAAGGTTGTGCATTGCGGCCAGTTCTTCGACGGTTTCCACAAACTCGAGCTTGTCGTAGTTCATGAGAAAGTCGACGGCGTTGCCATGCGCGCCACACCCAAAGCAGTGATAAAACTGTTTTTCACCGTTTACGGTGAAAGAGGGGGTTTTTTCGTTATGGAACGGACAGCACGCGTGATAATTTTTGCCCTGCTTTTTCAGCTTTACCCGCGCGTCGATGAGATCGACGATGTCGGTTCTTGCCAGCAGGTCATTGATAAATACGCGTGGAATTCGTCCAGCCATATGCCCCTTTTATACACTTCATCCTTCAGCCTGCCTCTGTGTTGGCTGCGCTCGCTCACCCCTGTCACTTACTTATGTAAGCCCCGGGGCTTCACTCACTTGCCGCCTTGATGCATACTGAATGATTTTGTGTATATGCCAATGCATAAACGAAAATAAGCCGCGCATTCCTTCCGGAAGCACGGCCTTACAACTACAACTCAGTCTGAATTGAGAGCTTTGGCTCTCAATGGATTAGTACAGACGAGTACGGCGTGCGTTTTCGCGAGCCAGTTTCTTCGCGTGACGTTTCACAGCAGAAGCTTTAGCGCGCTTACGTTCGGTAGTCGGTTTTTCATAGAACTCACGACGACGAACTTCCGCCAGAACACCTGCTTTTTCGCATGAACGCTTGAAGCGACGCAGTGCTACGTCGAACGGCTCGTTTTCACGTACTTTAATTACCGGCATGTAACTCTCACCTTTAATAAATTCGGTTTGCCGCTGGCATCAACGCCAGCTTATTTCAAAATGGTGCGGAATTTTACTGCAATTGCTGCTGCTTTGTAAAGCACCGACGCGATTTTGAAAGGGACTTTTATAAGGACAAGGAGTATACACGAGCGGAACTCCTGGGGCGAACAAAGTTTTACATCAACCCGCATTGGTCCTACACTGCGCGGTAATAGAGCGAGGTAAAACAAGTCATGCGTGTACTGGGTATTGAAACATCCTGCGATGAAACCGGCATCGCCATTTACGACGATGAAAAAGGTCTTTTAGCCAACCAATTGTATAGTCAGGTGAAATTACACGCTGACTACGGCGGCGTAGTGCCAGAACTGGCCTCGCGCGATCACGTACGTAAAACCGTACCGCTGATCCAGGCCGCGCTGAAAGAGGCGGGACTGACGGCAAAAGAGATTGATGCGGTAGCGTATACCGCAGGTCCTGGTTTGGTTGGCGCGCTGCTGGTTGGCGCAACCGTAGGACGTTCACTGGCGTTCGCCTGGGGCGTACCAGCAATTCCTGTGCACCATATGGAAGGGCATCTGCTGGCGCCGATGCTGGAAGATAATCCCCCTGCGTTCCCGTTCGTCGCGCTGCTGGTTTCTGGCGGTCACACGCAGCTGATTAGCGTCAACGGTATCGGTCAGTATGAATTACTCGGCGAATCGATTGATGATGCTGCTGGCGAAGCGTTCGACAAAACCGCCAAGCTGCTGGGGCTGGATTACCCTGGCGGCCCAATGCTGTCAAAGCTGGCCTCGCAAGGCGTTGAAAAACGCTTTGTCTTCCCGCGCCCGATGACCGACCGTCCGGGGCTGGATTTCAGCTTCTCCGGGCTGAAAACCTTTGCCGCGAATACCATTCGTAATAACGAAAATGACGATCAGACGCGCGCAGATATCGCCCGTGCCTTTGAAGATGCGGTAGTTGATACGCTGATGATCAAGTGCAAACGCGCGCTGGATCAAACCGGTTTTAAACGTCTGGTGATGGCGGGGGGCGTGAGCGCGAACCGTACGCTGCGCGCAAAATTGGCTGAAATGATGCAAAAACGTCGTGGCGAAGTATTTTACGCGCGTCCGGAATTTTGTACCGACAACGGGGCGATGATCGCCTACGCGGGCATGGTGCGTTTTAAAGCAGGCGCAACGGCGGATCTTGGCGTAACCGTGCGCCCACGCTGGCCGCTGGCGGAATTACCGGCGGCGTGATTTTTTGCCCGGTGACGCAATGTTACCGGGCAAGACGCTACATCCGCAGCATTCCTTTCTCTTCCAGAAACGCGATAATTTTTTCCAGACCCTCTCCGGATTTTAAATTGCTGAACGTCCACGGACGCTCGCCGCGCATACGCAGGGTATCGCGTTCCATCACCTCCAGCGAGGCGCCGACGTAAGGGGCCAGATCGGTTTTATTGATCACCAGAAAATCGGATTTAGTGATCCCCGGGCCTCCCTTACGCGGGATCTTCTCGCCTTCGGCAACGTCGATCACATAGATCGTCAGATCCGCTAATTCCGGACTGAAGGTGGCGCTCAGGTTATCGCCGCCGCTTTCCACAAAAATCAGATCCAGATTGCCGAATTTCTCGCTTAACGCCTCTACGGCAGCCAGATTCATCGATGCATCTTCGCGGATGGCGGTATGCGGGCAACCGCCGGTTTCCACACCGACGATCCTGTCTGGCTCCAGTGCGCCCGCTTCGGTGAGAATGCGTTGATCTTCTTTGGTGTAGATATCGTTGGTGACCACCGCCAGTTGATAGCTGCTGCGCATGGCTTTGCATAACGCTTCCAGCAGCGCCGTTTTGCCGGAACCGACCGGGCCGCCAACGCCTACGCGCAGGGGATGCTTGCTGTTACTCATTTTTTCTCCTCAGGAGCGGAATAATCGGGAATATTGCGTTTCATGCCGGGCAGAGGCGATGGCGGCCAACGGCGTTGCGGAGCCGAGACTGGTGTCAGGACACGCCAGCGCCTGTGCCAGACCCTGCGCATAGCGATCGCAGAGCGCAATAATCAAACGCTGGGCCGCCTGTTGTCCAAAAGGAACCAGCTTGACGCCAGCCATCACAGCGCTCTCAATCCAGCTGTAGCCGAGGCTTAACGCCAGTTCGGTCAGGGGAATTCTCCAGCGCACGCCCAGCCAGGCCATGCCGCAGAGTTGGCTGTCGGCGAAGAGGGGGCGCCACTCTCGCGAGCAATCCGCCTCCCAGTCGGTGACCAGCCGCGTAAACGCCGCGCCCCGGCTGCGTTCTTCATCCCGCAGTTCGCGGGTTTCGCGACAGGCTAACAGGTAAGTGGTCCAGCGGCGTGCGGCAGCGAGATCGTCCTGCTCGCAGGCGCGATACAGTCTCGCCAGCAGCGGTAGGTCGACGGTAAAAAAGTTCTGCTCCATCTGCTGAATTTGCCAGGCAGAGAAGTCATCGACGCTTTTCACCCAGCCAATCTCCACCGCCCACTCCAGACCCTGGGACCAGGTAAACGACCCCACCGGGAGTGCGCTGCTGGCGAGCTGCATCAGACGCAGCTGTTGGGTGTTATGCATCAGTGCGCATGGCCGTGATGATGCCCGTGTGATTCACTGGCATAAGCGCCTGCTTCCGGTTCAAACGGTAGTTGAGCGAACGTCACCTCGAGGTTGAACTGTCGCAGCATGGCGTCCAGCACGTGATCGTGATGGTAGCGCAGCTCATCGGGCAGGATTTGCAACGGAACGTGGCGATTGCCGAGGTGATAACAGGCTTTGGCGAGCAGGAAAGGATCGGCGCAGCGCACCACGGAAACCGACTCCGGCGCGGCGATCACTTCGATCACTTCGCTGCCATCGTCGGTGGTCAGCAGGTCGCCACCGCGTAACAGCAAACCGCGCGGTAGCATCAGCCCGGCTTCGCGACCGTCGTTCAGCGCCACTCTGGCACGACTTTTTACTCGCATATCAATGGGTAGCGTGACGCTTGCGGTGACGCGGTGAGCGTGGTCCAGGCGTTGGGTCAGGTAGATCATCGTCACTCCTCAAAACAGAAAATAGCGTTGTGCCATCGGCAAAACGTTTGCCGGTTCGCTGGTAATCAGTTCGCCATCAATACGCACCTCGTAGGTCTGAGCATCGACGGTGATATTGGGTTGCAGGTCGTTGTGGATCATGTCGGCCTTTTTCACTGTTCTGCAGCCTTTAACGACGGCGATGGCGCTTTGCAGATTGAGCTGCTGCGCGATGTTTCGCGCATCAGCGGCCTGCGAAATAAAGGTCAGCCGGGTGTGATACCGCGCTGCGCCAAGTGCGCCGAACATCATGCGGTAATGCACCGGCTGCGGGGTGGGGATCGAGGCATTGATGTCGCCCATCGGCGCACAGACGATCATCCCGCCTTTAACGATCGTCGCCGGTTTTACGCCAAAGAATGCCGGTGACCACAGCACCAGATCGGCCAGTTTGCCAGGCTCAACGGAGCCGACTTCATGGGCGATACCGTGGGTTAGCGCCGGATTAATGGTGTATTTGGCGACGTAGCGTTTAACGCGCAGGTTGTCGTTGTCACCGGTTTCTTCTGCCAAAGCTCCACGCTGCGTCTTCATGCGGTGCGCCACCTGCCAGGTGCGCAGGATCACTTCGCCCACGCGCCCCATTGCCTGTGAATCGGACGAGGTCAGGGAAAAGGCGCCAATGTCATGCAGCACATCTTCGGCAGCGATCGTTTCCCGGCGAATGCGTGATTCGGCAAAGGCCACGTCTTCGGCGATATCCGGATCGAGATGGTGGCAAACCATCAGCATGTCGAGATGCTCGTCGATGGTGTTGATGGTATAGGGCAGCGTCGGGTTCGTAGAGGAGGGCAGGATATTCGGATGCGCGCAGGCGGTGATGATATCCGGCGCATGACCGCCGCCCGCGCCTTCGGTGTGAAAAGTATGAATGGTGCGCTCGCCAATCGCCGCCAGCGTATCCTCCACGAAACCGGACTCATTGAGCGTGTCGCTGTGCAGCGCGACCTGGATGTCCATCTCGTCGGCCACGGTCAGCGCGCAGTCGATAGCGGCAGGCGTGGCACCCCAGTCTTCATGGATTTTCAGGCCAATTGCGCCCGCGGTGATTTGCTCGCGCAGGGCGTCAGGATTTGAGCCGTTACCTTTGCCCAGTAAACCGATGTTAACCGGTAACGTGTCTGCCGCCTGCAGCATGCGAGCGATGTACCACGGACCCGGCGTACAGGTGGTGGCGTGAGTGCCCGCGGCCGGACCGGTGCCGCCGCCGATCATCGTTGTCACACCGGAAACCAGCGCCTCTTGCGCCTGCTGTGGGCAGATCCAGTGAATATGCGTATCCACGCCGCCTGCGGTGACGATCTTGCCTTCCCCGGCGATGACTTCAGTTCCCACGCCTATCGGGATCGTAACGTTGGGCTGAATATCGGGATTACCTGCCTTGCCGATGGCGAAGATCCTGCCGGCTTTGATACCGATATCCGCTTTCACGATCCCCCAGTGATCGACGATCAGCGCGTTGGTTATCACCAGATCCACACATGCATCGGCGCGCATTTGCCCCTGGCCCATGCCGTCGCGGATAACTTTTCCGCCGCCGAATTTGACCTCTTCGCCGTAGGTGGTGAAGTCTTTTTCCACTTCGATCCACAGGTCGGTATCCGCCAGACGCACTTTATCGCCGGTGGTTGGGCCAAACATGTCGGCGTACGCCTGCCGGGAAATTTCACTCATTATCTGCCTCCAGCGCGCCCATCACTTCGCTGCGAAAACCCACGATCCTTTGTGCGCCAGCAACGCGCACCAGTTCGACTTCACGTTTTTGTCCCGGCTCAAAACGCACCGCTGTGCCCGCAGCAATGTTCAGACGAAAGCCGCGTGCGGCCAGCCTGTCAAAGCGCAGCGCCGGGTTCACTTCGAAAAAGTGATAGTGCGATCCCACCTGGATGGGCCTGTCGCCATGATTTTCCACCACGATCGTGCAGATCTCCCGCCCCTGATTAAGCGCGATATTGCCTTTTGCGATCTGATATTCACCTGGGATCATTGCCGCTCCTTAGACGATCGGGTTGTGGACAGTGACCAGTTTCGATCCGTCCGGAAAGGTGGCTTCAACCTGAATATCCGGGATCATTTCCGGTATGCCTTCCATCACCTGATCGCGACGCAGGACGTGACGCCCATCCTCCATCAGCGCGGCCACGGTTTGCCCGTCGCGCGCGCCTTCCATGATGAAAGCGCTAATCAGCGCCACCGATTCCGGGTAGTTCAGCTTCAGCCCGCGGGCCAGGCGACGTTCCGCCACCAGCGCGGCGGTAAACAGCAACAACTTATCTTTTTCTCTGGGGGTCAGTTCCATAAGGGTTCTCTTAGGTTTGCCAGATTCGCGGTAGTACGGGCACTTTGTGTGTCAGTAGCGGGCGCAGGAATTGCCAGATGTCACGCATAACGCGCTGAACAACCAGGTTGTCGTTAGCAAGAAAACGGATTGTCAGCAGCGAGTCGTTAAGTGTTGCCCCGGCGTAATCGCCAAGCGCCATAAGCCGCTCCCGCGTGCCCTCCAGCATGTGTTCGTTGGCCGGATAACACAGCAACGTGCCGACCCAGGGATGATGCGCAACGCCACTCAGCTCTCCCTCCTGCAACTGCAAGCGTTCTATCAACAGCGGCAGGTCATCTCGCCACACTTCCAGGCGATTTTGCAGCACGCCGTGGCTGAAGGTCTCTTGCATAACTGGTCGCCCAAGACACAACAGATCCCAGGCCAGCAAACGACTCTCTGATGCGATGTGAAATACAGACTGAATAACAGCGTTGGCACCGGGAAAGAGGATTGTATCCTGCGGCAGCCACTCCAGCGTGGCGTGCGAGGCGAGGGTAAAGTGCTGGCGCAGCAACGCTTGTGGCCCTCGGCTGTGATAAAACTTGCCCGCGCCGGGCTGGGTGATTAACGCATGGCTGTTTTCGTCGAGTGTGACGGCAATATGAAGCTCATCTCCGCCAACGATCCCCGCAGGTGGATGCAGCAAATAGAGGTGACAGACCTCCTCTTCCGGGTAAAACGGACGCTGAACCGTCAATGGACCATGATGACGCGCCGAGGCGAGCACCGTTTTGTGCCCGGTGCGGGTAAAATTCAGATCCAGTTCGGCCTGCCAGCCCCGTGTGAGTGTCTCGTACGCAACCGTGTCCAGAGCGTTTCCCTTATCAGCATGAGGGTGTTTGCATACAAAAAAGTATGCCTCAGCGCATCGGGAAAAGGGTCATATGAGAAGCTTATGGAAAAAGGGGCGACAATACGCCGCCCAAGGGAGTTTACAGTAACACGAGGGGCATCCAGAGCAGACCGGTGATCACCAGCAGCACGAGGAAAATCAGGCCAAAAATAGCGCCGAGCCGCCAGTAATCCACCGTCGGCAAATAGCCGCTGCCGTAGTAGATAGGGCTGGGACCGGTGGCGTATGGGGTCAGAATGCTGCCCAGGCCAATGGCGGCGCCGACCATCAGGCAGAAGACCGGTAATGGGATTTCCGGCATCGCCAGCGCGGCGGCAATCATCATCGGCGCGAGGGCAGAGGTATACGCCGTGGCGCTGGCAAAGAAGTATCGCAGCAGGTAGAACACCACGATCAGCGTTACCATCACCATCACCGGCGAATAGCCGCTCAGTCCTCCCGCCAGCAGTTTGCCAAACCAGGAGATAAAGCCGGTGTTGTTCAGTCCGGTGGCGAGCGTTATCAGCGAGGCCAGCCAGAAAAAGACGTTCCATGCGGCTTTATTGCTGACGATGTCATCCCAGTTGATGATGCGCAAAACCAGCATCAACGCCACTACGCTGTATCCGACCATCGCCGCGTCAATAAAATCGCCGCCGAAAATCCACAACACCAGTGCGCCGACCATCAGCACCAGCATCTTTTTCTCGCGGGCGCAGAGTGGTCCCATCGCTTTTAGCTCTGTATCCGCCCAGCGTGGAACCTGATCGCCGGATTTCAGTACCGGTGGATACAACACATATGCCAGCCACGGCACGATCAGCACCAGCAAAATGCTCAGTGGCAGCATGCCTAAGAACCAGTCGCCCCAGCTCAGCGCCGTGTGGGACGCGCCTTTCATCAGGCCGATCAACAGCAGGTTCGGTGCCATCGCCGTTAAGAAAATAGCGCTGGTAACGCAGTCAGCGACAATGCCCATCCACATGATGTACGAGCCAATGGAGCGTGAACTGGCGCTATTGGGTTGTGAATTATACAGCGGCGGCAGGTTGCGGATAATCGGGTAGATTATTCCGGCTCCGCGCGCGGAGTTGGAAGGCGTGACGGGAGCGAGGATAAGTTCGGAGAACATCACCGCATAGCCGAGAAATAACGTCCGGTGCCCCATCTTTTTCACCAGCATCAGCGCGATTCGCCGACCAAGGCCGGTTTTCTCATAGCCAGTACCAAACATAAAGGCCGCGAAGATCAGCCAGATGACCGAGTTTGAGAATCCAGATACCGCCCACGACAGCGATTTGGCGGTAAATTTAAAACCGTCCTGCGCGAGTTGCTCCGGGCTGAACAGCAGCCACGGTGAAAGGACAGCGATGATCGAAATGCCAATCATCGCTACCACCGCGCCCGGTACAGGTTCCAGAATAAGCCCGACAATCACACCGGTAAAGACGGCAAAATAGAGCCAGGTATGACTCTCAAGACCGGTGGGGACGGGCAGAACAGCAATAATGGCGATGACCACCAGCGGAGCCAGGTATCGCCACCAACCAGCTAAAGGTGCCATTGTTGTATCCCTGCGAAGAGGGAGAGGCGTTACGCCCCTCCGGGAGGGTTATTTGATGTAGTGCACGTGCTCGCAGATTTCATCGACGATAGGATCGCGACGTTCAGCGAACAGCTTTTTGTTTTCGGCAATCAGGTTATTACCGTGGGTATCGATGGAAACGATCAGCGGGCCGAACTCTTTTACCCGGCATACCCACAGAGATTCCGGCATGCCGAGTTCGGTCCAGTGTACCTCTTCAATTTCTTCAACCTGAGTAGCCGCCACGACCGCACAGCCAGCCGGGAAGATGACGTGCAGCGCTTTAAACTGTTTGCAGCCTTCTTCCGTCAGCGGCCCCATGCCGCCTTTGCCGACCACCAGCTTGACGCCCGTCTGCTCGATAAAGTCTTTCTCAAACGCTTCCATACGCATGCTGGTAGTTGGGCCGACGGAGACCATCTCCCATTTTTCACCGTTCTTACGGACGATCGGGCCCGCATGGAAAATGGCTTTGCCGTTCAGGTCATAAGGAATCGGGCGCTTCAGTTCGATCAGGCGGCGGTGGCAAACGTCACGGCAGGTCACCAGCGTGCCGCTCAGGTAAATGACATCGCCAACGCGAATGTCAGCCAGATCTTCGGCTTTGATCGGGGTTGTGAGGATCTTTTTCATAACGCGCTCCGGGTGTGAGACAGGTTTTCGAAGGAGAGGTCGGCATGAATCAACAGCGTGCCGCGACGATGCGCCCAGCAGCCGGTAGAGACGGCAACGCCGATAGTCGACGGGTGGCGCGCGGCGGATTCGATATGCACACCCATCACTGAGCTATTCCCGGTCAACCCTTGCGGCCCAATGCCCAGACGGTTAAGTCCTTCTTCCAGGCGCAGTTCCAGTTCTGCCGCTTTTGGGTTTGGATGGCGTGATCCGATTGGGCGCAGCACCGCTTTACGAGAAAGCACGGCAGCGGTTTCTACAGAGGTGGCAATACCCACGCCCACCAGTACCGGCGGACAGGCGTTGACTGCCAGCGTGGAGATATTTTCGAAGACAAATTTCACCACGCCTTCATAGCCTTCAGAAGGCATTAACACTTTCGAGCGCCCCGGCAGCGTACAGCCGCCGCCTGCCATGTAGACTTCGATTTCCGCGTCATCGTTATCAGGGATGATGTCCCAGGTGACCCACGGCACACCGGTACCGGTATTTTTTCCGGTATTCACTTCGTCAAAAATCTCAACCGCGTTATGGCGCAGCGGCGCTTTTACCGTGGCGTCTTCAACGGCCTGTTTCAGAATGCTTTGCAGTTCGCCGAGGTGTGGAAAACGGGAACCGACCTTCACAAAAAACATAATCTCCCCGGTGTCCTGACAGGCCGGACGATTCAGGTCGATAGCTTTCTGCATGTTGTCAAACATGGTGTGGTAGATGATTTTACCCATCTTTGATGTTTCGCCTTCACGCAGCTGTTTTAATTTATCCACAACATCGTCAGGCATGCGGGTAGAAATCATGGCGGTAAAGTCGGCGACAATGTTCGTCAGCGTAGTTATCGCATGTTGGTTATTTTGATTGCTCATCTTATTAACTCCAGTTCTTTTATTTGTCTGGAAATAAATTCTCCGCCACAAACTACCACTAAAAATGTGGTTTTATATTATTTGGCACTGTGAATATCTAATTAACAGTTCGTGAATGATGTCCAGATAAGGCAATAAAAATTGCGCCAGGGCAGGGTTTAATACGTATGGGAGAATTACACTGCGGTTAACCACATTACGGATTACCGATCATGCTGAACACGTATCCCCTGGCGAAAGACCTGCAGGTGCTGGTTGAAATTGTTCATAGCGGCAGCTTTAGCGCCGCCGCTGCGACGCTGGGGCAAACGCCGGCGTTTGTGACGAAACGCATTCAGATCCTTGAGTCTACGCTGGGGGCTACGTTGCTAAGCCGCTCGGCGCGCGGCGTGGCGCTAACGGAGAGTGGTCAGCGTTGCTATGAACATGCGCAGGCGATCCTCGCAGGTTATCAGCATCTGGTCGATGACGTTACGCAACTCAAAACGCGTCCGGCAGGGATGATTCGTATCGGCTGTAGCTTTGGTTTTGGGCGCAGTTATATTGCACCGGCAATTACCGAATTGATGCACAGCTATCCTGAATTACAGGTACATTTTGAACTTTACGATCGGCAAATTGATTTGGCGCAGGATAATATCGATTTGGATATTCGTATCAATGATGAAATTCCTGATTATTATATTGCGCATTTGTTAACGAAAAATAAAAGGATATTATGCGCAGCGCCGGCGTATTTACAAAAATACGGTGGGCCGACGACGTTACAGGAATTAATTCGGCATGATTGTCTGGTCACCAAAGAACGGGATATGACTCACGGGGTGTGGGAACTGGATAACGGCCAGGAGAAAAAGTCGGTTAAGGTGGCGGGACACCTTTCTTCTAACAGCGGTGAGATTGTGCTGCAGTGGGCGCTGCAGGGAAAAGGGATCATGCTGCGTTCTGAATGGGACGTACAACCGTTTCTGGCTAGCGGTGAACTGGTGCGGGTGCTACCGGACTATGCGCAAAGCGCCAATATCTGGGCGGTTTATCAGGAGCCGTTGTATCGCAGCGTGAAGCTTCGCGTGTGCGTGGAGTTTCTGGCGACGTGGTGTCAGAACCGATTAGGCAAACCGGTGGAGGGGTATCACATCCCCGAGGCCGGATAAGACACCGACGCGTCGCTATCCGACAATAAAATCACTCGGGGTCTTTTTCGCGTTTTTTCTTCAGCTTGGTCCAGATCTTCGGCTCCTGACGACGCCACAGACGCTGAATGTTGTCATGGTGACGAAGCAGAATTAAGCACGACAACATGGACACCGGGAAAGTGAACTGGGGATTGAACCACCAGACGTAAAAAGGGGCGATCAGCGCACTGACGATAGCGCCTAACGACGAATAGCCGCTTAACAGGACGGTTAGTAGCCAGGTTCCGGCCATCACGCCGGTTAAGTCCCAGCCAATCGGCGCAATTGCGCCAAAGGCGGTGGCAACGCCTTTTCCACCTTTAAAGCCGAAAAATACCGGCCAAATGTGTCCCAGACAGGCGGCGATTGCGATCAATCCCAGCCAGAAGGGGCTGACGCCTAGCGCATAGGCACCCCAGACGGGTAACATACCTTTCAGGACGTCGAAAATCAGTACCGCGACGGCGGCTCCCTTGCCACCGATGCGCAGCACGTTTGTCGCGCCCGGATTCCCAGAGCCGCTGTCGCGCGGGTCCGGCAATCCAGCAAGGCGGCATACCAGAATAGCACTGGAAATTGAGCCACAGAGGTACGCGAAGATAATCATTCCAGGCGCGATTGCACTCATAAGCTGTTCCGTTTTGAAAATGTCGTGTAAAACGCTACTTCTGTGGATAATACGCATATTTCGCCGGAAGTGGTATCCGGGTTAGCCAAAAAGCAGGCAGGTCGTGATGGATATTGTATTTATAGAGCAACTTTCTGTAATCACCACTATTGGTGTTTACGACTGGGAACAAACGATCGAACAACAGTTGGTGTTCGATATCGAAATGGCGTGGGATAACCGCAAAGCGGCGAAAAGCGATGATGTGGCTGATTGCCTGAGCTATGCTGATATTGCTCAAACGGTTGTTAACCATGTGGAAGGCGGGCGTTTTGCGCTGGTAGAACGTGTGGCGGAAGAGGTGGCGGATCTGCTACTTAACCGCTTTAATTCTCCGTGGGTGCGCATCAAGCTGAGCAAACCTGGTGCGGTGGCCCGTGCGGCAAACGTCGGGGTCGTCATTGAGCGTGGCAATAATCTGAAAGAAAATAATTAATTTAATAATTTCTAAATCAAACGGGTATAAAAGAGTCCTGACGTCGGCTCTTTTTTGCCGTGCTTTTTCTCTTTCGTTAGGGGTTTATTGATGAGTGATATGCACTCGCTGCTGGTGGCGGCAATTTTGGGTGTGGTCGAAGGGCTGACGGAGTTCCTACCCGTTTCCAGTACCGGCCATATGATAATTGTTGGCCACTTGTTAGGTTTTGAGGGCGATACCGCAAAAACGTTTGAAGTCGTGATCCAACTGGGTTCCATTCTGGCGGTAGTGGTGATGTTCTGGCGACGTCTGTTTGGTTTAATTGGCATTCACTTTGGCAAGGCCCCGCATGAAGGTACTGGTAAAGGTCGGCTGACGCTGGGGCATATCCTGTTGGGGATGATTCCAGCCGTTGTCCTGGGGCTGGTCTTCCACGACACCATCAAGTCACTGTTTCATCCGATCAACGTGATGTATGCGCTGGTGGTGGGGGGCGTGCTGCTGATTGTCGCAGAGTGCCTCAAACCGAAAGAGCCGCGCGCGCCGGGTCTGGATGATATGACGTATCGACAGGCGTTTATGATTGGCTGTTTCCAGTGTCTGGCGCTATGGCCTGGTTTTTCTCGTTCCGGTGCGACGATTTCTGGCGGTATGCTGATGGGGGTGAGCCGTTACGCGGCCTCTGAATTCTCTTTCCTGCTGGCTGTGCCGATGATGATGGGCGCGACGGCGCTGGATCTCTACAAGAGCTGGTCGTTCCTTAGTGCATCAGATATCCCAATGTTTGCAGTTGGATTTGTGACGGCGTTTATCGTGGCACTGGTGGCGATCAAAACCTTCCTGCAGCTGATTAAGCGTATTTCGTTCATTCCGTTTGCTATTTACCGCTTTATTGTGGCGGCTGCCGTTTACGTCGTGTTCTTCTGATGACTTACCGTGGTGCCGGATGGCGGCGTTTCGCCTTATCCGGCCTACGGGTGATATCCGTTCAGGCGGTGGGTTTAGGACACCGCTTCTCCTTCCAGTTGGCCACCGCCGCAATGCGACGCCGGGTCAGTTCTTCACGAATTGCCTGACCTTTGAATCCCGCTTCCACGACATCTTTCGTGGGTACCGCTTGTGCAACCAGCCAGGCTTCACGCAACAGCCTGCCTTGCGGGTAATCCGCCGCTTCAAAACCGGTTCGCCCACGCACGTCGGCCTCGCTGGTGAGGGCGATTTGCTCCACGCGCTGCGGTTTGCGCCATGCATCGATGGAATCAAACAGCTTAACGATGGTTTTCGGTTGCAGGATCGGGAAGGTATGAATCAGGTCGTGGAACTCGGCCACCAGTTTGGCTAAATCACGAATGTCATTCGGTACGCGCAGGCGCTGACACAGTTGCTCGACCAGCTTAACGCCCGCCGGACCGTGGCCATGATGGCGCGGCCATAGCGCTTTAGGCGTTAATGCTTTGCCAAGATCGTGACACAGCGTGGCGAAACGCACGTCGACCTCCGGGCTTAACATGGCCGCCATCGACAACGTCATCAGCGTGTGAATACCGGTATCAATTTCCGGGTGCCACTGTGCGGGGGCCGGAACGCCAAACAGGGCATCCACTTCCGGGAACAGCACGCGCAGGGCATCGCAATCGCGCAGGACCTGAAAAAATACCTGTGGGTTGCGGGTGGTTAAGGCACCTTCCGTTTCTTTCCACACGCGCTCAGGCGTCAGGTGTTCCAGCTCGCCAGCGGCGTTCATGTCGCGCATCAGCGTCATGGTTTCGTCAGCGATACGAAAGCCGAGGTGCGCATAACGGGCAGCAAAGCGCGCCACGCGCAGCACGCGCAGCGGATCTTCGCTAAAGGCCGGGGAAACATGACGCAGCAGGCGGTTTTCCAGATCGTCGCGTCCGTTATACGGGTCGATAATCTCCCCGTTGTCATCGCGGGCCATTGCGTTGATGGTCAGGTCGCGCCGCTGAAGATCGGCCTCCAGCGTCACATCTGGCGCGGCGTAGCAGGTGAATCCGGTATATCCCGAACCTGATTTACGTTCAGTACGCGCCAGCGCATACTCTTCCCGGGTTTGCGGATGCAGAAACACGGGGAAATCGCGGCCTACCTGTTGGTAACCCGCGTCGAGCATTCCTTGCGGCGTGGCGCCGACAACGACCCAATCTTTATCTTTAATCGGTAGCCCTAATAACGCATCCCGAACAGCACCACCGACCAGATAAATCTTCACGCCACTTTCCTTTTGAAAAAAACATCCCTTAATCATATGTCAGTGTGGCGGAGAAGGCGATTCAGTTCATCCAGCGATCTTTGCGTTTACGGCTTGGGATCATGTGTGGCAGAACCAGACCGAGCAGCAGACCAAGACCCAGCACGCCGCCGCCATACATAAACCACTGCATGATGATGGTGCGCTGTTTGTCATCGAGCTGAAGGTTGGCTGCGCTCACCTTCTTTTGCGCCACGATAAGTTCGTTCTTCAGCTTCTGGTTTTCTTGTTTCAGCCCGTCAATCACGCTGTCGCTTTGCGCTACCTTTTGCTGCATGTCGGCGGTACGCTGATTCCATGTGGTATCGATATTATGGAGCTTATCGGTCAAGGTCTTAACCTGGTTTTCCAGGTCGGGAACTCGGGTACGCAGGCTCGGCGTACTGTTCAGCTCTTTCAGTGGGATCCAGGCGGTACGTCCGGTGCTGTCTTTCACCTGGGCGTAGTTGGTGTTGGCATCGGTCTGTAATAGCGTGACTTCCTCGCCGGCGTTAACCGTACCCACGAGGCGATAATTATCTCCCGGACCGCTGCGGACCCAGGTGTTCAGTTCGTCAGAGACATAGCGCTTTTCTTCGGCATGAGAGACTGCAGTGGCGCTAAGTGCGAGTAAAGTTAATCCAATCAGGCGTAATTTTGGCATCAGGCTGTCGTTATTGTCATAGAAAGTGGAACGATAGTAGTGGCATCAGTGTCTCTACGCAAAGCATTCGACATCAATCGGAATCATCTGTGTCCTTTTTGCCACCACTCGAAACTTTTACGCCCGTCAAATTGCTCGTTGCATGGCAATTTGGCGCAAAATACTATCTACTGACCATAAAGAACGAACTTAGTTCGCAGTCAGTTTTCTCAACTGTGACATAACCCATAAGTACAAGACCATGGCCCAGGAAATCGAATTAAAATTTATCGTTAATAGTGACGCTGTCGATGCGCTACGTGAACGTCTGAATACGCTGGGGGGAGAGCATCATGCGCCCAGCCAGTTGCTGAATATTTACTACGAAACGCCGGATGCGTGGTTGCGTGGTCACGATATGGGGCTGCGTATTCGCGGTGAAAACGGTCATTACGAAATGACCATGAAAATTGCCGGACGCGTGACGGGCGGTCTGCATCAGCGACCGGAATTTAACGTTGCGCTAAACGCGCCTGAGCTGGATCTCGCCTTGTTCCCAACGGAAGTCTGGCCTGATGGCAAACTGCCCGCTGAACTTGCTTCTCAAGTGCAGCCGTTGTTCAGCACCGATTTTTACCGTGAGAAATGGTTGGTTGATGTTGATGGCAGCCGGATTGAAATGGCCCTCGATCTGGGGGAAGTGAAAGCGGGCGAGTTTGCAGAACCTATCTGTGAGCTTGAACTTGAACTGCTAAGCGGCGATACCCGTGCGGTACTGAAGCTGGCAAACCAGCTGGTTTCGCAAACCGGTTTACGCCAGGGCAGTTTGAGCAAGGCAGCGCGCGGTTATCATTTGGCCCAGGGGAATGCGCTGCGCGAACTCAAACCGACGCGGATTTTGAAGGTTCCGGCGAAGGCGAGCATTGAGCAGGGGCTGGAAGCGGCGCTGGAGCTGGCATTATCACAGTGGCAGTACCACGAAGAGCTGTGGGTACGCGGCGTGAAAGGGGCGAAAGCCGAGGTGCTGGCGGCAATGGGTCTGGTGCGTCACATTCTGATGTTGTTTGGCGGTAATGTGCCACGAAAAGCGAGCGCTCACTTACGTGATTTGCTGACCCAATCGGAAGCGATCATTGCGTCGGACGTTTCTGCTATTTCGGCGGTTTACAGTACGCAAACGGCAATGGCCAAGCTGGCGCTGACCGAATGGCTGGTGACCAAAGGGTGGCAGCCGTTCCTGGATGCGAAGGCGCAGGGCAAAATTGCCGACTCCTTTAAGCGCTTCTCTGATACCCATCTTTCACGCCATGCCGCTGAGCTGAAAACCGCTTTTGCGCAGCCGTTGGGCGATCAGTACGCCGATCAACTTCCACGTTTGACGCGCAACATTGATAGCATGCTGATGCTGGCGGGATACTACGACGAAAATGTCGCATCGGAATGGATCGCTACTTGGCAGGGCTTACGTCGTGCCATTGCGGCCAACCAATATATTGAAATTGAACACTTCCGTAACGAGGCGATTGCACTGGAACCGTTCTGGCTGCACAGCGGAAAACGATAATCAGGGCCGAGGCCGGGATGCCTGATGGCGCTGCGCTTATCAGGCCTACGCGATGTGTGTAACTGTCATGTAGGTCGGATAAGGCGAAAAGACGCATCCGGCACCATTCAAAGGATAACCCGTAAATGAAGCAGCTCTCTTCACCGTTACAGCAGTACTGGCCGACCGTTGTTGAGCGGCTGCCAGCAGCAATATCTGAGTCCTCACTTAGCGTTCAGGCGAAGTCAGTACTTACATTCAGTGATTTTGTCCGTGACAGCATTATTGCCCATCCCGAATGGCTGGCTGAGCTGGAAAGCGCTCCACCCCTGGCGGATGAATGGCAACACTATGCCAACTGGTTACAGCATGCATTGGCTGATGTTAGTGACGAAAACACACTGATGCGTGAGTTACGCCTGTTTCGCCGTCGCATTATGGTGCGTATCGCCTGGGCACAGACGCTGTCGCTGGTGACGGAAGAGAGTATTTTGCAGCAGTTAAGCCATCTGGCTGAAACGCTGATTATTGCCGCTCGAGACTGGTTGTATGACGCCTGCTGTCGTGAGTGGGGAACGCCGTGTAATCCTGAAGGTGTTGCGCAGCCGCTGCTGATTTTAGGCATGGGGAAACTGGGCGGTGGCGAGCTGAATTTTTCCTCCGATATCGACCTGATTTTTGCCTGGCCGGAACACGGCAGTACGCAGGGTGGGCGTCGCGAACTGGATAACGCCCAGTTCTTTACCCGTATGGGCCAGCGGCTTATCAAAGTGCTGGATCAGCCCACAATGGATGGGTTTGTTTATCGGGTGGATATGCGTTTACGCCCGTTTGGCGACAGCGGCCCGCTGGTGCTGAGCTTCTCCGCGCTGGAGGATTATTACCAGGAACAAGGGCGCGATTGGGAACGCTATGCGATGGTTAAAGCCCGCATTATGGGCGATGCCGACGGCACATACGTCAGCGAGCTTCGTGCCATGCTGCGGCCTTTTGTCTTCCGTCGCTATATTGATTTCAGCGTGATCCAGTCGCTGCGTAACATGAAAGGGATGATTGCGCGTGAAGTGCGCCGTCGTGGCCTGAAAGACAACATCAAGCTGGGGGCGGGCGGCATTCGTGAAATCGAATTTATCGTGCAGGTATTCCAGCTGATTCGCGGTGGGCGCGAGCCATCGCTGCAATCCCGCTCGTTGTTACCGACACTTAGCGCCATCAATGCGCTGCACTTGCTTTCTGATACCGACGCGGAACAACTGCGCGCAGCCTATCTCTATTTACGCCGCCTGGAAAACCTGCTGCAAAGCATCAATGATGAACAGACCCAGACGTTGCCGGTCGATGAACTGAATCGCGCGCGACTGGCGTGGGGGATGAACGTTGATGACTGGCTACAGTTAACTGATGTGCTGGCCAATCATATGGACAACGTGCGCCGGGTATTCAACGAGCTGATTGGCGATGACGAGGCCGAAACCCAGGAAGAGTCACTCTCAGAACAGTGGCGCGAACTGTGGCAGGACGCATTACAGGAAGATGATACCACGCCGGTGCTGACGCATCTGGCGGATGAAGATCGCCGGCGCGTGCTGTCTCTGATTGCCGATTTCCGCAAAGAGCTGGATAAACGCACCATTGGCCCGCGCGGACGTCAGGTGCTGGATCATTTAATGCCGCATCTGTTGAGCGATGTCTGTACGCGTGACGACGCCTCAATACCGCTGTCGCGCATCACTCCGCTGCTGGTGGGCATTGTGACCCGCACGACCTATCTGGAGCTGCTGAGTGAATTCCCGGGAGCGCTTAAGCACCTGATTTCGCTCTGTGCCGCCTCGCCGATGATTGCCAGCCAGCTGGCGCGGTATCCGCTGTTGCTCGATGAACTGCTGGATCCGAACACCCTGTATCAACCCACCGCGACGGATGCCTACCGCGATGAGCTGCGCCAGTATTTGCTGCGCGTACCGGAAGATGACGAAGAACAGCAACTGGAGGCACTGCGCCAGTTTAAACAAACGCAGCTACTGCGTATTGCCGCGGCTGATATTGCCGGTACGCTGCCAGTGATGAAAGTGAGCGATCACTTAACCTGGCTGGCGGAAGCGATTATCGATGCGGTAGTCCAGCAGGCGTGGACGCAGATGGTTGCTCGCTACGGGCAGCCAACGCATCTTGGTGAACGTGAGGGGCGCGGTTTTGCCGTCGTCGGCTATGGCAAACTGGGCGGCTGGGAACTGGGCTACAGTTCGGATCTCGATTTGATCTTCCTGCATGATTGTCCGATGGACGTGATGACGGACGGTGAGCGTGAGATTGACGGGCGACAGTTCTATCTGCGTCTGTCGCAGCGCATTATGCACCTTTTCAGTACCCGTACTTCGTCCGGTATTTTGTACGAAGTGGATGCGCGGCTGCGTCCGTCTGGCGCGGCGGGAATGCTGGTGACCTCAACAGATGCTTTCGCTGACTACCAGCGCAACGAAGCCTGGACGTGGGAACATCAGGCGCTGGTGCGTGCTCGCGTGGTATACGGCGACCCGCAGTTGACCTCTCAGTTTGATGCGATTCGTCGCGATATCATGACCCTCGTCCGTGATGGGAAAACCTTGCAGACCGACGTGCGTGAAATGCGTGAGAAAATGCGCGCCCATTTGGGCAATAAACATCGGGATCGTTTTGATATTAAAGCGGATGAGGGTGGCATTACCGATATTGAGTTTATTACGCAATATCTGGTGCTGCGCTATGCGCATGAAAAACCGAAGCTGACGCGCTGGTCGGATAACGTGCGCATTCTGGAATTGCTGGCGCAAAACGACATTATGGATGAGCAGGAAGCGCTGGCGCTTACCCGCGCTTATACAACGCTGCGCGATGAACTTCACCATCTTGCGTTGCAGGAACTTCCGGGCCATGTAGCGCCTGAACACTTCAGTGCTGAACGTACGCTGGTGCGTGACAGCTGGCAGAAGTGGCTGGTTGCCGAGTGAAGTGTGCTATTATCGCGCGCAAATTTTAAGACCCTCAGAGAATCTCTCAGGAGACAGGAATGAAAGTAACGCTGCCAGAGTTTGAACGTGCAGGAGTCATGGTTGTCGGTGATGTGATGCTGGATCGCTACTGGTACGGCCCTACCAGCCGTATTTCACCTGAAGCGCCGGTTCCGGTGGTGAAGGTCGATACCATCGAAGAACGTCCCGGTGGCGCAGCAAACGTGGCGATGAACATTGCCTCTCTGGGCGCAAATTCTCGTCTGGTGGGTTTGACTGGTATCGACGACGCGGCGCGTGCGCTGAGCAAAACGCTGGCGGATGTGAACGTAAAATGCGACTTCGTTTCCGTGCCGACGCATCCGACAATCACCAAACTGCGCGTGCTTTCCCGCAATCAGCAGTTGATTCGTCTGGATTTCGAAGAAGGTTTTGAAGGCGTAGATCCGCAACCGCTGCACGAGCGTATTAATCAGGCGCTGGGTTCTATCGGCGCTCTGGTGCTCTCTGACTACGCCAAAGGCGCGTTGGCAAGCGTGCAGCAAATGATTGCTCTGGCGCGTAAGGCTGGCGTGCCGGTGCTTATCGATCCGAAAGGGACCGATTTTGAGCGTTACCGCGGCGCAACGCTGCTAACGCCGAACCTGTCTGAGTTTGAAGCGGTAGCCGGTAAATGCAAAAGCGAAGATGAACTGGTTGAGCGCGGCATGAAAGTGATTGCTGATTTCGACCTTTCCGCACTGCTGATCACCCGTTCAGAACAGGGTATGACGCTGCTGCAACCGGGCAAATCGCCACTGCATATGCCGACGCAGGCGCAGGAAGTGTATGACGTAACCGGTGCGGGCGATACGGTAATCGGCGTGCTGGCGGCGACGCTGGCGGCGGGTAACTCGCTGGAAGAGGCGTGCTATTTTGCTAACGCCGCAGCCGGTGTTGTGGTCGGTAAACTGGGAACCTCCACCGTTTCTCCGATTGAACTGGAAAACGCCGTGCGTGGTCGGGCTGATACTGGTTTTGGCGTGATGAGCGAATCTGAGCTGAAACAGGCCGTCGCCAGCGCCCGCAAGCGCGGTGAGAAAGTGGTGATGACTAACGGCGTGTTCGACATCCTGCATGCGGGCCATGTCTCCTATCTGGCAAATGCGCGCAAGCTGGGCGATCGCCTGATCGTGGCGGTAAACAGCGATGCGTCGACCAAACGTCTGAAAGGCGAAACGCGTCCGGTCAACCCGCTGGAACAGCGCATGATCGTGTTGGGCGCGCTGGAATCCGTCGACTGGGTGGTCTCTTTTGAAGAGGATACGCCGCAGCGTCTGATCGCTGGCATCCTGCCGGATCTGCTGGTCAAAGGCGGCGACTATAAGCCAGAAGATATTGCGGGCAGCAAAGAGGTATGGGCCAACGGCGGAGAAGTGTTGGTGCTGAACTTCGAAGATGGTTGTTCGACGACCAATATCATCAAGAAGATCCAGAAAGACAGCGATAAATAACAAATGCTGGAAACGGGTCAAACTTTTCGTTTCTGTGCGTTTCCCGCTGTTGACGCTGCTGTTTTTTCGACCTAAAGTACAGGAATAAGGGTGAGAGGGGATTTCTCCCCCCTCTGATTGACTGTTAGTAAGCGTGGAAACTTAACAGTAACAGCACAACCAGTATGATGACTCGCTTCATCATAACCCTTTCCTTATTAAAGCCCCTTCTTCGAGAGGGGCTTTCTCGTTGCAGCCCCTTGCTGACCAAGCGATTGTTAGTGAGCGACCTGACAGGCGCAAGGGCTTTCTCCCGCAGGTTTTTTTATTGCTGGAGCATCCACGCAAAACGGCGCGCCAGAATAAAAAATCCCCGGCTTTATGGGCCAGGGACGGGGGACATAAGGCAGAAGTCGTTATTCTTCTTTTATCGTTGTCTGATGGTTAACGTCGACTGTTGTCGTGGCGTTTAACGGAGTGGTAAGCGCATTTAGCGAACCGCCGGACAAACCAATTTCATTTAACAGCGAGTCAATCAGCGGCGCTTGTGTACGATAGGCAAGGGCGGCTGATAATGCCTGCTCAGCCAAATTTCCACCGCTTACGTTACCTGCATTCACTTCACCGACGGCGCCACCACGATTCAGGCCATCAACCTGGATAATCTTGATCCCATCGATAGACTTCATTGGCTCAACGGATTTCTCAATAACCGCTGGCAGAGACTGCAGCAGAGCCAGCTTAAATTTCAGGCTGGTCTGTTCGTCGGAAAGCACGTTGATGGCATCGTTGAGCGCACGCTGGGCTTCGGCTTCTGCGAGACCTTTTTTGCGCGTCGCTTCGGCCAGTTCAACAATTGCCGCCGCCTGCAATTCTGCGGCTTCTTTTTCGGCTTTTGCCCGCACGGTCAGTTCAACTGCCTGGGTTTCTGCATCCTGCGCCGCGGCGATCAGCGCGACCTGTTTGGCACGATCCGCTTCCGCGGTCTGGCGGGTGGTTTCTACGTTCTGCTGGGCGCGAACCGCTTCGGCCAGGGCATCGTTAGCTCGCGCTTCAGCCTGAGACTGTTGCTCGGACTTGGCAGCAATGGCGATGGACTTGGTTTGGTTGGCTATCTCCGTTGCCTGCTGCTGTTCGATCTCTTTGATACGAACTTCACGCTCGGCCTCGACTTTTCTTGAGCGCACCGCCTGCTCGCGTTCGATTTCTGTTTCCTGAATCTGGCGTTCGGCAAGGATACGCGTCTGTTCAGCTTCACGATGACGTTCGGCTTCGAAGGCGGCGATTTTGGCGTTTTGCTCGGCCGTGCGGGTTTTCACCTGCTGCTCCTGCTCGAGCGTCATGAAGGCTTCCTGCTGCTCGATCTCCAGCTTGCGCGACAGCGCATCACGGTTTTTCTCACGTACCGCAACTTCAACGTCCTGTTCGACTTCGTTACGTTCGCGGCGACGGCGTTCTGTTTCCTGGGTCAGCTTGGTCAGACCCTCGGCATCAAAGGCGTTATTCGGGTTGAAATGGACTTTTTCGGTCTGGTTAAAGTTGGTGAGTGAAACGCTCTCCAGTTCCAGGCCGTTTTTGGACAGGTCTTCCGCGACGGTATTTTGTACGCCCTGAACGAAGTTTTCACGCGTATCCTGCAGTTCATGCATGGTCATCTGGGACGCAGTGGCACGCAGGGCATCGACAAACTTATCTTCTATTAGCACACGTAAATCCTCTGGTGACAGCGTCCGCTGTCCCAGCGTCTGTGCGGCGGTAGCAATCCCTTCAACAGACGGTTTCACACGCACGAAAAAGGCGACGACAACATCTACGCGCATACGGTCTTTGGTGATGAGACTGTCGACAGTTGAACGGCTTACCTCAAGTTTGAGGGTGTTCATGTTGATAGGAATGATTTCGTGGAAGATAGGCATGACAATTGCGCCGCCGCTCATCACCACTTTTTGTCCGCCAAGGCCGGTACGCACAAACGCCTGTTCAGCAGACGCACGACGATACAGGCGGGCAAAAATAATCCCGATAATTACTAAGACGACCACCGCCACAATGGCGGTAAACATCCATGAAGGTAACATGCCAAAAACATCATCCATTGTGTTATTCCCTTAAAGTAAAAATTACAAAACATTTGGCCAGGGGTTTAGCTCGGCCAGGTAACGCGTTGCGGAGAGTCGGCAGATAATCAGCACCTTGTCTCCTTTTTTGAATTCTTTGCCTGCTTCAGGCTCTAGTAGCACATAGTGGGTCTGCCCGAACTTATCGGTAAATTTCCCTTCGCATGGGGTTCCGGCACTTGCGGAATGTCCGGTAATAATCGCCATGCTGCCGATAAACTCATCTTCTGCGAGAGCGGTGGTTTCATCCCGTGGCAGCCAGGGAGCAATGATTTTTCCGCTGTAATGCACGGCGAAGACGGCAAGAATAAAACTCAGCGGAGCAAGCAGCAGGTTGCTGAGCGGAGCTTGCCACAGTGTGACCGAACCATGTTGAAGAAGGATGCCGAAGAGTCCAAAGAAGCCAGCGAGTAAGCACAGCACGATCAGTGCGGGAATACGTCCGATATTCAAATAGTGCAGCGCTTGTCCAATATTGCCTGAAGTCAGGGCATCGTAGTGATCGAGATGCGCATCCAGTGCGCCCGAAAGGAAGTGCCCGAAAACAAGAGAGATGACTTCCAGTAAGCCAATCAGCAGGACAAATGAAATAGCAAACAGGTAGGGTCCGTTATAATCCGTGAATAAAACCAACTTTCTTCCTCCTGCGACCGCGTTCCCTGATAGTGTCAAAAGTAATGGTTTCACCTCTTACTTTTACATGACGTTACAATAACATGCGTCCTCCTGGTCTTGAATCCGAAAAGAGGCTCATCCCCCTCTTAGATTTCGTAGGAAACTGTGAAGCTGAAGGTTTTTTTGCGCACAATATGTGCAGAATATCTTCGCATCCAGGGAAATACTGAAATCAGAAAAAGCATATGGCCTTAGCAGATATTCAATAACTGGAGGGTATGCTCATGAACAGCAGTATGTATTCAATGAACAATTTCGATTTCCTGGCCCGAAGTTTTGCCAGGATGCAGGCTGAGGGCCATCCCGTTGATATCCAGGCGATAACTGGGAATATGGATGAAGAACACCGTAGCTGGTTTTGCAAACGCTATGCACTTTACTGCCAGCAGGCGACGGAGGCCAGGAAGCTGGAACTGGAACACTAACAGAGAAACGGGCCTTGCGGCCCGTTGTCGTTTTTACTCTTGCGGATCGACTGATGGGATCGCCGGGGCAGGCTTAACTTCTGCCGTTGTTTCACGCGATTCCAGCTCAGTCAGGCGTTGCTCAAGCAGCGCCAGCTTCTCACGAGTACGCAGCAAAACCTGAGTCTGTACATCAAACTCTTCACGGCTTACCAGATCCAGACGGGTCAGCTGTGACTGAAGCGTTTGACGAATTTTCTTCTCGACGTCTTCGCCAAACTCGCGGATCCCTTTCGGCATCGACTCGTGAACCTGACGAGCAATCTGCTCAATTTTTTTCGGGTCAATCATTGTGGTTTCCCTGAACTGGTACGTGTTGCTGCCTATTGTAGTGCGAACTGGCACAGGCATAAACCAGAATTGTGTGAAGCTAAGACGAGTAAAGGCGTTGATGAAGGTAATCAATAGCGTTATAGTTAACCCGCTTATTCTCAGGGCGGGGCGAAATTCCCCACCGGCGGTAAATCAACTGATGTTGAAAGCCCGCGAGCGCTTTTCGTGAATGCGAAAAGGTCAGCAGATCCGGTGTAATTCCGGGGCCGACGGTTAGAGTCCGGATGGGAGAGAGTAACGATCCAGTCGGGCATGGACCCGCTCACGTTATTTTTTTGCCGCTTTGACGGCACTCCTAAGACTGCCCTGATTCTGGTAACCATAAATTTAGTGAGGTTTTTTTACCATGAATCAGACGCTACTTTCCTCTTTTGGTACGCCTTTCGAACGTGTTGAACATGCGCTTGCTGCACTGCGTGAAGGACGCGGTGTGATGGTGCTTGACGATGAAGACCGTGAAAACGAAGGTGATATGATTTTCCCGGCAGAAACCATGACCGTTGAACAGATGGCGCTGACCATCCGTCACGGTAGCGGTATTGTTTGCCTGTGCATCACTGAAGACCGACGCAAACAGCTCGATCTGCCGATGATGGTGGAAAATAACACCAGCGCTTATGGTACGGGTTTTACCGTGACCATTGAAGCTGCAGAAGGTGTGACTACCGGTGTTTCCGCAGCAGACCGTGTCACTACAGTTCGCGCGGCGATTAAAGATGGCGCTAAACCTTCCGATCTGAATCGCCCGGGTCACGTTTTCCCGCTGCGTGCTCAGGCTGGCGGTGTGTTAACTCGCGGTGGCCACACCGAAGCCACCATCGATCTGGTGACGCTGGCTGGTTTTAAACCGGCTGGTGTGCTGTGCGAATTGACTAATGATGATGGTACTATGGCGCGTGCGCCACAGTGCATTGAGTTTGCCGGCAAGCACAATATGGCTGTAGTCACTATCGAAGATTTAGTGGCTTATCGTCAGGCGCACGAGCGCAAAGCCAGCTAATAGACTATTACCACGTTAGTTGTGGTAAGCATAAAAAACCGAAGCCGTCTTCCTGGCTTCGGTTTTTTTGTTTCTTGCTCCAATTATTTGGTTCTGGTCAGTTTTAAAGCCCAGGCTCCACTCATTATCACCAGCAGTAGTAAACATAAACCAAAGGCCAGCAAACAGGCCTGTGCCATGTTCATAAAATGCCACGGCGGGAGCAGATACCAGCCTTCAGACTGTTGGTATAGATCGATAAACCACTTTTGCGTACTGCTGAGCGCTACGCCATCGGGAACCACGGGGGCGTCATAGCCGCAATCTCCTGTGGGCTTAAACCACTCCGGAGCCCAGTTTGCCAGCGGCAAATTGAAAGGGAATATCGGATCGGTGGAACATCCCTGGACGCCAAACAGCGAGTCCGGATCCGGGTTATGTACAGCATAATGAATGCCGTTAAGTTTGATGGAGAACTTAATGCCCATGATGCTGCCATAAAATGCCGCGATGCAGCCAATAAGCTTCAGAGCAACATTTTTGGGATTTATTGCCGCGATCAATCCACCGAAAACCATCACAAGCATGGCGAAGCGAATGTAGACACACTGCTCGCAGGGAGCCATATAGAGATAGATTTGAAAGAATGAGTGCGCCAGTATTATTAACCCGCCCATCGCGCACGCCATCAGTAGCCACAGAAAGCGCCGTTCCTGCCATCTCACCAGCGTATCAACCGGCGTGGTACGTAAGTCCCGCCAAAATCCTTTTATGAAAGCCATAGCCTGGTCCCTGTTTATTTTGTCGCCAGCTCTCTGACAAGCTCAGCCATGGAGTCAATGGATTTGATACTTTTGGTGTAGATCAGGTATTTACCGTTAACGACGTAAGCCGGAACCCCCTGAATTTTGGCTACGTCGTATGCCGCTTTCCATTTCTCCAGCGTTTGCTGAACGGTGGGATCTTGCAGCGCGGCGTCAAAATCTGTCTGGCTCATGCCTGCAGCATCCAGACCTGTTTTAATGAATGCGGCCGGATCTTTACCATCTGACCAGCGCTCTTTCTTGTCGTGGTAAGCAGCGTAATAAGCGAATTTCGCTTTTTTGAACTGCGATTTGGCATCAAATAATGAAATCCCTGCGGCCTGATCTTTAGCAATCATTACTGCAAAAACTTCACTGGCCTGTTTACCATATTCCCCTTTGGTTTCCAGATGAAATGGTGTGAAGGTGACGAGATCGGCCACTTTTTCAGAAACCGGGCCAGTCACGGCTTTATCATATTTGTAACAGAACGGGCAGGCGTAGCTAAATACTTTGATTAACGTTTTATCAGCATTCGGAATCGGTTGCTCTAAAACCATATAATCAGTGCCTTCTGTAAAAGCGGAGGCGGCAAACGACGAGGCAAGCGCTGCGGTTAATATCACGCTTTTAAATAATGAAGTAATCCATTTAGATGACATAATTAATCCTTAATCTAACGCGATTATTTAAATATGTGTTGTGGGCGGACCAGTAATGCACGGTAGTGAGTTTGGTTTGGCTTATCTGAAAGGACATCAATCTCAACTTTGACTTCTTTGGTCTTGTAGTCAATTTCATTGATTTTGCCAATGGTTGGTTGCCCAACGTCAAATAAATTAATTGAACCACCAAAGCCAAACATGGTGTCACGGTCTTTCTGATATTCGATAACCGAGGTGATGGGACTATAGAAGTTGTAACCGCGTTCTTTGCCGTATTCCCAGATTTGCTGAACGGTACCTTTTTTCTCGCCAATTTTATATTCGACGAAACGGGAATATTTCATCGTCGGCAATGCTGGTTGTTCGAGTCCACGACCATCGCCGTTGTCAAAGATGGTTAATGTCCCTTTGCTCGAGAGCCATGCGGTGTGCTGTGTATAAGTAAAATCGAAATCGGTGTTTTCGCACTTGCCGTTTTCGTCACATTTTAGCGCGTTGCCTTTACCATCAACCGGTTTTAACAGCTTGCTTGCCAGCGCCTTATTCCAGCCTTTCGACGGAGCGAGGATCCATTTCACCTGTTTATCGCGACCGATTTTAACGACGCCCTGATGGCGGGAAGAGATAATAATGGAGTCATCTTTGGCATCATAGGCAATGGAGTTAACGTGCGCCCAGTTACGACCTGCACCCACCCCGAGGGCGTCACCGTAAGGTGTATCTGGCTCCAGTTTCGCCTGTTGACCGGCATGAGCGAGGTCAACGTTGACGCATACCGCGCCTGCGTCCAGTGCACCCAGAAGCGCATCACGCATCGGATCGAGTATTTTTGTCAGATCCCACACGTCAACCACACGGCCGGACTTGTCTACTTCAATTATCTGATCACGGATGGTTTGCACATGGATGCCATCTTCTTTGCGATAATCGCGTTTGCCCACGCGAAGTAGCACGGTGTCGTTGATTGTTTCGATCGATTCATGCGATGCGTCAAGGAATCCGCGCGGTAGCTTATGATCGGCCAGAATCTGCCCCATCATATCGAATTCGTACCAATGCTGACCCTGAACGGCTGTGAAGGTGCCGCGCGGCGTTTCCCGGATACCCATCAAGTAACCGCGCTTATTGATATCCATGTCATGGCCATCGTAGAAGGTATCTTGATCCAGCCACCAACGATATTCACCTTCCGTATCGACGATAAAGGTGAAGGGGGCAATGTCAAAGGGTAATGCCCCGCCCGCAGGACCCGCATCCAGGATGCCGGCATTTTTATCTTTTTCGCCATGCCAGTGGAATTCCGCCCCTTGTGCCGTGAAGGTATGGGTATTCACCAGATAGAGACGGTCTTCAAAACCAGGCGCTACCTTAATCACTTTCGTTTGCTGTAAATCGGAAATTGAACGGTTATCCATGTAGTGATTAACGATGGCGGACGTTTGCACCACATAATCATCCTTCATGGCTTTGCCATTTTCTTTATATTCAACGGTGACCTTATTAGCAAACTTTTGATAAAGACCAAAAATAGGCACGCCGTCATAGGTTGCTAACGATTCTTTGCCAACAGTATAAGTAACAGGAACTCCTTTCTCGCCTTTGCCATGAACGGTGACTTTAACATCTGAGATAACGTGACTGTCTAATTCCACTAACGCGGTAAGCGGGGCGTTTCCATAAGGATCAACGACTATTGCGCCCAGTTTCCCTGCGGGTTGGGCGGGTTGAAAACCCGCGGCAAAAGAGTTTCCGACTGTTAATCCAAACGTCAGTGCCAGAGTGCCTGCGAGAAGCGTTTTTCGATATTGTATAAACATGGATATATCTCCTTATATTACCTATAAATATAATTATGCTGAATATATTATGTTTTCATGGTGTCGATAAAATATAAAATGGTGTTACTGATTCAACTATTATGGTGAATATATTAATATTGATAAAATGTATTATTTGCAGAAATTATTTTTTATTATTTCCGATAGTATGAGTGAGATATTCTGAGAACAATATTTATTATTGCGTAGTGTGATCTTGTCGACATTGTTTTATTTTCTATAGCGAGTTTGACTATTGGCTTAGCCGCTGGTTTATATGATCGAAATCATATATTTGTTTCTGGAATATGCCACTATAGGAGTATGTCAGAATAAGCTTGTGTAAAATTTTAACGTTAAATGTTTAATGATGTTAAATGTTAAGGGTAAAAGAATGTTTATTGCCTGGTATTGGATCGTATTAATTGCATTCGTTGCATTGGGTTATTATTGCCATATGAAGCGTTATTGTCGGGCATTCCGGCAAGACAGAGACGCATTGCTCGAGGCGCGAAACAAACTCTTTCGTCGCTCTGGTGAAGATAACAGCGTGATTAAGGAACAGGAATAGTCCTTCACGTTCTGCTATGGATGAGCGGATGCTGTAAATGAGCAGGGTGGCATCCGCCCTCTGGATTATCCGATTCCCATGGACTGGAGGATGACGAGGCTTAACCCCATCACCGACATTCCGCACAGGACCCCATAGCTGGGATTATTATTTGGGTCGATCTCTTTTGCCAGTGGCATCAATTCATCGACTGACAGCGCCACCATAATTCCGGCGACCGCGGCCATAATTGCCGCCATCACCACGGGCGAAATCAAACTGCCCAGAATTAACCATGCCAGTACCCCACCTAATATTTCCGCCATTCCCGAGATCCCGGCCCAGAATATAGCGGTACGTTTGGAGCCCGTGGCTGCATAGACCGGACCTGCAACGGCTAATCCTTCAGGAATATTGTGTAATGCGACGGCAAGCGCGATACCAAAGCCCAGTTCGAGGTTGCTGCTGGCGGTAACAAAAGTTGCAATCCCTTCCGGGAAGTTGTGCAGGCTGATACCCAGAGTTAATAAAATCGCAGTACGCTTAATGGAACCGGGTAATGGTTGTGTGGTTTTTTGGACTAAATCCTGAGGGTGAGCGTGCGGCAGCAAACGATCCAGGCCAAAGTAGCCCAGCAAACCAACGATAAACATCCCGTAACCCAGCACCGGCGACATTCCCTCTGCTGCCAGTGCGGCTGGCAACATTTCCATCAGGGAGATCAGCAACATGATACCTGCGGCAAAACCCAGAGAAAACGCGAGAACGCGGTTAGAGGGTTTTTGTCCCAGCACGCCGAGAAATGCACCGATAAATGTGGCGGCGCCTGCCAGTAAGGTCAGAAGTAAAGGTACTGACATCGACAAATAAAACTCCTTATCAATCTGCTGTTCGGGGCGGATCGTCAAAATAACTGATGATCTTCATCATGGTTATCTGAGTTCTTCATCAACCGAAAAAGCGTATTGTGGTGATATCAAAATGACTCCCTCAGTAAGGATATCATCATGTCTTCAACTCGTATGCCAGCATTGTTTTTGGGACACGGCAGCCCAATGAATGTTCTGGAAGATAACGTTTATACCCGTGCCTGGCAGCAACTGGGGGAAACGTTGCCGCGCCCGAAAGCGATTGTTGTGGTATCGGCACACTGGTTTACACGCGGTACTGGCGTAACCGCGATGGAAGCACCTAAAACTATCCACGATTTTGGTGGTTTCCCGCAGGCACTGTATGACACGCATTATCCGGCCCCGGGCTCGCCAGAACTGGCACAGCATCTGGTTGACTTGCTTGCTCCTGTGCCCGTCGCCTTAGACAAAGAAGCGTGGGGTTTTGACCACGGTTCATGGGGTGTGCTAATCAAGATGTACCCGAACGCAGATATCCCGATGGTGCAGTTGAGTGTCGATAGCACCAAACCTGCGGCGTGGCATTTTGAAATGGGCCGTAAGCTGGCAGCGTTGCGCGATGAAGGCATTATGCTGGTGGCCAGTGGCAACGTAGTGCATAACCTGCGTACAGCACGCTGGCATGGTGAGAATACACCATACCCGTGGGCGACCTCATTTAACGATTATGTTAAAGCCAACCTGACATGGCAGGGACCGGTTGAACAGCACCCGCTGGTTAACTATATGGATCATGAAGGCGGATCGCTGTCGAACCCAACGGCGGATCACTATCTGCCGCTGCTGTATGTCCTCGGCGCGTGGGATGGCAAAGAGCCGGTGACGATTCCTGTTGATGGGATTGAGATGGGTAGCCTGAGTATGTTGTCAGTACAGGTGGGATAAAAACGTAGGCCCGGTAAGCATTAGCGATACCGGGCACAACGAATTACTCGACAAAAATATGCGGATAGAAGCGCGAGAGATCCTGGGTGATCAACGCTCTGTCTTCGCGAATGCCGATCCCGGCAGGTTGATCGTTAATCAGCCAGCTGCCGATCAGCATATAGCTGTCGCCAAACTTCGGTAGCTGATGGAACTGCTGCACGATCATGCCTTCTTCACCGTATGGCCCTTCCACGGCTTCGATCGTTTTACCGTTCTCAATGATGGAAACGTTAGCGCCTTCACGCGAGAAGATCGGTTTCACGACGAACTTATCCATCTGCGGATAGTCGTCTTCGGCGAAGTACGCCGGCAGAAGATTCGGATGGTTCGGGAACATTTCCCACAGCAGCGGTAACAACGCTTTGTTGGAGATAATGCTTTTCCAGGCCGGTTCCAGCCAGCGGACGCCAGCGTCTTCCAGCTTGGTGGAGAACATTTCACGCAGCATAAACTCCCACGGATAGAGCTTGAACAGATTGGCGATCACCTGGTCCTGCATGTCCGTGAACTGACCTTTTTCACCGAGCCCGATATCCTCGACATAGAGAAATTCAGTGGCAATTTCAGCCTCAGCCGCGCAATCCTGCAAATACTGGATCGTTCCACGATCTTCGACCGTATCGCGACAGCAGGTCAGGTGCAGCAACTGAAAACCGTACTGCTCGCGCAGCGCAGTGAAACGTTCGATCAGTTTTTCCTGCAGGCTGTTGAACTGATCGCTGCCTTCCGGCAGGTTGCCCGCATTAAGCTGATCTTCCAGCCAGATCCACTGGAAAAAGGCGGCTTCGTACAATGAGGTTGGCGTATCGGCGTTGTTTTCTAAAAGCTTAGGTTCACCGCTACCGTCCCACGCCAGATCGAGGCGGGAATAGAGCGACGGTTGCTGTGTCAGCCAGGACTGGCGGACAAAGCCCCAGGTATGCTTCGGAATACGAAACTTGGTCATCAGCTCATCGCTGTTAATGACCTTTTCCACCACTTTGAGGCACATCTGATGCAGCTCTGCGGTGACCTCTTCCAGCTTTTCGACCTGAGCAAGCGTCAGCTTATAGTACGCGTCTTCACACCAGTACGGCTCGCCGTACATGGTGTGAAAGTTGAAACCGTATTCGGTGGCCTTATCGCGCCAGTCCGGGCGCTCAACAATACTGACTCTTTCCATGACGATCAGCCACCCATTGAACGTGTGGTGGTGCCGCTTGCGCTACGCTGCATGGTGCTCTGTTTGGCGACTGACTCACCAAATCCGCCGCGGGTTACGGTAGAGGTGGTGGCAGGTTTCGGCGCCATGGCGGTTTTTGGTACGGTCATGGTGCGGCCCGGCGTTGCTGCGCCGTAGTTTTTGCCGCTGGCATCTGTGTATTTGCCGTAAGCCGGGCTGGCTGGGTTTTTCGAGCTAAACAGCGGTTGCTGAGCGCCCATTCCGCCACCCATCAGTCGGCCCATCATGTAGCCTGCCATCAGTGGCATCCAGAAGCTGCCGCTGCTTTGATTCTGCGCCTGAGCCTGACCTTCACCGGTCGGCGCCATACCTGCTTGCGCAGGAGCCTGCTGGCACTGGCCTTCGCCGAATTCAGCGATACAGTCTTCACGAGTGGCGTATTTTGGCGCGGTACGTTCAGCTTCTTTCAGCGCATTGTTAAACGCGGTGGTGCATTCGGCGCTTTTACCCGGATTCGCCGCAGAGCAGTCGTCCGCGTTCTGATAAAGCGAAACCGTTTCGTCACTCTTTTCACAGCCCGCGAGCATAAACACTGCGGTAACTGCCAGGGCGACAGGAGTCAGGTGGCGCGCGCTCCAGCTTTTGCGGAACGAGGCATGATGTATCGATTTTGTCCGTTTCATTTTTGTCTTCCAGGACCCAGTGGTAAACACAGTAAATAATGCTCAGGATAGAGGATGACTGGTCGAAATTGAAGCGGGAAGAGGCGAGAATGCGCAGGAAGGGGCAGATCTTTACGTTGCCTTACGTTCAGACGGGGCCGAGGCCCCGTCTACAGCATCAATTACGGAACGGGTTGTTGCCGTTACTGCTGCTGGTTGTACGTGCTGTTGCCGGTTTGACCGCTGGTGCCGCACTGTTGGCAGTATAACCATCTGCTGCGGCGTCTTGCTGGGTGTTTTCCGGCGCAACGGCGTCAGGCGCGGTGGAAATAGGTTTACCCAGCGTATTGTTCAACGCCACCAGATCCTGCTCGTTAAGCGTACCGAGCGCAGACTTGATGTTTAACTGGTTGATCAGATAGGTATAACGCGCATTTGCCAACTGCTGCTTAGCGTTGTACAGCGTGGTAGTAGCATCCAACACGTCCACAATGGTACGTGTACCTACAGAATAGCCGGCTTCCATCGCATCCAGGGAGCTTTGGGCAGAGACAACCGCTTGTTTGTACGCATTAATGCTACTGATAGACGCATTAATGTTGTTGAATGATGAACGAACGGTCTGTACTACGCTGCGGTGCGCGCTTTCCAGTTGCTCACTGGCGCCAACAAAGTTGTACTGCGCTTGTTTCACCTGCGAGTTAACCATCCCGCCCTGGTACAGCGGCAGCGAGAAGTTCAGACCAATTTTATTCTGGCCCTGGTTGCTGTCGTCATACTGAGAGGTATTAGTTTTAGAACCACTGTAAGAGGTATCAGAAACACCAGTAGAGGCGGTTAAACCCAGCGTCGGCAGATGACCGTCCTGTGCCAGACGAATTTGCTCACGCGCCAGATCCTGGCTTAAACGTGCCTGCAATAACGTCAGATTGCGGTTTTCTGCTTCTTTCAGCAGCGAATTTACCGCCTGCGGTTTGTTGGTTTTAAAGCCATCAACATTCAGCGAAGCCAGTTCCGGGTAGTAATTGCCGGTGACCTGACGCAGCTGTTCAACGGCGTTGTCCAGGTTGTTACGCGCGGTAACTTCATTTGCCAACACGGTATCGTACTGTGAACGGGCGTTCTGTACGTCAGTGATGGCGACCAGGCCAACGTTAAAACGCTGGGTCGTCTGATCCAACTGACGATAAACGGCGTCTTTTTGTGCCTGGGTGTAAGACAGCACGTCAATCGCGTTCAATACGTTAAAATAAGCCGTGGCAGTATTCAGGATCAGCGTTTGCTGATCGGTCTGATAGGTCACGTCCTGGATGCCCGCTGATTTTTCTTGCAGCGTCAGGGCACGCCATTTTGACATATCGAACAGAGTCTGAGTCAGGCTTAACGAAGCACTGGTCGCGTTGGAGTTGACGCCATTGGCATCACGAAAGCCATTGCTGTAGGTGTAATCGGCACCTAAGCCCAGTTGCGGCAGTAAAGGACTACGCGCTTCGTTAATTTTTTCGAATGCAGCATCGCGATCGGCGGCGGATTTACGCAATTCCGGGTTGCTCAGGCGTGCTTGCTGATAAACCTGCATCAGGTTTTCTGCCTGGCTCAGAGTACTGAACCCCGACAGGCTCAGGCCGATAAGGATGGGGAGCAATTTCTTCATTTGCATTCCTTGTTGTGAAGCAGTATTTAGCGCTGATCAAATTGTAAAAATAATTGCTGATTCTAGCAGAATCCGCCACTTCAAAAAGTTGGCGTTACGTGCCATACGGCGTTAATTTGCATCAATTTAACACAAGGGCGCTCAAACAGCAGTCAAACGACCTTGAAATTCACATTTTAATCACTATTGGTACCAGGACAGCACAATGCGTAAACCAGACAACTTGCCAATGACATTCACTAAAAATGATGTAGAAATTATTGCACGAGAAACACTATACCGCGGTTTTTTTTCACTGGATCTTTATCGCTTCCGTCATCGCCTGTTTAACGGTGGTATGAGCGGTGAAGTGAAGCGTGAAATTTTTGAGCGCGGACACGCGGCAGTCTTGCTACCCTTTGACCCTGAGCGGGATGAAGTTGTGTTGGTCGAACAAATCCGCATCGCGGCCTATGACACCAGCGAAACGCCGTATCTACTGGAAATGGTAGCCGGAATGATTGAGGAAGGCGAAACCGTTGAAGATGTGGCTCGCCGTGAAGCAATGGAAGAAGCCGGACTGGACGTTAAACGTACGAAACCCGTGCTGAGTTATCTGGCAAGCCCTGGCGGCACCAGTGAGCGCCTGTCTATTTTGGTAGGTGAAGTGGACGCTTCGACCGCAAATGGTATCCACGGTCTGGCGGATGAAAACGAAGATATTCGTGTTCATGTGGTGAGTCGGGAACAGGCTTATCAATGGGTAGAAGAGGGGATAATCGACAACGCGGCTTCTGTCATCGCCTTGCAATGGTTACAGCTGCACTATCAAGAGTTAAAAACTGAGTGGAAAAAATGAAGCGTTACACACCTGACTTCCCTGAAATGATGCGCCTGTGCGAAACCAATTTTTCGCAGTTGCGCCGCCTGTTGCCACGCAATGATGCAGCCGGTGAAACAGTGAGCTATCAGGTTGCAAACGCACAATATCGATTAACGATTGTGGAATCGACCCGATACACTACGCTTGTCGCGATCGAACAGACGGCACCAGCGGTTACCTACTGGAGCCTGCCGTCGCTGACCGTGCGCCTGTATCATGATGCGAGGGTGGCTGAAGTGTGTTCAAGTCAGCAGATCTTTCGCTTCAAAGCGCGGTATGATTATCCAAATAAAAAGTTGCATCAACGCGACGAAAAGCATCAAATTAATCAGTTTTTGGCCGACTGGTTACGGTACTGTTTAGCACATGGAGCGATGGCGATTCCGGTTTATTAGCGTCGTGAAACCTAAGGACACCATTTGGAAAGCCTGTTAACCCTTCCTCTGGCTGGTGAGGCCAGAGTCAGGATCTTACAAATTACAGACACTCACCTGTTTGCCGAAAAGCATGAAACCTTACTGGGTGTGAACACCTGGGATAGCTACCAGTGCGTACTGGATGCCATACATGCAGAGTCGCCAGAGTACGATCTGATCGTTGCGACTGGGGATTTGGCGCAGGATCAATCCGCTGCGGCCTATCAGCATTTTGCTGAGGGCATCGCAAGTTTTCGTGCGCCCTGCGTTTGGTTACCAGGTAATCACGACTTTCAGCCAGCGATGTACAGCGCGCTTCAGGATGCGGGTATTTCCCCCGCCAAACGCATCTTCATCGGTGAACAGTGGCAAATATTGTTGCTCGACAGCCAGGTGTTCGGCGTCCCTCACGGTGAGTTAAGCGAATTTCAGCTTGAATGGCTGGAGCGTAAACTTGCCGATGCGCCTGAGCGCAATACCTTGCTGCTTCTGCATCATCATCCTTTGCCTGCGGGCTGCAGTTGGCTCGATCAACACAGTCTGCGCAATGCGGCGGAGCTCGACAACGTGCTGGTGAACTATCCGCGCGTAAAGTATCTGCTGTGCGGGCATATTCATCAGGAGCTGGATCTCGACTGGAACGGCCGCCGCCTGCTGGCGACGCCATCGACCTGCGTGCAGTTTAAGCCGCATTGTTCCAACTTCACGTTAGATACCATCAGCCCCGGCTGGCGGACGCTGGAACTCTTTGCCGACGGTACGTTACAGACCCAGGTGTGTCGTCTACAGGGTAATCGGTTCCACCCTGATACCGCTTCAGAAGGCTACTGATGTCTACGCTTCTCTATCTTCATGGATTTAACAGTTCTCCTCGCTCGGCGAAGGCATGTCTGCTAAAAAACTGGCTGGCGGAGCACCATCCGCACGTTGAGATGATTGTACCGCAGTTACCTCCGTATCCGGCCCAGGCCGCAGAGATGCTGGAGTCAATTATCCTTGAGCATGGCGGCGAGTCGCTGGGGATTGTCGGCTCGTCATTAGGAGGCTATTACGCCACCTGGCTGTCGCAATGTTTTATGCTGCCGGCAGTGGTGGTGAACCCTGCTGTACGGCCTTATGAACTGCTGGTCGACTATCTCGGTCAAAACGAGAACCCCTACACGGGGCAGCAATATGTGCTAGAGTCACGCCATATTTACGATCTTAAAGTCATGCAGATTGACCCGCTGGAAGCGCCGGATTTGATTTGGCTGCTTCAACAAACGGGCGATGAAGTGTTGGACTACCGCCAGGCGGTGGCGTATTACGCCTCCTGCCGTCAGACAGTTATTGAGGGCGGAAACCACGCATTCACGGGCTTCGAAGATTATTTCAACCCGATTGTCGATTTCCTTGGACTGCACAGTTTCTGACGATCAATTCGAATTGCTTATTTAAACCATGACGCAAACTTATAACGCTGATGCCATTGAGGTACTCACTGGGCTTGAGCCGGTACGCCGTCGCCCTGGGATGTACACCGATACGACCCGTCCGAACCATCTTGGACAGGAAGTGATTGATAACAGTGTGGATGAAGCACTGGCGGGCCACGCGAAACGCGTGGACGTGATCTTACATGCCGACCAGTCTCTGGAAGTCATTGATGACGGACGCGGCATGCCAGTAGACATTCACCCTGAAGAGGGCGTTCCGGCGGTTGAGCTGATCCTCTGTCGTCTGCACGCGGGCGGCAAGTTCTCCAACAAGAACTACCAGTTCTCCGGTGGTCTGCACGGTGTCGGTATCTCCGTTGTTAACGCCCTGTCCAAACGTGTGGAAGTGAACGTACGCCGCGACGGGCAGGTATACAACATCGCGTTTGAAAACGGTGACAAAGTGCAGGATCTGCAGGTGGTCGGTACTTGTGGTAAACGCAATACCGGTACCAGCGTACACTTCTGGCCGGATGAAACCTTCTTTGACAGCCCGCGTTTCTCTGTTTCTCGCTTAACGCACGTACTGAAAGCCAAAGCGGTGCTGTGTCCGGGCGTAGAGATCACCTTTAAAGATGAAGTTAACAACAGCGAGCAGCGCTGGTGCTACCAGGACGGTCTGAATGACTACCTGAGCGAAGCCGTAAACGGTCTGCCAACGCTGCCGGAAAAACCGTTTATCGGTAATTTCAGCGGTGAAACAGAAACCGTAGACTGGGCGCTGCTCTGGCTGCCGGAAGGCGGTGAATTACTGACTGAAAGTTATGTCAACCTGATCCCAACCATGCAGGGTGGTACGCATGTTAACGGCCTGCGTCAGGGACTGCTGGACGCGATGCGTGAATTCTGCGAGTACCGTAATATTCTGCCGCGCGGCGTGAAGCTGTCAGCAGAAGATATCTGGGATCGTTGCGCCTATGTGCTGTCGGTAAAAATGCAGGATCCACAGTTTGCCGGACAGACCAAAGAGCGTCTTTCTTCACGTCAGTGTGCGGCATTCGTTTCTGGCGTAGTGAAAGATGCCTTTAGCCTGTGGCTGAACCAGAACGTGCAGTCAGCCGAGCTGCTGGCGGAAATGGCGATTTCCAGCGCACAGCGTCGTTTGCGTGCGGCGAAAAAAGTGGTACGCAAAAAGCTGACCAGCGGTCCGGCGCTACCGGGGAAACTGGCGGACTGTACCGCACAGGATCTCAATCGCACCGAACTGTTCCTCGTCGAAGGTGACTCGGCGGGCGGATCGGCCAAGCAGGCGCGCGATCGTGAATTCCAGGCGATCATGCCGCTCAAAGGTAAGATCCTCAATACCTGGGAGGTTTCTTCTGATGAAGTGCTGGCCTCGCAGGAAGTGCATGATATTTCGGTAGCGATCGGCATCGATCCGGACAGTGATGATCTGAGCCAACTGCGCTATGGCAAGATCTGTATTCTGGCGGATGCGGACTCCGATGGTCTGCACATCGCTACGCTGCTGTGCGCGCTGTTTGTGAAACACTTCCGTACGCTGGTGAAACACGGTCACGTCTATGTGGCGCTGCCGCCGTTGTATCGTATCGATCTCGGCAAAGAGGTGTATTACGCACTAACAGAAGAAGAAAAAGCGGGCGTGCTGGAGCAGTTAAAGCGCAAGAAAGGCAAGCCGAACGTCCAGCGCTTTAAAGGTCTGGGTGAAATGAACCCGATGCAGTTACGTGAAACGACGCTGGACCCCAATACGCGTCGCCTGGTGCAGCTCATCATTGATGATGAGGACGATCAGCGTACGAATGCGGTGATGGATATGCTGCTGGCCAAGAAACGTTCAGAGGATCGTCGTAACTGGTTGCAAGAGAAAGGTGACCTGGCGGATCTCGAAGGCTAATTGCATGTAGAAAAGCCGGAGAGGGGCGTAAAATGCCTTATCCGGCTCTCATCTGACGAAGCGATTATATGCCGGATAGCAAAGCCTCATCCGGCAAATCGACAACCTTAAATACCCGACTCCAGAATACGGATATTCATGTCCAGCACGTCGCCTTTCACGGCTTCGCTGTAGGCTTTCATATGCGGGGTCTGCAAATGCGCTTCAAGGTGCGCAATACTTTCCCACTGTTCAACCATCACGATTGAGTCTGGTGCTGTGGTCTGAAAACTCACACCTGCTGCATGATCGACCATTGGCGCATAGCCGTGGCAGCCTTCTTCTTTCAGTACAGTCGGAACGATTTTAGCAAACTGATCCAGTACCGCCTGGCGGTGGTGTTGACCTGGACGTGTACGGATTTCTGCAATAACGGTAAGCATGGTTAACTCCTTCTAATTCCAGGTTACCAGTTAACCAAAAATTTCGGTCAGATGCTCGCGATATTCTGCGATATAACGTGGAACATCTGGCATTTTAATCACGTCATTGGTGATAAAGGTCGGCAGCGCTTCCATTCCCAGGAACTGATTTGCTTTATGGAACGGCAGATACACACCATCAACGCCAACACCATGGAAGAATTGGTCTTTTTCAGTGAAGGCTTCCATTGGCGCGTTCCAGGTCAGGGACAGCATGTATTTTTTGCCCTGAATCAGCCCGCCTGAGCCGTATTTTTTAGAGGCATCTGAACGTGTACGACCATCGCTGGCATACAGCGTACCGTGACCTTCGGTAAACACATCATCGATGTATTTTTTCACGGTCCACGGTGCGCCCATCCACCAGCCAGGCATTTGCCAGATAACCACATCGGCCCAGACAAAATTCTGCACTTCTGTTTTTACGTCATAATCGCTGTCCGCGCGTACGACTTTAACATCATGCCCGAGGTCGCGCAGGATACCGTCCGCGACCTCGGTCAGGGTGTCGTTTAACTGACCGTTAGAGTGGCCGAATTTTTTCGCACCATTGATAATCAGAATGTTGCTCATTTTGTGTCCTCAAGGAAATACGTTTGAGGACGATTTTACCCCCACGGGTGGTGCGGTGAAATTAGCAAAATGTGCAAAGTCTTTTGCATTACTAGCAATAATGCGGTCTTTACCAGCTGATTTTGACCTCAAACCCGCCTTGCGGAGCATTACCAAACGAGGCAGACATCCCGTGTAAAGTCGCTATACGACGAACGATCGACAGGCCCAGACCACTACCGGTAACACTTTGTCCCGGCGGACGATAAAAGCGTTCACCGATGTGCGTCAGGATTTCCGGCGCAACGCCAGGCCCGTTATCTTTGACGCTGAAATTGCGGGTATTGAGCGTCACTTCCACAATGCTCCCCCGCGGGCTGTAGCGAATCGCATTATCCAGCAGATTTCGGACCATCAGGCTGAGTAACAGCGGTTGTCCCGTGTGCGTGATGTGGTGCGCGTTAATCTGCAACCGCACATCGATGTGCGCCTGCTGTGCCGGATGGTAGATATCCATCACCGCGGATTGCAGAAGCTCCTCCAGCGAGATTTCCGCCACATCCTGAAGATTGTCGAGGGAGTCGAGGCGCGAAAGCGTCAGGAGCTGATCAACCAGTCGGGTAGCGCGGTCAATTCCCGTCTGCATCTGCATTAACGCTTTTTGTCGTGCCTGCGGATCATCGTCGGACAACTGCGCGACTTCGGTCTGTACCTTCAGTGCCGTCAACGGACTGCGCAGTTCGTGGGCGGCATCAGAGGTAAAGCGCCGTTCGCGAACCATCATCGAGTGTGTGCGGATAAACAGTTGATTGAGCGAATCAACCAGTGGGCGAACCTCGCCAGGAATACCTTTCAGGCTCAGTGGTTCTTCAGATTCCGGATCCCGCACACGTAAAGCCTGCGCCAGCTTTTTTAGCGGCTTAAGTTCAAGGCTTAACAGGACAATCAGGATCAGCAGCATCAGCGGCAGGGCGACCAGCCACGGCACCAATTGGGCCGTCACGATCGCCAGGGCCATATCTTCGCGATATTCCCACTCCTGACCGACCACGATCCGGTACTTTTTATCCGCTGAAGTTAGCCAGATAAAGCGCCATTTATCGTTATCACCGTTCAGATAACCATCGTCAAACCCTTCCCGACGATAGCTATAGGGAATGTACTGACCATTGTCACCATCATGAAGAACCATTTTCCCATCCGGCGTGTAGACCGCAAAGGTCAGTACATCGTCGTCAATATGGCCATGTTTGAACTTTTTCGGTGTCTGCGCGATGCGCTCAGAAGCTTTTAGTTCATCAAGATCCAGTGTGACCAGCCGTTTGGCAAACAGCATCAGTTGCGTGTCAAACATCTCGTCAACGTTATCGGTGGTTTGTTTCCAGGCGACAAAACTGGAAATCAACCAGGTTACCAAAACCAAAATGATAAATATAAGCGTAAGTCTGATGCGTAGACTCAGGCGTTGTGTGAGTTTCATGCGTCACCCAGGGTGTAGCCAATGCCATGTACCGTGCGGATAAAGTCGCTGCCGAGCTTACGGCGCAAGTGATGGACGTGGACCTCCACCGCATTACTGGAGACGTTTTCATCCCAGTTATACAGTTTTTCTTCAATCAGCTTGCGGGGCAGGACGCGCCCTTTGTTACGCATCAGCAGTTCCAGCAGCGCGAACTCTTTTGGCTTAAGCGATAACGGCTCACCTGCGAACGTGGCGACCAGCGCGCCGGGATTAAGCGTTACCTGACCATGGCGCAGTTCGCTGGTGGCCTGGCCGCTGGCGCGGCGTACCAATGCTTCCAGTCGGGCGGCAACTTCGATCAGCGCAAAGGGTTTACACAGATAGTCATCCGCGCCCAGGCGCAGACCTTCCACGCGTTCTGTCAGCGCGTCACGAGCGGTAAGAATCAGCACCGGCTCCTGCTTCCCGTTGGCTCGCCATTCGCGCAGGATATCGCGCCCGTCTATGCCTGGCAGCGTCAGGTCGAGGATCACCGCATCATAAGGGGCGCTGTACAGTGCTTCTTTCCCCTGGCGACCCTCGGTAAACCAGTCGATGCTGAAACCCATTTTACTCAGACCTGTTTTCAGGCCGTCGCCAATCAGCGTGTCATCTTCTACCAGTAAAATACGCATATGTTCTTCCCTGCGGTCGCTCTCATTACCGTCAAGTAAACCTGTGGCTACAGCCTCTGTACAGTAAAAAAAGTATCTTTTTTTGCCTTAAGAACTTGTTAAGGATTAACTTATTTAATAGTCGTAAACCAACATGAAAGGGAGACATGACGATGAAAAAATTAGCTGCAATGGTTGCCGTAATGGCACTGTGTTCCGCACCTGTTCTGGCAGCGCAGCAGGGCGGCTTCTCTGGACCGACGACGACAACGCAAAGCCAAAATGGCGGCTTTGTTGGCCCAAACGGTAGCAGCACGACGGTAGAAAGCGCCAAATCGCTGCGTGATGACACCTGGGTTACCCTGCGCGGGAACATCGTTGAGCGTATTTCCGACGACCTGTATGTGTTTAAAGATGCAACCGGCACAGTGAACGTAGATATCGACCACAAACGCTGGAACGGCGTGACCGTCACGCCGCAGGATGTGGTTGAAATCCAGGGTGAAGTGGATAAAGACTGGAACTCCGTTGAAATCGACGTGAAACAGATTACCAAAGTTGCCAAATAATCCCCATCAGGGCCGCAGTCGCGGCCCTTTTCTTTGTGACTCAACACGCCAGATAGGGTAGTATCTGCGGCAATATTGCCCTTCAATAGACGGGTATAAGTTGAGGAACCACGATTAATGAGCGATATGGCAGAGCGCCTTGCGCTGCATGAATTCACGGAAAACGCCTATCTGAACTACTCCATGTACGTCATCATGGACAGGGCGTTACCGTTTATTGGTGATGGTCTGAAACCTGTTCAGCGTCGCATCGTTTACGCGATGTCCGAACTGGGGCTGAATGCCAGCGCCAAATTTAAAAAATCCGCCCGTACCGTCGGTGACGTATTGGGTAAATACCATCCGCACGGCGACAGCGCCTGCTATGAAGCGATGGTGCTGATGGCCCAGCCCTTCTCTTACCGTTATCCGCTGGTTGACGGGCAGGGGAACTGGGGGGCACCAGACGATCCGAAATCCTTCGCCGCGATGCGTTACACGGAATCCCGCCTGTCTAAATATGCGGAAGTCCTGCTGGGTGAACTCGGTCAGGGCACGTCAGACTGGGTGCCAAACTTCGACGGTACCATGCAGGAGCCGAAAATGCTGCCTGCGCGTCTGCCGAATATCCTGCTAAACGGCACGACCGGAATTGCCGTGGGTATGGCGACGGATATTCCACCGCATAACTTGCGTGAAGTGGCCAAAGCGGCAATTACGCTGATTGAGCAGCCGAAAACGACGCTGGATCAACTGCTGGATATCGTACAGGGGCCGGATTATCCGACCGAAGCAGAAATCATTACCTCGCGTGCGGAGATTCGTAAGATTTACGAAAACGGACGCGGTTCCGTACGTATGCGTGCGGTATGGACGAAAGAAGACGGCGCGGTGGTGATTTCCGCGCTGCCGCATCAGGTTTCCGGGGCTAAAGTGCTGGAGCAGATCGCCGCTCAGATGCGCAATAAAAAGCTGCCGATGGTCGATGACCTGCGCGACGAATCGGATCACGAAAACCCGACTCGTCTGGTGATTGTCCCGCGGTCGAATCGCGTAGATATGGAACAGGTGATGAACCATCTGTTTGCTACTACCGATCTGGAAAAAAGCTATCGCATTAACCTGAACATGATTGGCCTCGACGGTCGTCCGGCGGTGAAAAACCTGCTGGAGATCCTCACCGAGTGGCTGACGTTCCGCCGCGATACCGTGCGCCGTCGCCTGAACTATCGCCTGGAGAAAGTACTCAAACGCCTGCACATTCTTGAAGGTTTGCTGATAGCGTTCCTCAATATTGACGAAGTAATCGAAATTATTCGTCATGAAGATGAACCTAAACCCGAGCTGATGTCGCGGTTTGGTATTTCAGAAACTCAGGCGGAGGCCATTCTTGAGCTGAAATTACGCCACCTTGCCAAACTGGAAGAGATGAAAATCCGCGGTGAGCAGGACGAACTGGCGAAAGAGCGCGATCAACTGCAGGGCATTCTGGCCTCTGAACGCAAAATGAGTAACCTGCTGAAGAAAGAACTGCAGGCTGATGCGGATGCCTATGGTGACGATCGCCGTTCTCCACTGCGGGAGCGTGAAGAAGCGAAGGCGATGAGCGAGCATGACATGCTGCCGTCTGAGCCGGTGACCATTGTGCTGTCCCAGAGTGGCTGGGTGCGTAGCGCGAAAGGCCACGACATCGATGCGCCAGGTTTAAGCTACAAAGCGGGCGACAGCTTTAAGTCGGCTGTGAAGGGTAAGAGCAACCAACCGGTGGTGTTCGTTGACTCAACCGGGCGTAGTTATGCTATCGACCCGATTACGCTGCCGTCGGCGCGTGGTCAGGGTGAGCCGTTGACCGGGAAGCTCACGCTGCCACCGGGTGCGACGGTTGAGCATATGCTGATGGAAGGCGACGATCAGAAGCTGCTGATGGCATCTGATGCCGGTTACGGTTTTGTCTGCACCTTCAATGACCTGGTCGCGCGTAACCGTGCGGGCAAGGCATTGATTACGCTACCGGAAAACGCGCATGTTATGCCGCCGGTGGTGATTGAAGATGAAACCGATATGCTGCTGGCGATTACCCATGCGGGCCGCATGTTGATGTTCCCGGTGAGCGATTTGCCGCAGTTGTCGAAAGGCAAAGGGAACAAGATAATCAATATTCCTTCTGCGGAAGCTGCGAAAGGCGAAGATGGTCTGGCACAACTCTACGTGCTACCGCCGCAAAGCACGCTGACTATCCACGTCGGGAAACGCAAAATTAAACTGCGCCCTGAAGAGCTACAGAAGGTAACCGGCGAGCGTGGTCGTCGCGGTACGCTCATGCGCGGTCTGCAACGCATCGATCGTGTTGAGATTGACTCGCCTCGACGCGCCAGTCACGGCGACAGTGAAGAATAACGCCAGCGTCTGGCTCTCCCTGTTTTCGCACAGGGAGAGCTTGTTTTAAAAATTCCCGTGAAACCGTTGTTTATTCGTGCGTTGCGATTAACAATACGCTTTTCCAGAGAGCCACTCTTAACAATGCCCTAACCTGATGCAGTGTTCGGAATCAGGTGACGTAGAATGCCAGGCTCTTAGGCCTTTAGAGGTTGTTATGCTATATATTTTTCGTTTAATTATTACTGTTATTTACTGCATTTTGGTCTGTATTTTCGGTTGCATATACTGTCTGTTCAGCCCAAGAAATCCAAAACACGTTGCGACGTTCGGCCATATGTTTGGTCGCCTGGCTCCCCTGTATGGCCTGAAGGTCGAGTGTCGCATGCCGCCTGACGCGAAGAACTATGGTAATGCTATCTATATTTGTAACCACCAGAATAACTATGACATGGTTACCGCAGCGAATATCGTTCAGCCACCGACGGTCACAGTAGGTAAAAAAAGCCTGTTGTGGATCCCTTTCTTCGGACAACTGTACTGGCTCACCGGTAATCTGTTGATCGACAGAAATAACCGCGCCAAAGCGCACAGCACCATTGCGGCGGTGGTGAACCACTTTAAAAAGCGTCGTATCTCTATCTGGATGTTCCCTGAAGGAACGCGTAGCCGCGGTCGCGGTCTGCTGCCGTTTAAAACAGGTGCGTTCCATGCGGCAATTGCTGCGGGTGTCCCGGTTATCCCTGTTTGCGTTTCAACGACCTCTAATAAGATCAAATTGAACCGACTCAATAATGGGCTGGCGATTGTAGAGATGCTGCCGCCAGTGGATATCAGTCATTTTGGTAAAGATCAGGTTCGTGAACTGGCAGCGCATTGCCGCACGCTGATGGAACAAAAAATCGCAGAACTCGATAAAGAAGTTGCTGAGCGGGAAGCTGCCGGTAAGGTTTGATTCGCTCATTTCGGGTTTGTTACAGGAAATGATTTCCTGCGTGTTAATCGCCAGTTTTTCATGGAGCTTATATGTCATTCAGTCGGCGTCAGTTCATTCAGGCATCGGGGATCGCACTGTGTGCAGGTGCTGTTCCGCTGAAGGCTAATGCTGCCGGTCAGCAACAACCGCTACCTGTTCCCCCCCTGCTGGAGTCCCGTCGGGGACAGCCGCTATTTATGACGCTGCAACGTGCGCACTGGTCGTTTACGCCGGGCACGCGCGCACCCGTCTGGGGTGTTAACGGGCGCTACCTGGGGCCGACAATCCGCGTCTGGAAAGGTGATGACGTCAAGCTTATCTACAGCAACCGTCTGACAGAAAATGTCTCAATGACCGTTGCCGGATTACAGGTCCCGGGTCCTCTTATGGGGGGGCCGGCGCGTATGATGTCGCCTAATGCGGACTGGGCGCCCGTGCTGCCGATTCGCCAGAGTGCTGCAACCTTGTGGTATCACGCCAACACGCCAAATCGCACTGCCCAGCAGGTCTATAACGGCCTTGCCGGGATGTGGCTGGTTGAAGATGAAGTGAGTAAATCACTGCCGATCCCTAACCACTACGGCGTGGATGATTTTCCAGTCATTATTCAGGATAAGCGTCTGGATAACTTCGGTACGCCAGAATATAGCGAACCGGGCAGTGGGGGGTTTGTGGGGGATACTCTTCTGGTCAACGGGGCGCAAAGTCCGTATGTCGAAGTGTCCCGCGGCTGGGTGCGTTTGCGTTTGCTGAATGCCTCAAATTCGCGTCGTTATTTGCTGAAAATGAGCGATGGTCGTGCGCTGCATGTTATCTCAGGCGATCAGGGGTTTTTACCCGCGCCGGTTTCGGTGAAGCAGCTATCGTTGGCGCCAGGCGAGCGTCGTGAGATTCTGGTCGATATGACCAACGGTGATGAAGTTTCGATTACCTGCGGCGAGGCGGCCAGTATTGTCGACAGGATCCGTGGTTTCTTTGAACCTTCCAGTATCCTGATCTCCACGCTGGTACTGACTCTGCGACCAACCGGCCTTCTGCCGCTGGTAACGGATAGCCTGCCAATGCGTCTGTTACCCACCGAAATTTTGAGCGGCTCGCCGATTCGCAGCCGTGATATTAGCCTTGATGACGATCCCGGAATCAATGGCCAACTGTGGGATGTCAATCGCATGGATATCACGGCGCAGCAGGGATCCTGGGAGCGCTGGACGGTGCGTGCAGATATGCCGCAGTCGTTCCATATTGAAGGCGTCTCTTTCCTGATCCGTAATGTGAATGGCGCGATGCCGTTCCCGGAAGACCGTGGCTGGAAAGATACCGTCTGGGTTGATGGGCAAGTGGAGTTGCTGGTCTATTATGGGCAGCCTTCCTGGGCGCATTTCCCGTTCTACTTCAACAGCCAGACGCTGGAAATGGCAGACCGTGGTTCTATTGGCCAGATGCTGGTGAATCCGGCACCGTAATAGATATTCCTGTGCCGGGTGGCGGCTTCGCCTAACCCGGCCTGGACCGTGCGAAAGCACAGGAACGGTCAGCGTAGCACCAGCAGAGATGAAATTTAACATCCTTACAATACTCCTTCATTTCCCCTGTTGATCCAGCGTATAATCCCCGGCCTTTGATTATTTTTTTACCATTTTTTTGGAAGCATTATGAGCGCAATATCCCTGATCCAACCGGACAGAGACCTTTTCTCCTGGCCGCAGTACTGGGCTGCCTGCTTTGGGCCGGCACCATTTTTGCCGATGTCACGCGACGAAATGGATCAACTTGGCTGGGATAGCTGCGACATCATTCTGGTTACCGGCGATGCGTACGTCGATCACCCGAGCTTCGGCATGGCTATTTGCGGCCGTATGCTGGAAGCGCAGGGCTTTCGCGTGGGGATCATCGCCCAACCGGAGTGGAACAGCAAAGATGACTTTATGCGTCTGGGCAAACCTAACCTGTTCTTCGGCGTAACCGCCGGTAACATGGACTCGATGATCAACCGTTATACCGCCGATCGCCGACTGCGCCATGACGATGCCTATACGCCGGACAACGTGGCGGGTAAACGCCCGGACCGTGCGACGTTGGTTTATACCCAGCGCTGTAAAGAAGCCTGGAAAGATGTGCCGGTTATTCTCGGCGGTATTGAAGCCAGCCTGCGCCGTACTGCGCATTACGATTACTGGTCAGATACCGTGCGCCGTTCCGTGCTGGTGGATTCAAAAGCTGACATGCTGATGTTTGGTAACGGCGAACGTCCATTGGTGGAAGTCGCGCACCGTCTGGCGATGGGCGAAACCATTGATCAGATCCGCGACGTGCGTAATACCGCGATTATGGTTAAAGAAGCGCTGCCGGGCTGGAGTGGAGTGGATTCCACACGTCTGGATATGCCCGGGAAAATTGACCCCATCCCCCATCCGTATGGCGAAGACTTACCGTGTGCTGATAACAAACCGGTCGCACCGAAAAAACAAGAAGCGAAAGCGGTAACCGTACAGCCGCCGCGTCCGAAGCCGTGGGAAAAAACCTACGTACTGTTACCGTCTTTCGAGAAAGTGAAGAGCGACAAAGTTCTGTACGCCCATGCGTCGCGTATTCTGCATCACGAAACGAACCCAGGATGCGCGCGTGCGCTGATGCAAAAGCATGGCGATCGCTATATTTGGGTTAACCCGCCAGCGATCCCGTTGTCGACTGAAGAAATGGACAGCGTCTTTGCACTGCCGTACAAGCGCGTACCGCATCCGGCGTACGGTAACAGCCGTATTCCCGCCTATGAGATGATCCGTTTCTCGATCAATATCATGCGTGGCTGTTTTGGTGGTTGCTCGTTCTGTTCGATCACCGAGCACGAAGGGCGCATTATCCAGAGCCGTTCTGAAGATTCGATCATCAATGAGATCGAAGCCATTCGCGATACCGTTCCGGGCTTTACCGGCGTGATTTCCGATCTCGGCGGTCCAACTGCAAACATGTATATGCTGCGCTGTAAGTCTCCGCGTGCAGAACAGACCTGTCGTCGTCTGTCCTGCGTTTACCCGGATATCTGCCCGCATATGGATACTAACCACGAACCGACGATTAATCTCTACCGCCGCGCGCGTGATCTGAAAGGCATTAAAAAGATCCTTATCGCATCCGGGGTGCGTTATGACATCGCCGTGGAGGACCCGCGCTATATTAAAGAGTTGGCAACTCACCATGTGGGTGGCTACCTGAAGATTGCGCCGGAGCATACAGAAGAAGGCCCATTGTCGAAAATGATGAAGCCGGGTATGGGCAGCTACGACCGCTTTAAAGAGTTATTCGATACCTACTCTAAACAGGCCGGTAAAGAGCAGTACCTGATCCCCTATTTTATCTCTGCGCACCCGGGTACGCGTGATGAGGATATGGTGAATCTGGCTCTGTGGTTGAAACAGCGTCGTTTCCGTTTGGATCAAGTGCAGAACTTCTACCCATCACCGCTGGCAAACTCTACAACCATGTATTACACCGGGAAAAACCCGTTGGGCAAAATTGGTTATAAGAGTGAAGATGTGGTAGTGCCAAGAGGTGATAAACAGCGCCGTCTGCATAAAGCACTGCTGCGTTACCATGATCCTGCTAACTGGCCGTTAATCCGTCAGGCGCTGGAAGATATGGGGAAAAAGCATCTGATTGGCGGTCGTCGCGAATGTCTGGTTCCGGCCCCGACGCTGGAAGAGATGCGTGAAGCACGTCGTCAGAACCGCCATACACGTCCGGCACTGACCAAGCATACGCCAGTCGCGCACCAGCGTCAGACACCTGCGGCGAATAAAAAACGCGGGAAAGTCGCGGGGCGCTAATCTGTCTTGCCCGGTAGTGAAATGCTTACCGGGCCAGACAGACCGTAGGCCGGATAAGGTGCTCGCACCGCCATCCGGCAGACATGCTCAGTATTTATGCTTCGCGAATTCTGGCCGCTAATGCGGCCAGTTTTTCATCGTCAGCCCGTTCGTGGTCATGTGACGACAGATACCCTTCATACTGCTCGAAAAATTTAGTCTGCCGGGACTCAATCGGTTTCCAGTGCGTCAAATCACCTGTGCCATGCATAGGGCTGAGCTTACTGTGCACATGATCCACGCCAAACCCTTCGAAAAACATCCCCGTACGACTGACATCCGGGAAAGCCTTATCCAGTTTTTTCGCCACCTTTTGGGTCGCCAGCATCAGGTCTGCCAGCGCCTGTGGCGGCATATCAAATGCATAGCTTGGGTAGTGCTTTTTCGGGATCACCACGGTAAAACCGTCGGTGTTTGGGAAAATCGACAGAAAGGCCAGGTGATGCTCGTCTTCCCAGACTTTATGGCAGGGCGCTTTACCTTCAACAATTTGACAGAAAATACAGGTCATTCCTTTTCTCCGTAGATAAGACGTTTCGTCAGGACGCAGTGAGTTTAGTACAGACCCAGCATCTTCCACCACATCAGCCCTACAGTGATAAAGACGGCTTGATTGAACAGGCTGATGATGAATCCTGTTCGCCACCAGACTCCCGTCGGTACGTACCCGGCACCAAACAGAATCGGCCCGCGAGCGTGAGTGTACTGAGTGAGGGAACAGTACAGGCTGCTGGTGAAGGCCAGCATCAACGCCGTAGGGGCTGCAGGAATATTCAAATGCAGACCGACGCCAAGGAAAACGGCATACAGCGCCGCAATCTGCGCATTACCGCTGGCAAAAAAGTAGTGGGTATAAAAGTACGCGGCGTTGAGCAGCAGCAGGACAACCACCCAACTGGTCCCATGCATAGTACTGCTCAGGCTATCGCCAATCAGGTTGCCAAACCAGGTGGTAAAACCCAGTTTTTTCAACTGATTTGCCATCATCAATAGTGCGGCAAACCAGATCAGTGTATCCCACGCACCTTTCTCGCTTTTGACATCTTCCCAGCTCAGAACGCCGCTGAGCAGCAAGATGGATAAACCAACAAATGAGGCGGTGGTGGCGTCGACGCCCAGCGTATCACCAAAAATCCACAGTACTAGCAGGACGCCGACGGTCGCCAGCATCAGCCATTCCCCGCGTGACATACGGCCCATTTCCGCCAGTTCTTTACGCGCCAGATTAGGGGCATCCGGCGTGTGTTTAATTTCCGGGCGCACAATCCAGTAGACCAGTAATGGAACCAGCAGTAAGGAAACCAGGCAAGGCAGCAATGCCGCCATAAACCAGCAGCCCCAGGTCAGAGTGACCCCCGCATTGGCCGCCAGCTTCACTGCCAACAGGTTGCCGGTATATCCGGTCATAAAGAGCGCGGCGGTGACGTCGTTGACGTTGCCAATACAGGTGATAAGAAAGGTGCCGATTTTACTGCGGGATTCATCTTCCGGGTTCGAGTGGAAACTGCGCGCCAGGGAGTCGGCAATGGGATAGATGACGCCGCCGCAGCGGGCCGTGTTGCTTGGCATTGCGGGGGAAAGTATCAGGTCCGCAAACGCCAGTCCGTAGGCGAGTCCCAGCGTGCGCTTGCCGAGCAGGCGGATCATCTGCAGCGCAATACGTCGTCCGAGGCCCGTTTTGATAAACCCGCGGGCAATCATAAAGGCGACGACAATCAGCCAGATCAGAGAACTGTTCAGTTCGCTCAGTGCGGTGGTAATAGCGCCGCTGGCGGTTTTATCCCCGGCAGCATAAGCGAGGGCAAAAACGGTAATACCGATAATGCCGACTGCGCCAATAGGCAGAACTTTTGCCACGATAGAAGCAATGGTAGCAACGAAGATAATGGCTGAATGCCAGGCTGGCGCACTTAACCCACTGGGTGGGGTAAGCTGCCAGAGCCCGGCAGAAATAAATAGTATAAGAATTAATGGGAGCCATTTGACGCCTTGCTGTGTTTTTTCCGCCATGGTCACGCACCTATAGATATTTGTGATGTGTTCATTAAATCAATATTATTACTGAATAATTAGTAAGTTATATTGCGTAATGCTGCACGTGGATGTGCCATAAATACATCAATAGTTGCGCGTTTATTGTTTCTTAATATTTCGACAGGAGAAAAGCCCGACGGGAATGCCGGGCTGGAGAGGAGAGATTAACCGCCGAACTGATCCGGGTCAGGGCCAAGGCGTTTACCTTGATCGAGTTTTGCTATTTCACCGAGTTCATCTTTGTCCAGGCGGAAGTCCCAGACATTGAAGTTCTCGGCGATACGGGCAGGGGTGACGGATTTCGGGATCACCACCAGGCCGCTATCCAGATGCCAGCGAATGACGACCTGCGCCGGTGATTTGCCATATTTTTCAGCGAGGTCGCGAATGATCTTTTGATCAAATACGTCTTTGCCGCCTTGCGCCAGCGGGCTCCAGGATTCGGTCTGGATTTTATGTGTGGCGTTCCAGGCGTGCAGCTGGCGCTGTTGCATCAGTGGATGCAGTTCTATCTGGTTAATCACCGGCGGGACACCTGTTTCATCCATCAGGCGCTGGAGATGATTGATCTGAAAGTTGCACACGCCGATGCTCTTAATCAGCCCCTCTTTTTGCAGGTCGATCATGTTTTCCCACGCTTCAACGTAGTGATCGATCGCCGGAACAGGCCAGTGCATCAGGTAGAGATCGAGGTAATCGAGCTGGAGTTTCTCCATGCTTTCGAGCAACGCTTCCCGTGGGCGTTTCTGATCATCATTCCACAGCTTGGTGGTAATGAATAACTCTTCGCGCGGTACGCCAGCATCGCGTATTGCTTTGCCGACACCTTCTTCGTTTTTGTACGCCGCAGCGGTATCAATTGAGCGATACCCTACTTCCAGCGCTTTATGAATGGCGGTGATGACTTCTTCGTTGCTTGCCTTCCAGACCCCCAGGCCCAGTTGCGGCATGACGTTACCATCCTGTAGTTTGATAATGGTTGGAGTGGTCATAATTCCTCCCCTTAATGACTGTCACCGGAACATACTCCGGTGACATAGGTGTGACTTAAGTCTGGTATAAATACCCAAAAACGAAAGTCGGAGGTTAAAAAACCTTAGCGGGCAGCTTCGTAAATCCGGCGGCTGACGTCCAGCGTAATGTCCTGATGTTCACCCAGTTTCGTGCCGCCATGCGCTTGCAGTTTTTCCAGCAGTGCCGGGATGGAACTGCCATCCAGACCGTAGTCAGACAGGCGAGTCGGTACACCCATTTGTTCGAAGAATTGACGGGTGGCGGCAATCGCGGCATCAATGCGCTGGTCTTCGGAGCCTTCGGTGATATTCCAGATGCGTTCTGCGTATTGCAGCAGTTTGGCACGCTTGGTATCGCGTTTTTCATTCCAAAGCGCTGGCAGAACAATGGCCAGTGTCTGAGCGTGGTCAAGTCCGTGCATTGCCGTCAGTTCGTGACCCAGCATATGGGTTGCCCAGTCCTGCGGTACGCCTGCGCCGATCAGTCCGTTCAGCGCCTGAGTGGCTGCCCACATGACGTTCGCACGCACATTGTAGTTTTCCGGCTCCTGCAATGCTTTCGGACCGTCTTCTATCAGCGTCAGCAGAATGCCTTCGGCGAAGCGATCCTGAATTTTCCCGTCTACCGGATAAGTCACGTATTGTTCTACGGTATGAACAAAAGCATCTACCACGCCGTTGGCAACCTGACGTGGCGGCAGAGTATAGGTGTAAACCGGATCGAGTACAGCGAATACCGGCTGGACAAACGGGGTCATGAAGGCCAGTTTGTCGCCAGTCGTTTTGCGCGAAATTACCGCGCCAGAGTTAGATTCGGAGCCAGTTGCCGGCAGAGTTAATACGGAGCCCATTGGAACGGCGCTTTGTACGTCGTTACCGCGTGTTTCCAGAATGCGCCATGGGTCAACACCGTCAGCGTAATGTGCTGCTGCGGCGATGAATTTTGTGCCATCCAGAACAGAACCGCCGCCTACCGCCAGCAGGAATGTCACCTTCTCATCACGCACGATTTTTACCGCGTTCATCAGCGTTTCATAAGACGGGTTCGGCTCAATACCGCCAAATTCCAGCACGTCCAGGCCTTTCAGTGCATCCTGAACCTGTGCCAGAACGCCGGTTTTTTTCACGCTACCACCGCCGTAGGTAATCAGTACGCGAGCATCCTGTGGGATTTGGTCGCGCAGTTCTGCAATCGCGCCTTTACCAAACAGAATGCGGGTTGGGGTATGGAGATTAAAGTTGTTCATTGCTCGTTACCTTGTGTGGGTAAAAAAGAGGGTAGGCGAGTGCCTGCCTGATGGTGAACATTGTGGTCGTCAGAAGCGTTCCTCTCAATGCTCATTTCTGCCAATGTCTTGCCCATTTCTACAGACTACTGGAGAAAATGGATAAAAGTCCGCACTATATCAGGGCTGAAAATCAATGATGAAATGGTGCCCTATGAACCGTGATGAGATCTGTCTCCTGCTGACAGATAAAATTAAGCATCTGAAAAATAATGAAAATAAATTAAATGATCTGCTGCCTGATATTCGCTTACTGTACGGCTCTGAACCTGGGGCGCGCACACCAGTGATGTATCAGCCTGGCATTATATTTCTCTTTTCAGGATATAAAATTGGTTATATCAACGAGCGTGTCTTTCGCTATGATGCCAACGAATACTTACTGCTCACAGTACCTTTACCCTTTGAATGTGAAACGTATGCGACACCGGACGTTCCGTTGGCTGGTATCCGCCTGAACGTCGATATCCTGCAATTGCAGGAATTGCTGATGGATATTGGTGAGGATGAGCTGTTCCAGCCTGCAATGGCGGCAAGCGGGATCAATTCGGCGACGCTATCCGATGAAATTCTCTGTGCTGCGGAACGCCTGCTGGATGTGATGGAGCGGCCATTGGATGCACGTATTCTGGGAAAACAGATTATTCGTGAGATCCTCTACCACGTACTGACCGGGCCGCGTGGTGGCGCGTTATTGGCGCTGGTCAGTCGCCAGACACATTTCAGTTTGATAAGCCGTGTGCTGAAGCGAATTGAAACCAAGTACACCGAAAATCTCAATGTTGAGCAATTGGCGGCAGAGGCCAATATGAGCGTGTCGGCGTTCCATCATAATTTTAAATCGGTGACCAGTACTTCACCGTTACAGTATCTGAAGAGCTATCGATTGCATAAAGCGCGGATGATGATGATTCATGACGGGATGAAAGCCAGCGCGGCGGCCATGCGCGTAGGTTATGAGAGTGCATCGCAGTTTAGTCGGGAGTTCAAACGTTACTTTGGCGTCACGCCAGGAGAAGATGCAGCCAGAATTCGGATGATGCAGGGGGGGTGATTTCTTGTCGGCCTTAACGCTGCGCGCCATCAACGAAATGCCGGAGTGACTCCGGCATACGGCTGATACTCAGGCGCTACAGTATTTTTTTTTAATCACCACGAACAGCGTTCCCAGCAGACCTGCGGTTAACAGGGCAACAGGCAGGATCATTAAAAAGGTCATCACCTGATCTTCGTGGCGTTTAACAAACGGGATCATGCTGAGCGCATAGCCGAAACTGGTGACCACAGTGACCCACAGCAGCCCGCTCAGCCAGTTAAAAAACTGGAAGCGACGGTTAGGCAGCCCTGAAATCCCCGCCATGGTTGGCAGTAAGGTACGTACAAACGCCAGGAAACGTCCGGCGAGTAGTGCCATCAACCCGTGTTGGTCAAACATACAGGTAGCACGCTGATGATATTTTTCAGGTAATTGTGCCAGCCAGCCTTTTACCGTCCGCGTGTTGCCCAGCCAGCGCCCCTGAATGTAGCTCAGCCAGCAACCGAGACTGGCAGCGGCAGTCAGAATCGCTATGGTAGGTAAAAAACTCATCACGTCCTGAGCAATCAGCGCTCCTGCCAGTAATAGCAGGCTGTCACCGGGCAAAAAGGAGGCGGGCAGCAGGCCATTTTCTAAAAACAGTGTGGCGAACATCACGAAGTACACCACGCTCACGACGTGTGGGTCCGCCAGCGCGGCAAAATCGTGTTGCCAAAGCGCGGAGATAATATCTTGAATGACTACCATGGACTTTCCTGTGGAACAGCGTTTATAAGTGGATTGTACTCCTGAATTGTCCGGGATGCCTTGATCCCGGACGCAACAATTGCAGACTTTTCCACCAGAAGTGTCTGCATATATGTCCATCTGCGGCAATGTTACTCGATTCGGGCAAATCCTGCGGCTAAATCGGCAATCAGATCGTCAACATTCTCTAAACCGATATGCAAACGGATGAGCGTTCCGCTGAAGTCCACTTTGCCTTGCGGACGGATTGCCGCGATATGTTCCGGTTGGTTAGCCAGAATCAGTGATTCAAAACCGCCCCAGGAATAGGCCATGCTGAACAGGCTGAAGTGATCCAGGTACGCAGACAGTTCTTCATTATTTAGCTTCTTATTCAGAACAAATGAGAACAGACCGCTGCTACCGGTAAAGTCGCGTTTCCAGAACTCGTGTCCCTTGCTGCCGGGAAGTGCCGGGTGATTCACGCGGGCAACCTGCGGATGGTCAGCCAGCCACTCGGCGACTTTTAAACTGCTTTCATGGTGTTGGCGCAGGCGAACGCTTAACGTCCGCAATCCACGGCTGGTCATATAGGCGGTATCGGCGTCCAGCATTTGTCCCATCAGATAGGCGTTTTCACGCAGTTGATCCCAGCAACGGGCATTGGATACCGCTGTCCCAGCCATGCCGTCGGAATGACCAATCAGATATTTCGTCCCTGCCTGAATTGAGATATCGATACCGAAATCCAGCGCGTTGAACAACACGCCCGCAGCCCAGGTGTTATCAATCATGATGATCGCGTCAGGCACTACGCTTCTGACGGCGGCAACAATGGCTGGAACATCATGAACTTCCATGGTGACAGAACCTGGAGATTCAAGAAAAACGACTTTAGTGTTCGGCTGTATATGCTTCACAATATCCGCGCCAATCAGCGGATCGAACCAGCCGGTTGTCACGCCAAGCTTGCCCAGCACCTTAGTGCAAAAATCCTGGCTGGGTTCATAGGCGGTGTTGGTCATCAGCACATGATCGCCTTGTTCAACAAAGGCAAGGATGGTGTTGGCAACGGCTGCTGCACCGCAGGGGAACAGGGCGCAACCGGCCCCGCCTTCCAGTTCACACATCGCTTCCTGCAGTGAGAAATGCGTCAGCGTGCCGCGACGGCCATAGAAAAGGGCACCGTTTGCGCGGTTATGCGTCGCCTGTTTTTTCGCCTCAACGGTGTCGAATACCAGTGAAGACGCGCGCTGGATCACGCTATTTACCGAACCCAGCGTGTATTTTTTACTACGCCCGGCGTGAACGAGTTTGGTCTCAAGCTGCTTATCTGCCATGTTGTATTACCTATTTTTATACGTCTGGATGTCTAAACTAGCATGAATCTCATCTGCCGCGTCCTGCAGAACAGCCATAAAGTACAAAATATTCTCAAATCGATTTCTGGTGACTTTTTTACTGCGTGAGCGCAAGGAAAAGAAACCAAAGGTGCGGCACTATGTAAATAGTAATGAGAACGACTATCAATTCGACGTCGTTTTGATATGATTACGCTCAGATTTTGTGATTTGCGTCCTGGAGATACAGAGTGGGTAATAATTTGATGCAGACGGACCTTTCCGTCTGGGGTATGTATCAGCACGCCGATATCGTGGTTAAGTGCGTGATGATTGGGCTGATTTTGGCGTCAGTGGTCACCTGGGCTATCTTCTTTAGTAAGAGCCTTGAGTTCTTTACGCAGAAGCGCCGTCTTAAGCGTGAACAGCAAATGCTGGCAGATGCCCGCTCTTTAGATCAGGCAAGTGAGATTGCCGCTGGATTCGATGGCAAAAGCCTGGGTGCTCTGTTGATTAACGAAGCACAGAATGAACTGGAACTGTCAGCAGGCAGTGATGACAACGAAGGGATCAAAGAGCGTACCGGTTTCCGTCTGGAACGTCGCGTTGCCGCCGTTGGCCGTCAGATGGGGCGGGGTAATGGATACCTGGCAACCATCGGGGCTATCTCTCCATTTGTCGGGTTGTTTGGTACAGTATGGGGCATCATGAATAGCTTCATCGGTATCGCACAAACCCAAACCACCAACCTGGCTGTTGTTGCTCCAGGTATTGCAGAAGCACTGTTAGCAACCGCGATCGGTCTGGTCGCGGCAATCCCTGCTGTTGTTATCTACAACATTTTTGCTCGTCAGATCGGCAGCTATAAAGCGATGCTGGGCGATGTCGCGGCGCAGGTGCTGTTGCTGCAAAGTCGTGACCTGGACCTGAGTGCAAGCGCGTCTGCACACCCGGTACGTGCTGCGCAGAAATTACGTGTAGGATAATGTTCCATGGCAATGAGCTTTAATGAAAACCTGGACGATAACGGTGAAATGCATGACATCAACGTGACGCCGTTTATCGACGTCATGCTGGTATTGTTGATCATCTTTATGGTGGCAGCGCCACTGGCAACCGTGGATGTGAAGGTCAATCTCCCTGCATCCACCAGTACGCCGCAACCGCGTCCGGAAAAACCGGTTTACCTGTCAGTAAAAGCCGATAACACCATGTTTATTGGTAACGATCAGGTCACCGATGAGACGATGATTAACGAGTTAAACGCGCTAACTGAAGGCAAGAAAGACACCACCATCTTCTTCCGGGCAGATAAAACCGTCGACTACGAAACTATGATGAAGGTTATGGATACGTTGCACCAGGCGGGTTACCTGAAGATTGGTTTGGTCGGTGAAGAGACCGTGAAAGCCAAATAATCCTTGTTGCCGGGTACAGGTTTGACCTTACCCGGCAAGCTTCTCCTGACATCACTCCTCTGCAAGTCTTTTGCCTTATCTGTTCTCGTCCAACGCCACCGTAGTGATTTTTGTGGGCTCATAGTTCCCATCGGATAGCTTGCGGGTCAGGCGCAGTGTGGCAGTTTCACGTGCAAGCAGATGCTGGTATGTGCTTTCCAGACGGGCCATTATTTTGTCCCGCAATTCTGGTTGCTGAGCGATGATGGCCTCGATAGTGGCACCGTAAATCTCTTCTTTGGCTTGCAGTGCGTAGATTTCATGACGATTTTGCCATTTCATCCGCACCAGTGCGGCGGGAATAGAAACCATCTCTTGAGCAAGGCTTTCCAGCGTCGTGTTTTTATTGGCTATCAACACAGATAGATTTTGTTTTAAGACAAACTCATCGCTTTTGTGGTTATCTAAAGCCAAATAAACATTATTATCTTCAACATCTTTCATTTTATTTCTCTTCCAGAGAATAAAAAATAGGATCGTTGGTTTCGCGAGTAATTAAATTAAGCCAAATTTTGTTGCCTTGTTCATTTATCATGGTTGTTTTTTTGGCCAAAATTTTACTTAATTCCTGGGCGTTAATGTCGCCTTCCGCCTGTAATGAATTGAGCAGACGAGTAAATGACTCAATTTTTGCGGCGCGGAAAAGGCGCTCTTTTAAATGACGATCGCACTCTTCAAATAACATATTCCGGGACTGGCCGGTAGCTACGGAGCTAATCAAAATTTCTGATTCGTAATCACTTAGTTTTATCTTTCCCTGAGTCAAATTTTCACTATTTTCTGTGGTATTTGTATTGTTCGGGGTTGCGGATAAATGAAAACGAGAGGGAACAAGATGCTCGGGAAGCATGTTGAAATATCCTTTGCTGCCAATAATATGATGTTTTTAATAAGGTAGGCCGCGTTGACAATAGCATGGGGTAATTTTAAAATCAAAAAAAATGGAGCCCGCTATGAACAGTATATTTTATTCTGTTATTACCCTGCTATTGCTTACCTGCGGGGTACTTTTGCTAATGCGTAGTGCAAATAAAAACCGTTATGCAGAAGATGTTAACGCACAGCGCCAGCCGGAAATGCTAAGTAAAGAAGAGGGAGAAGATCATTTTTCTGCCCTGATGAATTCGATTACTCCGGTATGGTATTGGCGAGTCAATCACGAATATATTGATTTTATCCACTCCACAGTCAAGAGGATGACAATGGTGGAGCTGAATGAAACGCCCGGGCTCTTTGACGCGCAGCGGCGCTGTAGCGATCTTAACTCTGCGGTTTATAAGTATTATGACAATATTAAAAAGCGCTGCCTCAGCGGGGAGAAAGTCCCGCACGCCGATCTGGATGTGCTTAACTTGCGGCAGTGCTTCAGGGAGTTCAGCCTGGAAGCCTATCCTGCACTTGTCGCACTGGTATGGCCGGAATACCAGCGTCCGTTGATTAAAGAGGACGAGGTGTGAGGCGAGATTTACTTGCCACTCTCATCAGCAGGCCATTAAGGCCGGGTAGGACTACACCCGGCGTAATGTTCAGATCGTTATTTGTCTGATGAGGCCTGCCACAGATTGAGCTTGCCGTCCGCGACATGTTTATCAATCTGTGCCAGTTCTTCGGCGCTGAATGTCAGGTTTGCCAGTGCCTGAACGTTCTCTTCCAACTGCTCAGGTCGGCTGGCACCAATTAATACCGATGTGACCCGGTTATCTTTTAGTAGCCAGCTTAACGCCATTTGCGCCATCGACTGCCCACGTTGTTGGGCCATCTCATTGAGCAAACGCAGACTGTTAAGATTTGCTTCCGTCAGCATATTTTCCGTCAGCCCACGGACTTTTTTCCCTTCACGCTGCATGCGGGAACCATCAGGAATACCGTTGAGGTATTTCCCTGTCAGGAGCCCCTGCGCCAACGGGGTGAAGGCAATACAGCCCATCCCGTTGGATTCCAGCGTATCCAGCAATCCGCTGCTGTCTACCCAGCGGTTAAGCAGGTTGTAGGATGGCTGGTGGATAAGCAGCGGAATTTTCCATTCCCGCAGCAGTTCGGCCATCTTCTGCGTGCGCTCTGGCGAATAAGATGAGATACCGACATACAGTGCTTTGCCACTTTGCACAGCATGGGCCAGCGCGGAAGCGGTCTCTTCCATTGGCGTATTTTCATCAACGCGGTGCGAATAGAAGATATCGACGTAGTCGAGACCCATGCGCTTGAGGCTCTGGTCGAGGCTGGCCAGCAGATACTTGCGTGAGCCGCCAGAACCGTAAGGCCCCGGCCACATGTCGTAACCCGCTTTGGTCGAGATGATCAATTCATCACGATATTGTGCAAAATCCTCGCGCAGCAATCGACCAAAATTCTCTTCAGCACTGCCCGGAGGTGGCCCGTAGTTATTGGCTAAATCAAAATGAGTGATCCCTAAATCAAATGCTTTTCGCAGCAGTGCTCGTTGTGAATCCAGAGCGTGAACGTGTCCAAAACTGTGCCATAAACCCAGCGACAGCGCGGGCAGGCGCAAGCCGCTGCGCCCACAGTAGCGATAGAGCATTTGCTCATAACGTTCAGGATTGGCAAACCAGGCCATGAGATCTCCTTAGTGCAGGTGAATTTCAAAACAACGTTTCTATTCTAGCGGGTTCGTGGTGAATATCCCGTTCACCAGGTCACATTGGGATGAAAAACTGGGCAAAAACAGACCGCTGTGCTTTGCTTAAAAAAACATCACTCAGGAGTGCGACCATGCCGCGTCTGACTGCTAAAGACTTTCCGCAGGAGTTACTCGATTACTATGACTATTACGCCCATGGCAAAATTACGAAACGCGAGTTTCTGAATCTGGCGGCGAAATATGCGGTAGGTGGCATGACGGCACTGGCGCTATTCAATTTGCTGAAACCGAACTATGCCCTGGCAACGCAGGTAGAATTTACCGATCCCGATATTCTGGCAGAATACATTACCTATCCATCGCCTGATGGGCATGGTGATGTGCGAGGTTATCTGGTGAAACCCGCGAAGGTGACGGGGAAGGTTCCGGCGGTGGTAGTGGTACATGAGAATCGTGGGCTGAATCCGTATATTGAGGATGTAGCACGGCGGGTGGCGAAGGCGGGTTATATTGCACTGGCACCCGATGGATTAAGTTCACTGGGCGGTTATCCCGGCAATGATGATAAAGGCCGGGAATTACAGCAGCAGGTTGATCCCGTTAAGCTGATGAATGATTTTTTTGCCGCTATTGAGTTTATGCAGCGTTATTCGATGGCGACAGGAAAGGTGGGGATCACCGGATTTTGCTACGGTGGTGGTGTGGCGAATGCAGCGGCTGTTGCTTTCCCTGAACTGGCATGTGCGGTGCCCTTTTATGGTCGTCAGGTTCCTGCTTCTGATGTCCCTAAAATTAATGCGCCTTTATTATTACACTATGCAGAACTAGACACACGAATTAATGAAGGCTGGCCCGCTTATGAAGCTGCACTCAAAGTGAATAAGAAAATCTATCAAGCATATATCTATCCCGGTGTTAATCATGGTTTTCATAACGATTCGACACCCCGTTATGATAAAGCAGCTGCTGATTTAGCCTGGGAACGCACTCTTGCCTGGTTTGATAAATATTTGTTATGAAAAACAACGCATTACTTACAGCTTTAGGTTAATTATCTGAATAATAATGCTACCTAATTTCATTAACATTCATATTGATATGACCAGCAGGGATAATAGATAGACTTAAAAAAGTAAAAAAATAAAGAACGTATTATATCTTCTTCATTGCCTGCCGATAACAAGGGGAAGTATCGCCTGATGGCGAATTCCTCATCAATGGCAAGGAAATTATTATGTATTTGCTGAAAAACTTCACTATTCGTATTGTCATGCTGGCGATACTGGGACTTTTTTGCCTGCTCTGGTCGGGCGTGGGTTTATTCAGTCTTCATGCTTTATCAAAAATATCAGAAGGCAACGATATTGACCGTCATCTTGTCAAACAGATGACGGTACTGAGTCAGGGGAACGATCAGTACTTTCGCTTTGTGACACGCCTGAGCCGTGCTGTGGATGTCAAAATTGGTGGTGAAACGCCTGATTTTGCACCTGCCCAGCAATCGCTGGATAATCTGAGCCAAAAGCTCCAGGAGATGAAAACATTGTCTCCAGGACCGATGGACCCGGAAATTTCAGCAACAGTGCTGGCCAAGTGGCAAGCTTTGCTGGATAAAGGCGTGATACCGCAAATGCAGTTGGCGCAGCAGGGCTCGCTTACGGCGTTTTCGGAACATGCCAGCACGATTACGCCCGCACTGAGCCGTGAATTTGGTGCCAGCGCTGAGCTGTTTAATACCACCGCCGGAAAGAGACTTGATGCGACGCGTATCATGGTAGACGGTAAAACGTCGATCATTCGGACACTGATTATTACTGCCGTTATCCTCGGGATTGCCCTCCTGTTCTTCACCGATCGTTACCTCGTTACCATGATGGTGAAACCTCTCGGTCGCATTCGCTTGCAGTTCCGCCAGATTGCCCAGGGCGATCTCAGCCATCCAATTGAAGATTTTGGGCGTAACTGCGTGGGCCAACTGGTCCCTTTATTGTGCGCAATGCAGGACAGCCTGCGTGAAGCCGTAAGTACGATTCGTTCAGGCAGTGACAACATCTGGCGAGGCGCTACGGAAATTTCTACCGGCAATAATGATCTCTCTTCCCGTACTGAGGAGCAGGCCGCGGCGCTGGAAGAGACCGCTGCCAGCATGGAGCAACTGACCGCTACGGTAAAACTTAACGCCGAAAATGCGCGTGAGGCCAGCCAACTCGCCGATACGGCGACAGAAACGGCAGGTAAAGGAAGCACCCTGGTTTCTGAAGTGGTCGACACCATGGACGGTATTGCTGCCAGTTCTAAACAGATCGCAGAAATTACCTCTGTCATTAATAGCATTGCTTTCCAGACCAACATTCTGGCGCTCAACGCCGCCGTTGAAGCGGCCAGGGCTGGTGAACAGGGACGTGGTTTTGCCGTGGTAGCAGGGGAAGTACGTAATCTCGCCAGCCGTAGCGCCGGTGCGGCAAAAGAGATTGAGACATTAATCGGTGAATCGTCGCGTCGTGTCGAACAGGGCGCTCGTCTGGTTAAAGAGACGGGATTAACCATGGAAGCGATTCTGCGCGGTGCCACCGAAGTGACCGTTATCATGAAACAAATTGCCTCTGCTTCTGAAGAGCAGAATAAAGGTATCTCGCAGGTGAGTGTTGCGATCACGCAGATGGACAGCGTGACGCAACAGAATGCCGCGTTGGTAGAACAAGTATCCGCTGCGGCAGTGGCGCTGGAACGGCAAACGGAAGAGCTACAACGCTCGGTGCAACAGTTCCGCCTGTCTGCGAATGATGTGCAATACGCCGCTGCCAATACCGCTTCCCCTTCCACAGAAAGCAGAACCTCTGCAGCACCTAAAACGGACGAGTGGGTGTCCTTTTAATCTGGCACAAAAAAGTGCGTGATACCTCTGGCCTTTGCTTAAAAAATCGCTATATAATTTGTTATATAGCGATTGGAGGTTATGCATGGACAACCATTTTGGAAAGGGCCTGATGGCCGGATTGAACGCCTCAAGTGCGGACAGTGCTCGTTCAGTGGCGAATTTTTGTTCAGATTATAAACGCGGTTTTGTTCTGGGTTTTTCACATCGAATGTTTGAAAAAACGGGTGACCGACAGCTCAGCGCATGGGAAGCGGGGATCCTGACGCGTCGTTACGGGCTGGATAAAGAGATGGTGATGGATTTCTTCAAAGAGAACCAGTCGAGTACAACAATTCGGTTTTTCATGGCCGGCTATCGGCTCGAAGCTTGATCCAAAAGGGGTATTATCTTGCTTTAATTAATTACACTATTGACCTACGCCTTCGTTTTGTTGCTCCGCCGAAGTATTATAATGCACATAACCATATAAAAAGTGTGGTAATGGCGCGCCGATCGCAATATGCAACATGCGAATGGTGCAAAATAAAAGCCAGGTCTTCGCAACGGAATAACAATAAAATGACTGGAGATAATTCTCTCATCAATTCGAACGGCATCAATCGCCGTGATTTCATGAAGCTTTGTGCAGCACTGGCCGCTACTATGGGGCTCAGTAGCAAAGCCGCCGCAGAAATGGCCGAATCAGTTTCTCGTCCTCAGCGCCCGCCGGTTATCTGGATTGGTGCTCAGGAGTGTACGGGTTGTACTGAATCGCTGCTTCGTGCGACACACCCTACAGTGGAAAACCTCGTTCTGGAGACTATCTCTCTTGAATATCATGAGGTGCTCTCTGCCGCCTTTGGCCACCAGGTCGAAGAGAACAAACATAACGCTCTGGAGAAGTACAAAGGGCAATATGTTCTGGTGGTAGATGGTTCTATACCACTAAAAGATAATGGTATTTATTGCATGGTTGCCGGTGAGCCAATTGTGGATCACATCCGCAGAGCGGCCGAAGGTGCAGCAGCTATCATCGCTATCGGCTCTTGTGCCGCATGGGGTGGTGTGGCTGCCGCTGGCGTGAACCCAACGGGTGCAGTCGGCTTGCAAGAAGTTCTGCCAGGCAAAACCATCATCAACATCCCAGGCTGTCCGCCTAACCCGCATAACTTCCTCGCCACGGTCGCGCATATCATCACTTACGGTAAGCCGCCGAAGCTGGATACCAAAAACCGTCCGACATTCGCCTATGGTCGTTTGATTCACGAACACTGCGAACGTCGCCCGCACTTTGATGCCGGTCGTTTTGCTAAAGAGTTCGGCGATGAAGGCCATCGTGAAGGTTGGTGCCTCTATCATCTGGGCTGTAAAGGGCCAGAAACGTACGGCAACTGCTCAACATTGCAATTCTGTGATGTTGGCGGCGTGTGGCCGGTGGCTATTGGTCATCCTTGCTACGGCTGTAACGAAGAAGGCGTCGGTTTCCATAAAGGCATTCACCAACTCGCCCATGTGGAAAACCAAACCCCGCGTTCAGAGAAGCCTGATGTCAACATGAAAGAAGGCGGCAACATTTCAGCTGGGGCTATTGGGCTGCTTGGCGGCGTAGTAGGACTGGTTGCCGGCGTCAGCGTGATGGCGGTACGTGAACTGGGGCGTCAGCAGAAGAAAGATAACGCTGACTCACGGGGAGAATAACCGTGAACAGACGTAACTTTATTAAAGCAGCCTCCAGCGGGGCATTGCTGTTGGGCGCCGCGCCGTCCGTCAGCCATGCGGCTGCAGAAAACCGTCCGCCGATCCCGGGTTCTCTTGGGATGCTCTATGATTCGACGCTGTGCGTAGGCTGCCAGGCCTGCGTCACTAAGTGTCAGGATATCAACTTCCCGGCCCGTAACCCGGAAGGCGAGCAGACCTGGTCGAACAACGACAAATTGTCACCGTACACCAACAACATCATCCAGGTGTGGCGTAGCGGAACAGGCGTTAACAAAGACCAGGAAGAAAATGGTTACGCATACATTAAGAAACAGTGCATGCACTGTGTCGATCCAAACTGCGTCTCCGTTTGCCCGGTTTCCGCGCTGAAGAAAGACCCGAAAACCGGCATCGTCCACTATGACAAAGATGTCTGCACGGGCTGTCGTTACTGCATGGTCGCCTGTCCGTACAACGTCCCTAAATACGACTACAACAACCCATTTGGTGCGCTTCATAAATGTGAACTGTGTAACCAGAAAGGCGTTGAACGTCTGGACAAAGGTGGCTTACCGGGATGTGTTGAAGTGTGTCCTGCCGGTGCAGTGATTTTTGGTACCCGTGAAGAGCTGATGGCTGAGGCGAAAAAACGTCTCGCACTGAAGCCTGGCAGCGAATACCACTATCCGCGTCAGACAGTGAACGCTGGTGATACTTATTTGCATACGGTACCGAAGTACTATCCGCACCTGTACGGTGAAAAGGAAGGCGGTGGTACGCAGGTTATGGTGCTGACGGGTGTTCCTTACGAGGATTTGGATCTGCCAAAACTGGATGACCTTTCAACCGGTGCGCGTTCCGAACATGTTCAACATTCCCTGTACAAGGGCATGATTTTACCCCTGGCTGCGCTGGCGGGCTTAACCGTGCTGGTTCGTCGTAACACGAAAAACGACCATCACGATGGAGGAGACGATCATGAGTCATGATCCTAAACCGCTGGGCGGAAAAATAATCAGCAAACCGGTCATTATTTTTGGGCCGCTTATCGTCCTGTGTATGCTCCTGATCGTGAAACGTCTGGTCTTCGGATTGGGTTCAGTCTCCGATCTGAACGGCGGTTTCCCGTGGGGCGTATGGATCGCATTTGACCTGTTGATTGGTACTGGCTTTGCGTGCGGCGGTTGGGCGCTGGCGTGGGCGGTGTATGTTTTCAACAGAGGACAATACCATCCACTGGTACGTCCGGCGTTGCTGGCAAGCCTGTTTGGTTACTCGCTGGGTGGTTTGTCGATCACCATTGACGTCGGTCGTTACTGGAACCTGCCGTACTTCTACATTCCGGGTCACTTCAACGTGAACTCGGTACTGTTCGAAACGGCGGTCTGTATGACCATCTATATCGGCATCATGGCGCTGGAATTTGCGCCGGCTCTGTTTGAACGTCTGGGGTGGAAAGTTTCTCTCAAGCGTTTGAATAAAGTGATGTTCTTTATTATTGCCCTCGGCGCGCTGCTGCCGACCATGCACCAGTCTTCAATGGGGTCATTGATGATTTCTGCGGGCTATAAAGTACATCCGCTCTGGCAAGCTTATGAAATGTTGCCGCTTTTCTCGGTATTAACCGCCTTTATAATGGGCTTCTCGATCGTCATTTTTGAAGGCTCACTGGTACAAGCGGGTCTGAAAGGTAACGGTCCGGACGAGAAAAGTCTGTTCATTAAGCTGACGAACACCATCAGCGTGCTGCTGGCGATTTTCGTGGTCCTGCGCTTTGGCGAGCTGATCTATCGCGACAAGCTGTCGTATGCGTTTGCAGGCGATTTCTACTCAGCCATGTTCTGGCTTGAGGTCGTGCTGATGGTCTTCCCGCTGGTGGTGCTGCGCGTCACTAAGCTGCGTAACGACTCGCGCATGCTGTATCTGTCTGCGCTGAGCGCATTGCTGGGTTGTGCAACATGGCGTCTGTCCTATTCGCTGGTGGCGTTCAATCCTGGTGGTGGCTACCACTACTTCCCGACCTGGGAAGAGCTGTTGATTTCTATTGGTTTTGTGGCTATTGAGATTTGTGCATACATCGTACTCATTCGTCTACTGCCGATACTTCCTCCTTTAAAACAAAACGATCAAAATCGTCATGAGGCGAGCAAAGCATGAGCCAGAGAATTACTATTGATCCGGTAACCCGTATTGAGGGTCATTTACGCATCGACTGCGAAATCGAAAATGGCGTGGTATCTAAAGCATGGGCTTCCGGTACCATGTGGCGCGGCATGGAAGAGATCGTGAAAAACCGCGATCCGCGCGATGCCTGGATGATTGTGCAGCGTATTTGTGGTGTTTGCACCACAACTCACGCTATCTCTTCTGTTCGTGCAGCTGAAAGCGCGCTGAATATTGATGTTCCGGTAAACGCACAGTACATCCGTAACATCATTCTGGCCGCGCACACCACGCATGACCATATTGTTCACTTCTATCAGCTGTCTGCGCTGGACTGGGTGGATATCACTTCTGCGCTGAAAGCCGATCCAGCGAAAGCATCTGCCATGCTGAACGGCGTGTCCTCCTGGCACCTGAACAGCGCAGAAGAGTTCACCAAGGTTCAGAACAAGATCAAAGATCTTGTTGCCAGCGGTCAGTTAGGCATTTTTGCTAACGGTTGCTGGGGTCACCCGGCAATGCAGCTGCCGCCGGAAGTGAACCTGATTGCGGTCGCTCACTATCTGCAGGCGCTGGAATGCCAGCGTGATGCCAACCGCGTTGTGGCGCTGTTGGGCGGTAAAACGCCGCACATCCAGAACCTGGCGGTAGGTGGGGTTGCTAACCCGATTAACCTCGACGGTCTTGGCGTGCTGAACCTTGAACGCCTGATGTACATCAAGTCTTTCATTGATAAGCTGAGCGACTTCGTTGAGCAGGTTTACAAGGTAGATACCGCGGTTATTGCTGCATTCTATCCTGAGTGGCTGGAGCGTGGTCAGGGTGCGGTTAACTATCTGAGCGCGCCGGAATTCCCGACTGACGGTAAAAACGGCAGCTTCCTGTTCCCGGGTGGTTACATTACTAATGAAGATCTGTCGACCTATCGTCCGATCACCTCTCACTCCGATGAGTACCTGATCAAAGGGATTCAGGAGAGTGCGAAACACGCGTGGTACAAAGACGAAGCGCCGCAGGCCCCGTGGGAAGGCACAACGGTTCCTGATTACACCGGTTGGTCAGATGACGGCAAGTACTCCTGGGTTAAAGCGCCGACTTTCTACGGGAAAACGGTTGAAGTGGGTCCGCTGGCTAACATGCTGTGTAAACTGGCGGCCAAACGCGAGTCTACCCATGCCAAGCTGAATGAAATCATCGCGATTTACACCAAGCTGACCGGTAAAACTATCGAAGTGTCGCAGCTGCACTCTACGCTGGGTCGTATTATTGGCCGTACCGTTCACTGCTGTGAACTGCAGAACGTTCTGCAGGATCAGTACAACGCGCTGATCGTGAACATCGGTAAAGGCGACCACACCACCTTCGTGAAACCGGATATCCCGGCAACGGGCGAATTCAAAGGTGTCGGTTTCCTCGAAGCGCCGCGCGGTATGCTGTCTCACTGGATGGTGATTAAAGATGGCATTATCAGCAACTACCAGGCGGTTGTTCCGTCAACCTGGAACTCTGGCCCACGTAACTTTAATGATGAAGTGGGACCGTATGAGCGCTCGCTGGTAGGAACGCCGATTGCCGATCCAAACAAACCGCTGGAAGTGGTTCGTACCATTCACTCCTTCGACCCTTGTATGTCATGTGCGGTGCATGTGGTGGACGTTGACGGGAACGAAGTGGTCTCAGTTAAGGTTCTGTAATGCGGATATTAGTCTTAGGGGTCGGCAATATTTTGCTGACCGACGAAGCCATCGGGGTGCGTATCGTTGAGGCATTAGAGCAACGGTACATCCTGCCAGACTTTGTTGATGTTCTGGACGGTGGTACGGCTGGGATGGAGCTTCTCGGCGATATGGCGAACAGAGATCATCTGATCATTGCTGACGCCATTGTGTCGAAGAAAAACACGCCAGGAACGATGATGGTCCTGCGGGATGAAGAGATCCCTGCGCTGTTTACCAACAAAATCTCACCGCACCAGCTTGGCCTGGCCGACGTTTTGTCGGCCCTGCGTTTCACTGGCGAGTTTCCGAAAAAGCTGACGTTAGTCGGCGTTATTCCGGAATCGCTGGAGCCGCATATCGGGCTAACGCCAACGGTCGAAGCGATGATTGAACCTGCGCTTGAGCAGGTTCTTGCCGCGCTGCGCGAGTCTGGCGTTGAAGCTATTCCACGGGAGAAGGCACATGTCTGAGGAGTTCTTAGGCTTTCAGACAGCCCCGAAGCAGCAAATTCAGGCCGCGTTTGAAGAGGTTGCCCGGCGTTCGATGCACGATCTTTCTTTCCTGCATCCGAATATGCCGGTATATGTCTCTGATTTTACGCTGTTTGAAGGACAGTGGACGGGGTGTGTTATCACACCCTGGATGCTCAGCGCGCTGATTTTCCCAGGGCCGGATCAGGTCTGGCCGGTGCGTAAAGTCAGCGAAAAAATCGGGTTGCGTCTGCCGTATGGCGAAATGACCTTTACCGTGGGTGAACTGGAGGGTGTATCGCAATACCTCTCCTGTTCGCTGATGTCGCCGCTTTCGCACAGCATGTCTGCGCAAGAAGGTGTGCGCCTGACTGACGATTGCGCACGAATGCTGTTATCGCTGCCGGTAAGCGATCCAAATGCGCCGCAGCTCAACCGCCGCGCGCTGCTGCTGGGTCGTCGGAACTGCGAAAATGCATGAGCTGTCCCTTTGTCAGAGCGCGGTTGAGATTGTTCAACAGCAGGCAGAGCAGCACGGTGTCAAACGTGTAACCGGCGTTTGGCTGGAAATCGGGGCGCTCTCCTGCGTTGAAGAGAGCGCCGTGCGTTTCAGTTTCGACATCGTCTGTCAGGGGACGCTGGCCCAGGGTTGTGAGCTGCATATTGATTACAAACCCGCCCAGGCGTGGTGCTGGGATTGCAGTCAGGTCGTAGAGATCACCCAGCATGATGCGCAGTGTCCTCTCTGTCAGGGCGATCGTCTGCGGGTAGATGCTGGCGATTCACTGAAAGTGAAAAGTATTGAAGTCGAATAGCCCATAGGTTGCTATGGGGCGGAGTCAGATATGTGTATTGGAGTCCCTGGTCAGGTTCTGGCCGTTGGTGAAGATATTCACCAGCTTGCGCAGGTTGAAGTGTGCGGCATCAAGCGTGATGTCAATATTGCCCTGATATGTGAAGGCGAGCCTGCCGAACTGGTCGGGCAATGGGTGCTGGTGCACGTAGGGTTCGCCATGAGCATCATTGATGAAGATGAAGCTAAATTCACATTGGATGCACTTCGCCGCATGGAGTATGACGTCACCAGCGCTTGATTTTATGCCGGATGGCGGCGCAAACGCCTTATCCGGCCTACGCCAGGGCGTCTTTGTAGGCCTGATAAGACGCCCCGGCGTCGCCATCAGGCATTTTAAGCCTGTCGCTTATCTTCAGTATTGGTATCGAAGTCGCTGGCGTCATGGCGTTCATGAAGCTGCTCGTTCAGCGGTCCGTTAGTGCGATTTACAATACGGCCCCGCTTTACTGCCGGACGTGCCGCAATCTCTTTTGCCCAGCGCTGCACGTGCTTGTAGCTTGCTGCATCAAGGAACTCTGCCGCGTCGTACACGTTACCCAGAACCACATTGCCAAACCATGGCCAGACCGCCATATCGGCAATGGTGTATTCATCTCCGGCGACAAACTGATGCTGTGCTAACTGTTTATCCAACACGTCGAGTAAGCGTTTGGCTTCCATGGTGAAGCGGTTGATCGCGTACTCAATCTTCACTGGCGCATAGTTGTAGAAGTGGCCAAAGCCACCGCCGAGGAATGGGGCTGCGCCTTGTAGCCAGAATAACCAGTTCAGCGTTTCGGTGCGTTTTGGTAAATCCTGCGGCAGAAAATAGCCATACTTTTCCGCCAGATAGAGCAGGATTGCGCCAGATTCGAATACGCGAACCGGTGGGTTTTGCGAGTGATCGCGTAGCGCCGGGATCTTCGAGTTCGGATTCACCTCCACAAAGCCGCTGGAAAACTGATCGCCATCGCCGATGCGGATGATCCAGGCATCGTATTCCGCGCCCTTCACGCCCTGCGCCAGCAGCTCCTCCAGCATAATTGTCACTTTCTGCCCGTTTGGCGTACCCAACGAATAGAGCTGCAGCGGATGCTTGCCAACTGGCAGCGTTTTCTCGTGTGTAGCGCCGGAAACAGGGCGATTGATATTGGCGAATGCGCCGCCGTTCGATTTTTCCCACGTCCAGACTTTCGCGGGCTGATAGGTATTGTCTGACATAGTGACCTGCCTTCTGAGTGGTTGTTTGATGCAGTGTAGCAGCCAGGTAGAACTCAATTTAACAGATTGGGACTTTATGCCGTTTTGTGCTGAAAGGGGAAGATAAATCTAACCCGTTCATTGTACCTGGCCCGTACTCCATGAAGAGGAAATCAATGTTGGACGGAAATTGCTACCGTATTCACCATCAAAAATTGGCGGTGAATAAGCAGTAATAATGAAAAAGGGTGTTCCAGGAGTAAGCGGTTATCAGGGCCCGGCGGGGGGGGGGGGCGCGGTAAAAGCCGTCACTGCTTCGTTGTTTTCGCAAAAGGCTGTCGCCCGCGACATTATCGCGATGTTTAAAATGAACCAGGTGAAAGGGTTCGACTGTCCGGGCTGTGCGTGGCCGGACCCAGGCCATCGGGCACCGATGGAGCTGTGCGAAAACGGCGTTAAGGCAGTCACCTGGGAGACAACCCGCAAGAAAGCGTCACCGGAATTTTTCAGCCGTCACCCGGTTTCCACGCTCTGGCACTACAGCGATTATGCGCTGGAAAATATCGGTCGTTTAACGCATCCGATGAAATACGATGCAGCGTCAGACACCTGGCAGGCGGTGGATTGGGATATCGCCTTCCAGGAAATCGGTGAGCGTCTGCGCAGCTATGATTCAGCACAACAGGTTGAGTTTTACACCTCCGGCAGAACGTCAAATGAGGCAGCGTTCTTGTATCAGCTGTTTGCCCGCGAATATGGCAGCAGCAACTTCCCTGATTGCTCAAACATGTGCCACGGACCGACCAGCGCCGGGCTAACGCCGGCCATTGGCCTTGGAAAAGGAACCGTTGAACTTGAGGACTTTGACCACTGCGATCTGGTGATTTGTATCGGGCATAACCCTGGCACTAACCATCCGCGCATGCTGACCACCTTACGCGACGTTGCCAAACGCGGGGCAAAAATTATCTCCATTAATCCGCTGAACGAAAGGGGGCTTGAGCGCTTTAGTTTTCCGCAAAGTCCGAAAGAGATGTTCACCGGCCAGGCGACGGCGCTGAGCCACGACTACTACCAGGTCAAAATGGGCGGTGACGCCTCGCTGCTTAAAGGCATCATGAAGGCGCTGATCGAAATGGATGAAGCGCGGATTTTACTGGATCAGCAGCCAACGCTCGATCATGCGTTTATCGATGAACATACCGCCGGATATGCCGCGTTGTATGATGACTTACGCCAGCGTAGCTGGGCGGAGCTGGAACAGGACTCGGGACTGACGCGCAGTCAGATGGAAGATCTGGCGCACAGCTACAGTAAATCCCGCGCCACGATTGTTTGTTATGGTCTGGGTATCACCCAGCATAAAAACGGCACTGAGAACGTCCAGCAACTGGTAAATCTGTTGCTGCTGAAAGGCAACATAGGTAAGCCGGGGGCGGGGATCTGCCCGTTGCGCGGTCATTCTAACGTGCAGGGTGACCGTTCGGTGGGGATCAACGAGGCAGCATCAGAAGATTTCCTGCAACGCCTTGAGACGTATTTTTCTATCCGTGTACCGCGCAAACATGGCCGCTCCAGTGTGGAAAGTATTCGCGCCATCGAGCGGGGCGATGCAAAAGCGCTCATCTGCATGGGCGGCAATCTGGCGGTGGCGATGCCACAGCCGCAGCGTACTTTTGCGGCGATGAAAAAGCTGGATCTGCAGGTTCACGTTGCGACCAAACTGAACAGATCGCACCTGCTGCTGGCAAAACATAACTATCTGCTCCCCGCATTGGGCAGAACCGAGCGCGATCTGCAGGTGACGGGCATTCAGTCGGTGACCGTCGAAGATTCAATGTCGATGGTCCACGCGTCCTGCGGCGCGCTGAAACCGGCTTCCCGCTGGCTAAAATCAGAGCCCGCGATTGTGGCGGGCATAGCACGCGCCACGCTGCCTCTTTCGCCGATCAACTGGGAAGCGTTAACCGGGGACTACGCGTTGATCCGTAACGCCATTGAAGCCGTGATCCCGGCGTTCCACGATTACAACGCCCGTATTGCCGAGCCGGGCGGGTTTCGTATGGATACCCCTGCATCGCGCCGTGAATGGCGAACGGTAAATGGCAAAGCCAACTTTATCGTCAGCCATCAGCGGGCGGTAGAGCGGGAAAATCAGCCTGCCGATACGCTGATACTAGCGACGCTACGCAGTCACGATCAGTACAACACCACGATTTATGGTATGAACGATCGCTATCGCGGCATTACCGGTCGTCGGGATGTGGTGTTTTTAAGCGCCGAGGAAGCGGCGGCTCGCGGTCTGAGCCAGGGTGATGTGGTCAACGTTCAGGCGCTGGGTGACAACGGCCAGCCGTGCGCGGATCGCATCATGTACGGCTTAACGGTGGTGATTTACAACATGGCGTCGGGCTCAATTGGCGCTTATCTGCCTGAAGCGAATGTCCTGCTGTCGCTGGACGCGGTGGACACACAAAGTTTGACTCCGGCGTATAAAAGCGTGCCGGTAATCCTTACCCAGGCGTAGTTCCTGCTGTGAATTTTTCGCCTCTGAGCGCCAGTCGCTGCGTTGAGGTGTATGATGATGTCGACCTCTGTCCGGTTAGTGTCGCAGAGCAGGCAATCAGAGCGAAAAATTCACGCCAACCTGCTCAGGCTGTATTGTTTTGAGGTAAGGTGCATGAGCAAAGGAACGACCAGTCAGGATGCCCCATTCGGGACATTATTGGGCTACGCCCCAGGCGGCGTAGCAATCTACTCTTCAGATTACAGCTCCCTTGACCCACGGGACTACGACGATGATGCGGCATTTCGCAGCTATATCGACGACGAATACATGGGCCACAAATGGCAGTGCGTAGAGTTCGCACGCCGCTTTCTTTTCCTAAACTATGGCGTGGTCTTCACCGATGTAGGCATGGCCTGGGAGATTTTCTCCTTACGCTTCCTGCGTGAAGTGGTGAATGACAATATCCTGCCGTTACAGGCATTTCCCAATGGTTCACCCCGCGCACCGGTAGCAGGCGCGTTGCTTATCTGGCAAAAAGGCGGCGAATTTAAAGACACCGGCCATGTGGCGGTCGTCACCCAGTTGCTGGAAAACAAAATCCGTATTGCCGAACAGAACGTGCTCCATACGCCGCTGCCTCCCGGACAGCAGTGGACCCGTGAACTGGAGATGGTGGTTGAAAACGGTTGCTACACCCTGCGGGATACCTTTGACGACACCACCATCCTTGGCTGGATGATCCAGACCGAGGATACCCGTTACAGCCTGCCGCAGCCGGAGATCGCCAATGACTCGCTGAAAATTGGCAGCGCGCGACTGGAAGATAACGGACAGTTCGACGGTAAATGGCTGGATGAGCAGGATCCGCTGCAAAAAGCCTACGTGCTGGCGAACGGTCACGTCATTAATCAGGATCCGCATCAGTACTTCACCATTACCGAGAGTGCCGAGCAGGAGCTGATCAAAGCCACTAACGAGTTACACCTGATGTACCTGCACGCGACCGACAAGGTGCTGAAAGACGACAACCTGCTGGCGCTGTTCGATATCCCGAAAATCCTCTGGCCGCGTCTGCGCCTTTCCTGGCAGCGTCGTCGACATCATATGATTACGGGTCGTATGGATTTCTGTATGGATGAACGCGGACTGAAGGTGTATGAGTACAATGCCGATTCCGCCTCGTGCCATACCGAAGCTGGCTTGATTCTCGAAAGATGGGCCGAGCGAGGCTACACAGGGCAGGGACACAACCCGGCTGAAGGGTTGATCAACGAACTGGCGGGTGCCTGGAAGCACAGCCGCGCACGTCCGTTTGTCCACATCATGCAGGATAAGGATATCGAAGAAAACTACCACGCGCAGTTTATGCAGCAGGCGCTGCGTCAGGCCGGGTTTGACAGCAAAATTCTGCGTGGCCTCGATGAGCTACGCTGGGATGACGCCGGTCAACTGATTGACGGTGACGGTCGCCTGGTGAACTGCGTCTGGAAAACCTGGGCGTGGGAAACCGCGATTGAGCAGGTGCGAGAGGTCAGCGAAACGGAGTACGCCGCGGTGCCAATTCGTACCGGGCATACCAATCAGGAAGTACGTTTAATCGACGTGCTGTTGCGCCCGGAAGTGCTGGTCTTCGAACCTCTGTGGACGGTGATCCCTGGCAACAAAGCGATATTGCCGATCCTCTGGCAGCTTTTCCCGCATCACCGCTATCTGCTTGATACCGATTTCACTGTTAATGAAGAGTTGGCGCAAACCGGTTATGCGGTGAAACCTATTGCAGGACGTTGTGGCAGCAACATCGATCTGGTGAGTCATCAGGAAGAGCTACTGGATAAAACCAGCGGTAAGTTTGCTGAGCAGAAGAACATTTATCAGCAGCTTTGGTGTCTGCCGAAGGTTGCCGGTAAATATATTCAGGTTTGTACGTTCACCGTAGGTGGTAACTACGGCGGGACCTGCCTGCGCGGTGATGAGTCGCTAGTGATTAAAAAAGAGAGCGATATCGAGCCGTTGATTGTGGTGCAGGAAGCGTAATCTTTCTGCGTGCTCAGGAATGAGGTGCGAAAAGCCGAAGTATATCTTCGGCTTTTTTTATTTATAGTTTAATTGATTTCGATTATATTTTAATAAATGATGTGGTCTATATATATAATTATAGATATTCCCCTTATTAATACTTGCATAATAAAAATACATTTATTCAGTGAATGCATTTAACATTATTTAATTCCTGTTGTTTGTATTAGATAAAGAGCTTCTTGATCTCTCTTTTAAATAAATAATACTGATGTATTATTTTGTTGAACAGTGATATTGATCATGTTTTCTATTAGAGAATATATCGGATTACATCGCCACACTAATTATAATCATTAATTGTCATTAACAGTCATTGTTGACTGCCCACAGAAATGACGTTGTATGAAACTCGTTGAGCGATTGGAAAATGCTCCGTCAGGAAATGCAAAATATCGGCAGGAATCGCCGGTCTGAGAGGGATGTATGGGTGACAGTTTTCAGAATGAAGTGCCGACGGCACGCGTTAATATCAAGTTAGATTTACATACCGGAGGCGTTCAGAAAAAGGTTGAATTGCCGTTAAAACTTTTGACCGTGGGTGATTTCAGTAATGGTAGAGAACAACGACCTCTATCGGAACGCGAAAAGGTTGATATTAATAAGAATAATTTCAACGATGTGTTAGCTAAGTTCTCACCAGTCGTTAATCTGAGTGTTAAAAATACGTTAGCTGGTGATGGTAGAAAAGACGATATTAATCTTACTTTTAAAAATATCCACGATTTTGAGCCCGAGCAGGTAGCCAGGAATATCCCACAATTACGCGTTCTGTTAGCTATGCGTAACTTACTTCGTGACCTGAAATCTAACTTACTCGATAACGCTGCTTTTCGTCGCGAGCTGGAAACCATCCTTAAGGATCCAGCCCTGAGTCAGGAACTGCGTGATGAACTGGCAACCATGATGCCAGAAGAGATTTAACGCTATACAGGGTTTCCTCCGCTTAATTGGCAGGAATAGTAAAGGATCATAAAAGGAATATGTTGATGTCTGTTCAGGAACATACCTCTTCAGTCGCGGCCACTACGACCAATGAACGCAGCGTTTATCAATCCCTCTTTGACAAAATTAATCTTTCCCCGGTTTCGGCATTAAAAAATGTTGATGCGTGGCAGAGTGATGAAGCGCTTTCTGATGCCGCTCCAGCTGAACGCGTGACCGCCGCTATTCAGGTTCTGGTCTCATGTCTGGCGGATGCCGCACAGCCAGTAGAGCGCCTGGATAAAACGCTGCTTGATGAACAAATTGCTCGCCTTGATAAGCAGATTAGCGATCAGGTAAATGAAGTCATGCATCATGCTGAGTTTCAGAAGCAAGAATCGCTCTGGCGCGGTTTACATTCGATGATCACCGGCATCGATTTTCGTCGAAATGTCCGGGTAGAAATGATGGATATCAGCAAGGATGCGTTACGTGATGATTTTGACGACGCGCCGGAACTTATCCAGAGCGGGTTATACCGCCATGTTTATATTGAAGAATATGATCAGCCAGGCGGCGAACCCATTGCGGCAATGATTTCAGCATACGAATTTGATAACAGCCCGCAGGATATTGCACTGCTGCGCAATATTTCTGGCGTCTCGGCAGCCTGTCATATGCCGTTTATTGGTGCCGTGGGGCCGAAATTCTTCCTGAAAGAAAATATGGAAGACGTCGCGGCCATAAAAGATATCAATGATTATTTCGAACGAGCTGAATACATCAAGTGGAAAGCATTTCGTGATAGCGATGATTCACGCTACATCGGGCTGACTATGCCGCGTGTGCTGGGTCGCCTGCCGTACGGCCCTGATACGGTGCCGGTACGCAGTTTTAACTATGTTGAAGAAGTTAAGGGGCCGGATCACGAAAAATATCTGTGGACCAGCGCCTCTTTCTCTTTCGCTGTCAACATGGTGAAAAGTTTTATCAAGAATGGCTGGTGCGTCCAGATCCGTGGGCCGCAGGCGGGCGGCGCAGTTAAAGATTTGCCTATCCATTTGTACGATCTGGGTACGGGTAATCAGGTGAAGATTCCATCTGAGGTGATGATTCCGGAAACCCGCGAGTTTGAATTCGCTAACCTCGGCTTTATTCCGCTTTCATATTATAAGAATCGTGATTACGCCTGCTTCTTCTCTGCTAACTCGGCTCAAAAACCTGCGCAGTTTGATACTCCGGAAGCGACGGCTAACAGCCGGATTAACTCACGTCTGCCGTATATCTTCCTGCTTTCTCGCATCGCTCACTACCTGAAAATCTTGCAGCGGGAAAATATTGGCACGACCAAAGATCGCCGTCTGCTTGAGCTTGAACTTAACAACTGGCTGCGCAGTCTGGTAACCGAAATGACCGATCCTGGCGACGACTTGCAGGCATCACACCCGCTGCGTGATGGGCGTGTCGTGGTGGAGGATATTGAGGATAACCCCGGTTTCTTCCGTGTACGCCTGTATGCCATTCCGCATTTCCAGGTTGAAGGTATGGACGTCAGTCTGTCGTTAGTTTCACAAATGCCGAAGTCGAAATCTTAACGACGCAGCGCACAGGAGGTGCGATGAAGATCTATCGTCCGTTATGGAGCGAGGGGGCCTTTCTGGCTCCCCAGCAGTTTCAGCAACAGACACGTTGGGATGCTTATGTCGCTGACGTTGTTGCTCACATGTCACTTTCATCACCGTGGGGCGTCATCAGTGCGGAGTTTGATGAAAGTGCGCTAACGGTTTCCCGTTTGAATCCCGTTAATCTGGTGGTGCGCTTTCCTGACGGTACGTTAGTGGATACAGGTATTTCAGATAACCTGCCTCCGGCGTGTGATTTATCGCATCTTACTGGTTACAGCAGCGTTGATATCGTGCTGGCGTTGCCGCTGCTTTCAGCTAATGGCGGCAATCTTTCATCAGGCAACGGCGTTAGCCGTCCGTGTCGCTGGCAGCAGGAATGGCTACCAGTGCAGGATCTCGCAGGCCAGGAACGGACTGATATGGCGGTACTGCGGCATGCTATTACCCTCCGGTATGCCCATGACGATAACAGCGCTTATCTGACCTGTCCGGTAGCTTGCCTTATTCGTAATGCTCAGGGGCAATGGGAGCTGGGACGCGATTTTTTACCACCCTCGCTTTCACTCTCAGCGAGCCCCTCATTAATCAACTCGCTCGGTGATTTAGTACACCGTATCCAGGCGCGTTGCCGTCGCCTGATGGCCTTGCGCCGTGAAAGTAACGAACGAATGGCGGATTTTGCGGTAGCAGACGTTTCATTGTTTTGGCTGCTAAATGCACTTAATAGCTCGGAGCCTGTTCTGAAAGAAATGCTGCAAAATCCGGGCCGTCACCCCGAGCTTTTGTGGCGTGAGTTGGCGCGGTTAGCCGGCAGCCTGCTGACCTTTTCATTAGACAATGATGTCAGTGTTGTACCTCCATACCAGCACGCAAATCCGCAGCAGGTATTCCCGCCACTGTTTGCACTGCTGGTGGAACTACTGGAAGCCAGCCTGCCATCTCGCGTTGTCGCGATTGAACTGACGCAGGAGCGACAGTTCTGGTATGGCGCTCTGTCGGATGCCCGACTGCGTGAAGGCGCTGATTTTTATCTGTCCGTTCGTTCGGCTCTTCCAGCGCATGTCCTCCTGACGCAGTTTCCACAGCTGTGTAAAGCAGGGAGTCGGGCTGATGTGTCGGATGTCGTCAATGTGGCACTTAGCGGCATTCCATTAAAACCGCTGACGCATGTACCCGCAGCCATCCCACTACGACTGGAAAATCAATATTTTGCTCTTGAGATTAATCATCCAACCGCCCAGTCCATGCTGGACGCCGGTAATTGCGCTTTCTATGTGCCGGGAACGTTGGGAGAGATTCAACTTGAGCTATTTGCAGTATTAAGGGATTGAAATAAATGAATAAGGATATTGATCAGGTGTTCTGGCCAACCTGGCTTGCTGTAAGCCAATTACGTGATGGGTCGGAAGTCGACGATGGGGCTGCTTTCTATCGCCGGGCCTGCCAATGGATTGATTCTGCACGTGAGGCCTTACGTGACATGGGATACAGCGAACACAGCGTTGAGCACATGCTCTATACGCAATGTGCATTACTGGATGAAAGCGTATTGAACCGCAACCGCCAGGATAGCGGTTATATCACCTGGCTTGCGACACCTTTACAGGCTCGCTATTTCAACACCACCAATGCCGGGGAAGAACTTTGGGAGCGTATCCGTACCGTACTGCGCGAGCCCGTTCCTGATACCGCCGTATTAACCTGCTTTTATCGCGCAATCACGCTCGGTTTTGTTGGGCGTTATCGTGAGCAAGGAGACGAGCGTCGTGAAGATGTTCTTGAAGCGCTGACGACTCAGGCAATGCCTTTTAAGTTAAAGCACGATGCGCCAGTCATCATGCGGGCTTCCGGATTCTCTGGCGGTAAGCGCCGCTGGTGGCTGGCATGGCTTGTCGGCGCACTGGCGTTGGGTGCTTTATGGCTCACATTTTCTCATGTCTTACAAGGGCAGATTGCTCAGCTTATTGGGCAGGGTTAAGACATGGCTCAGTTGCGAGGGATCGTTAACTATGCGCTGGCAACCGTGCTGGCTTTGTTGCTGGTCTGGGGATTCAGTCCGTTAAGTATGGGTGTTCGCAGTGGTCTTACCGTCTTTATTTTACTGTTTTCCATTCCAGGGATCGTTTATGGCTGGCGTCAATATGGTCGGTTGACGTCTGCTCATTCTGCTCATGACGTTCCGCTCCCTCCAGAGAGTTTCAGTGGACCTGTTGTGCTGGTATGTGGCGATACTGCTCCTTTGTTTGCCGGACGTGGCGATTCCTGCGAGAGTTCACAGGGCTGGTATTTATCTGTTCAATCCCCAGAGCATTACAGTGCTCTGGTTCGTCAGATAGCTGTGCAGCGTCCGGGGCTTCTTATGCGCGTTTCCGTGATGCTGGCATTGATCCCGGAACGGCATAATGATGAAGACGCGCTCAAGCACATGCTGCTCAGTTGGCGGCGGGTGGTGACCCAGAGTCGGCGTTGGTTATCAGGTATACCGCCGTTTTGGCTGTGTTGTTGGCTGAATTCTCCTCAGTGCAATGAGACTGTGCGTTGGTTTATTCGCACCCCTCAGGATACTGAAGTGCAGTCGGCTACAGGATTAGATGATTTTGTTCCTTTCTCATCGCAAGAGCACTCGGCTCGCCATTCTCACCTTACACATGCAGTGTGGTTAGATACTTTACTGGGTTGGCTGAAGAAGGTACAAGGCGATGCCGAGCGCCATGCTCCGCCACTTTTCTCTGCTTTACGGGTTGTGTGTTTCACCTCATTAGCGGCCTGTGAAAATAACCTGTGGCAGCGGCATATCACCGATCAAACAACGATTTCTCCTGCGGCTTCTGCAGCGTCCGAACTGCTGCCTTTTCCTGATTTAGCATTGCCTTTTTTATCCCGCCGCCGGGCGCTGACAGCATTTCAACGAACTGTGGGTATAAGTGGTCTGCTATGCGGCATTTTTGTTGGACTGGCGATGGCATGCAGCTTTATCAATAACCAGCATCTCATCAGGATCACAAACGATCATCTGACACTATACCGCCATCTTAGCGGCAATCCTGTCGAGCCAAAGATTCAGGCTCAGGATCAACTTCGTCGGGATGCGCAGCGGCTTGATCGCTGGTATCAGCGCGGCGAACCCCTTTCTCTTTCAATGGGATTGTACCAGGGGATGAGATTGATCCCACCTTTGCAGGCCGCAATCAGCGACTGGTTGCCACCTGAAAAACCAAAAGCGACCTCCCCGCAAACCGTGCGTCTTGACAGCATGTCGCTGTTTGATACGGGCAAATGGGCGCTAAAAGCGGGTTCAACAAGAGTGCTCATTCGAGCTTTGGTCAATATCAAAGCCAGGCCCGGTTGGCTGATAGTCATCGCCGGGCATACCGATGATGTGGGTGACGATAAATCTAATCAGCAGCTCTCTCTCAAACGTGCGGAATCTGTTCGCGACTGGATGCGTGATACCGGTGACGTCGCAGAGAGTTGCTTTGCCGTTCAGGGTTACGGTGAATCACATCCCTACAAAACCAACGATACGCTGGAGGGTCGGGCTGCCAACCGCCGTGTAGAGATCAGTCTGGTTCCGCAGGTTGATGCCTGTCGGGTGCCGGGCATGAGGGAACCGTCACCGCAAGATGGTGACGCATTAGCGAAGTAAAAATGGAGAAAGAGTTATGGCAATTCCAGTCTACCTTTGGCTGAAAGATGACGGCGGTGCGGATATTAAAGGCTCTGTTGACGTGAAAGACCGTGTGGGCAGTATCGAAGTAGTGGCTCAGGAACATAACCTGTACATCCCTACCGATAACAACACCGGTAAGTTGACCGGGACGCGCATCCATACCCCATTCCTTTTCACTAAGGAAATCGATGCCTCCAGCCCGTATCTGTACAAGGCTGTAACGACCGGTCAGACCCTGCGCCAGGCAGAGTTCAAATGGTATCGCATTAATGATGCGGGTCAGGAAGTGGAATACTTCAACACCACTCTGCACAACGTGAAGGTGGTGAAAGTAAATCCTGTGATGTACGACATCAAGGATCCGGCTAAAGAGAAGCACAACCACCTGGAACAGATAGAACTGCGCTACGAGAAGATCGTCTGGACGTATAAGGATGGCAACATTATCCATTCTGACGCCTGGAACGAGCGTACCACCGCGTAATGCACTAACGGATGAGGATTTCCTCATCCGTTTTTTTATGCCCTCTGCTGAGCGTCCGGAGTGGGGGGTTAAGCAGAGAGTATCAACGTCACTTATTACCTTATGGGCATTGGATTACGGCCACGGGCGGTAGCGTGCCTGAATACAGGGAGTCAGGAACCAAATGGAACACCAGTCAGCAGTGTTATTACGTCGTCTCAATCCCTACTGTGCTCAGGCGCTTGAAGCGGCTGCATCGTTATGCCAGACGCGCGCGCATGCAGAAATCACGCCTGAACACTGGCTACTGAAGTTGCTTGAGCAGGGGGAGGGCGATATTACCGTCATCGCTCGTCGCTATGAATGGGATATCGACAATCTCTGGCAGTCGCTGCTGGTGCATCTGGATGTTCAGCCTCGTTCCGTGAAAAGCCGCCCGCAGTTGTCTGATGCGCTTCTTTCTTTAATGCAACAAGCATGGCTATGCGCCGCAACGGATGAAAATTCGCAGATACGGGGTGTGCATCTGCTGATGGCACTGGTAGGCAAACCTTCACTACTGAAGTGTGATGGCCTGTGGCCTCTTCTGAGCGCCGGACATACTCAACTGGAACGACTCCTGCCGCTATTAAATGTCCAGTCGGATGAACGTCCCGAAAGACAGCAGGAAGCCGCTCTGGCGCAGGTTTCTCCTGATGATGAATCGCGTCCTGGCCTGGCTCAGTCGACGTTGTCGTCAGCATTACAAGGCGTGCTCGATAAATTTACGCAGGACGTCACCGCGAAAGCGCGTGCCGGCGATATCGACCCGGTATTTGGTCGCGATAATGAAATTCGTCAAATGGTGGATGTGCTGTCCCGTCGGCGAAAAAACAATCCCATTCTGGTCGGGGAACCCGGCGTCGGCAAGACCGCTCTGGTGGAGGGACTGGCGCTGCGTATTGCGGAAGGTAACGTGCCGGATAGCCTGAAAGCGGTGACGTTACGCACGCTGGATCTTGGGCTGCTTCAAGCGGGGGCTGGGGTGAAAGGAGAGTTTGAACAGCGTTTAAAAAATATCATTGATGCCGTTCAGCAATGGCCAACCCCCGTTCTGCTCTTTATTGATGAAGCACATACCATCATTGGGGCTGGTAATCAGACGGGAGGCGCTGACGCAGCCAACCTGCTAAAACCCGCTTTGGCCAGAGGTGAACTACGAACCATCGCGGCGACCACATGGAGCGAATATAAACAGTATTTTGAGCGTGATGCTGCGCTGGAGCGGCGTTTTCAGATGGTGAAAGTGGATGAGCCAGATGATGACACTGCTTGTTTGATGCTGCGCGGTCTGAAATCACGCTATGCGGAACACCATGGCGTTCACATCACTGACGACGCGGTTAAAACCGCTGTTACGCTCTCTCGCCGCTACCTTACCGGGCGGCAGTTGCCGGACAAAGCCGTCGACCTGCTGGACACCGCAGGTGCAAGAGTACGTATCAGCCTTGATACCGTTCCGGAACCACTGACGCGTTTGAGGTCGGAGATCACCGCGCTTGAAATCGAAAAGCAGGCGTTGCTTGCAGATCTCGCGCTAGGAAATGGTCAGCATGGTGAAAGGCTGGCGAGCATTGAACAGCAAGAAAATCGTCTGCTTGTCGAGCTAGATGAACGCGAAACCCAGTATGGCCAGGAATTAGCGCTCACTGAGCAACTGCTGGCCAGCCGCCATGATATTTCCCGTCAGGCGGAGACGGTTGAATTGCAGCAGCAGCTTAGTGTGCTTCAGCAGGGTCATCCTTTACTGTTTCCGGATGTAGACGCGCGCACTGTCGCAACGGTGATTGCCGACTGGACCGGTATCCCGTTGTCTTCACTAATGAAGGACTCCCAGGCAGACTTGCTGACGCTTGAAACTCAGATGGGAAAACGCGTTGTCGGGCAGGATTATGCGCTTAATGCCATCGCGCAACGACTGCGCGCATCGAAAACGGGTCTTACGCCGGAAAACGGCCCGCAGGGTGTGTTTCTGCTTACCGGACCAAGCGGTACCGGGAAAACGGAGACGGCGCTGGCGCTGGCCGAGATTCTGTTTGGCGGTGAAAAATCGCTGATCACCATTAATCTGTCTGAATATCAGGAGCCGCACACCGTGAGCCAGCTCAAGGGCTCGCCTCCGGGATATGTGGGTTATGGTCAGGGAGGGATCCTGACCGAAGCCGTGCGAAAGCGCCCCTATAGCGTGGTACTGCTGGATGAAGTAGAAAAAGCGCATCGCGACGTCATGAACCTGTTTTATCAGGTATTTGACCGTGGTTTCATGCGCGATGGCGAAGGTCGTGAAATTGATTTTCGCAATACCGTTATTTTGATGACCTCCAATCTTGGCGGCGATGCCGTGATGCAGCTGCTGGAAGAACAGCCGGAAGCGACAGAGCCCGATCTGCATGAACTGCTGCGCCCGCTTTTGCGCGACCATTTTCAGCCGGCGCTGCTGGCACGTTTCCAGACCATTATCTATCACCCGCTCAGTGAACCAGCGCTGCGCACCATTGTACAAATGAAGCTGGATCAGGTTAGCCAGCGATTGCAGCGCCACTACGGTATCACCACGACGATATCCGAGAACCTTTTTGATGCCCTGACCGCCGCTTGCCTGCTACCGGATACGGGGGCGAGGAATATCGACAGTCTGCTGAACCAACAAATCTTGCCAGTGCTCAGTCAGCAGTTGTTAACATATCTTTCCCGGCAGCAAAAGCCACACTCTCTGATCCTTAGCTGGGATGAGTTGAAGGGCATCATGATGGAGTTTGAGAGTGCCAAATAATATTAAAGAAGGTGGTCTCAGAACGCTTACATCTGGAGAGATTGAACTGGCAAAGTCTGTATTTGGTTCTGCTCTCCAGTACCATAAAGTGTGGATTCATCGAGATAGTTATTTACCATTAAATTTACAAGATTCGAATACGGCGATGACGCCTGACGGTGAGATTTACTTTCGTGAACTGTATCGGGAAGATTTTTCTCAGGCATTACCCTATTCGCAACATTTATTTATCCATGAAATGAGCCATGTCTGGCAGCGAGAAAATGGCATGAACGTTATTTGTCGAGGTCTGGTGAGTTGGTTAGTCAGTTATCGATATAAATTGGATGGACGACTTCTAAGCGAGTACCCCATGGAGCAGCAGGCTCAAATTATCGCGGATAGCTTTATTCTAAAAAAGAGTGGATATAGAACGTGGCTGGATATGCGGTTCAATCATAATATAACTTTAGATGGGGATATTCATGAAAATGTAATCAGAGAATCGTATAGAAATACTCTTCGAGGATTTCCCTGGTGATGAAAGGTAGATTATTTTGTTGTTTCAGTCTGTTGAGTTACAGTCTGTTATTTCTCACCGGATGTCCAGGATATGGGGATGTGTTACTTCTTGATAAGGAAGCGGTGGTTAGCATGGTTGGGGAAAATGTCTGTTTCTGGGTGAATGATTCTGCGAAACATAAACCCAGTATCATTTCTATTACTCAACGAGGATCTGAATTCGGAAGGGAAAAATTCACTATAGATCCACCATTGATATTGATTGACGAGAAATGGTGTATTACTCCTAATTTTTATACTTTTCCAGATAAGGGGCAGTTTATCGTTTCCTATAGTATACCAAATGATAGTTTAGATGACCGACCGCAGCGCGTGGTTAGTGGTGTGGAAGTCTCTAATGGGAATGTCCACAATTTTCATCTTACCGATATGGAAATCATACGACCATATTCTGAGATGGATAGGTAAAACACTTCAAGTATGTATAAATCATAATGACTTCACTGTGTATGGACCTCGTTATGAAAATGCCATTAGATAAGCATTGTGAGGGCTTCTTTGGTAAAAAGAGCTAAGAAGTTAATTAATGCAACTTTGCTGAGTTACAGTCTGTTATTTCTCACCGGGTGCCCTGGATATGGTGACAGATCATTTACCGATGAGGAAGCCACAGTTAGCGTGGTTGGGGAAAATATCTGCTTCTGGGTGAAGGACTCTGAAGAGTACAAACCAGGTATCATTACGGTTACTCGTAGAGGTGCTGAATTTGCTGATGAGAAATTTATGCCAAATCCACCGCTTATTCTTCTTAATAATAAATGGTGCATAACACCCGATTTTTATACTTTTCCTGCTAGTGGCCAGTTTGTAGTTACGTACACGTTAGAGATTCCTTATTCAAGTGATAGACCCCGAAGTGTTGTTAGTGGGGTGGAGATTTCTAATGGTCGTATTTATAACATCCATCTTACCGATATGGAAATAGCCAGGCCTTATTCTGCGATGGATAAGTGATTTTTAAATCGGGAAATAAAGTGCGTTGAACGGAGTTAATCTTATGGATAAGTCTCATCAAACGGTAGCAACTACGCTTAATCGATATAGTTTATCTATTCCTTCTTGCTCTTCTGTATTGGATGTAGAGGATTTCAGTGGTTCTGAAGGGCTGAGCCGGAATTATTACTATGGTATTTTGTTTACCAGTACAGATAAAGATATTCAGGTAAATCAATTTGTGCGTCAGGTAGCAACATTGACGATGAATGCTGGCAAGCTGGCATCTATGACGACGCAGAAAATAGTCCATGGTGTGATAACTGATTTTCAGCGGGTATCTGGTTCTGCCGATGAATCAAGATATCAAATTATCGTCGAGCCTTATCTCTCCCTGCTGGATAAACAGTTCCGCACGCACCGTTTCTTCATAAACAAATCGGTCCCGGAAGTGGTGAGTGAAATCCTGCAGGAGCACGCCCTGCATGGCTGGGAGTATGAATTCACGCTGACACAGAGTTATCCGAAGCGTGAACAGATAAATCAGTATCAGGAGAGCGACCTGGCGTTTATTGAGCGTCTGCTGGCGGAAGTGGGGATATTTTACTTCTTCACGCTGCAGCCGGACACCCGGACGGAAGTGGTGCATTTTGCAGACCAGCAGAGCGCTTATGAGTTTGATAAACGGCTGGCGCTGAACAGCCCGTCAGGAATGAGCGACAGCGGGGCGGACTCCGTCTGGGGACTGAACATTCTGCACCAGGTGGCACCGGCGGGAGTGACGACAAAAGACTATAACCACCGCGAAGCGCAGAAAGTGCTGCAGTCGGCGAGGGCGGATATCACCGGCGGCGAAGGCGAGGAAATGCGCTATGGCGAGGTGTATCACTACAAACCGCGCCATCTTGAAACCGGGGATGCATTCGATCCGGCGGCGGAAACCGGGAACTTCTGGGCGCGACTGGACCACGAGCGTTTTCTGGCGGAGCAGACGCTGATAACGGGTTTCAGCACGGATGCGGGGTTACGTCCGGGACAGGTGTTGACGATAACCGACAACAGCGTGCCGTCGACGCTGCCGGGCGTGCTGCAGCAGCCGGTGGTGGTCATCCGGGCCGGGTTCAGCGGCAGCAGGAAGGATGCGCTGAGGGTGACGCTGGCGGCGGTACCGTACAGTGAGACGCAGTGCTGGCGTCCGGCGCTGAAGGCAAGACCGAAGGTCAGCGGCACGCTGACGGCGCGGGTCAGCAGCCCGAAAAGCGGGGATATCTACGCGCATCAGACGGCGGAGGGGCTGTACCGGGTGAAGTTTGATGCAGACCAGGACAGCAAACAGCAGGGTTACGAGAGCATGCTGCTGCGCCTGGCCAAACCCTACGGTGGCGACACCTACGGGATTCACTTCCCGCTGATACAGGGCACAGAAGTGGCGGTGGCGTTTCATGAAGGGGACCCGGACCGACCCTATATCGCCCATGCGCTGCACGACTCCCGGCATCCGGACCATGTGACACAGGCAAACCACACCCGCAACGTCATCCGCACGCCCGCGAACAACAAGCTGCGCATGGAAGACAAACGGGGCGAGGAGCACGTCAAGCTCAGCACCGAGTACGGCGGCAAGACGCAGCTGAACCTGGGGCATAACGTGGATGCACAGCGTGCGCTGCGGGGCGAGGGGTTTGAACTGCGTACAGACCAGTGGGGAGCTATTCGGGCTGGGAAAGGGATCTTTATCAGTGCCGATCGCCAGGAATTAGCTGGAGGTTTGCAGTTAGATATGCATGAAGCAGTAGCTAACTTACAAGCTGCGCTTCAGGATGCGAAAGGTATTCGCTCTGCAGCAGAAAAAGCGAAAGCAGAACTGGCTGATATCGAGAGGCAAAAAGCATTGTTAATGGAGTCTGTGACAGACCTCAAGAAACAGGCTTTACTTTTTTCTGCCCCTGCTGGCATTGCGCAGGTGACTCCTGCCAGCATCCAACTCTCATCAGGTGAGAATGTCATTGTAACCTCCGGAGCGGACACGGATGTCAGTGTCGCTAAAAAATTCCGCCTTGGTGTGAAAGAAACAATAAGTCTTTTCGCTCAGTGGATGGGGATTAAAATTTTCGCCAGCAAAGGAAAAGTGGAAATTCAGGCACAGGGAGATGCAATGGATCTGCTGGCAAAGAAAACGTTGAGTATAGCCAGCAAGGATGAGCAGGTGATCATTACCGCAGCGACAGAGTTAGTACTCAGTTGTGGTGGCGCGTATATCAGGCTTAAAGATGGTGAAATAGAAGTAGGGGCGCCTGGTAATGTACGCGTAAAGAGCATTGGGATTCAGAAAATGGCTCCTGCAACATTGAATGCCAGCATAGAATTACCGGATCCTTGCGCCACAGCTATTGATGCTGCTGGTGGTACGCAAAGCCCTACAGTGACGCTGGGTTGATGGAGGACCAATAATGAAGGAATCATTAATAACTTATGATTACTCCTTACAGGCAATGCAAAAACAAGGGGATTATATTGGTGAGCAAATATTTAATTCTTTTAGAACGTTAAATAGAAATTGCATTTTAATGATTGATACTGCAATTATAAGGTTGAGAAATAAAGAATCATCATTCTATAATGAAATAACAAATAGATATGTTGTAAGGGTACCTGTTGCTACTCGTTATCTATCATCTGAATTTGAACCTTGTTTGGTTTCACTGAATTTATCCTTACCTGAGGATTGTAAGTTACTACAAGAAAGCATTATGCAAGCTCTGCAAGAGATCGAACCTAATGAAATACTGCTGGGTAAGGGCAGGATGGTATGTGGTTGGCTTTCTTGCGAAGAAAACATTGTAAATCTCGCAGATTATCTGGGAAAGGTGGCAATCCAGCAGCATGATGGAAAAGATGTTTTGCTTCGGTATTATGATCCGGCAATTATGATCTCTCTTTTATCTATTCTGGATGACTGGCAACAACGACGTTTGTTAGGGCCAATTGAAGTGTGGAGTTTTATTGATGGCGATGGTCAGTTTATCAATAAAATAAATCAGTCTGAGAATCAACTGCGACTTTCATATACGTTATCGCTGAGCGCTGACAATTGGCGTGATATAAATTTTGCAGGGATAAAAAATAGAGTTATCTGTAATTATCGTCTGGCTAATTTGAGTCGTGAACGGTTTTCAGAGCCCGCGGTATTTAAGCTATTGCAGCAGTCACTTAAAAGAGCTGTATTATATACTTTTTCTGATCAAGAAGATCTTATCAAGTGGGGCCAGTGTTCAATTAATGTTGCTCCGGAGTTTTATAACCATGAATTTATTAAAAACTTGCTTGAAATAAATAGCTTAAGTGAGAGGGGGAAATTTACTCAAATCATATCTCATATCACAGAACAACAATGGAATGAAATTCGAGCAAACATTAATTAAGCAATTTACAGTTCGAATATGTGGGAGAACAGGGATGATAAATCATAAATGTGACTGTATGTCACAGGGACCGGCATTAATACCTGTACGCTATGCGGTGGTTCCTGAATATATTAAAGAACCATTGCCGGCGTGGGCAAAATCTGGAATATCAGCTTACCCGGCGGAAAACGAAAACTATCACTATGCGCTACGCGCGATGCGCAGGGGATATATCTATATCTATTATCCGTACCTGACGGACTGGGAAGCGTGGTCGGTGTGTGATGACGGCAGTTTGTGGAAACAGCTGTCGGCGAAAAATGTTCTGGAGAAATCAGAGCCAGACTGTCGGCAGGGAACGTACAGTGATGGCGGAAAGGATTTTCTGACGCTGCCTTATGAAGTCCTGGAGAATGATATCTGGATAGCATTCACGCAGTGTCCCTGGACGGAAAAAACGATGGAGCGTTACGCGGGCGATAGCGGTCAAAGGCAGCGCAGAATGCAGCGCCTGAGTTCCTCAAACTGGACGGCGCCCCAGGCTTCACAGCAAATAACAGAGGCAACCACAGCAAATCTCGCCAGGGTTCTGGATTACATCCCGGCGCAGGGCAGCCAGCTGTGTCCGGCAATGCGGTTACCGTATGGCACCCATACTAAAATCCGCGTCAGCCAGTGTGTGAGTGAACGCTATGCCATAGTCAAAGAGCCGGGGCCGCAGGAGACATTGTATCCGTGGAAGAACGGAGTGGCCGGAAATACAATCCGGCAGATGAAGGAACGGGGTGTGAAGCCAGACGGTTCCCCCGTGACACCGTTGCTGATGGCGTTGCATGATGCAGCAGGGATAG